>JAWSUV010000116.1:0-9160 GCA_033549305.1 Bacillota bacterium | reverse complement strand
GCTGGCGGTGCAACAAGTTCAGCTACGGCAGAGGCCCCGAAACGGCGGCTGCCAACCCGGGGCCCACGCTAACAGCGCTGGATGCCTTCCGGTTCACCAGGCACCTGAACCGGGAACCCAGCCTTGACTGGGCTGTCGATTTTCTACTCCGGCACTGGACCATTCGCGAGCCCATCGGCCCCTGCCACTACGGAATCGGCACCCTGTTTATGCAGGTGGAATACCCTTTTGCCACGTATAACCTTT
Source organism: Bacillota bacterium (assembly GCA_033549305.1). Taxonomy (GTDB): domain Bacteria; phylum Bacillota; class Clostridia; order Peptostreptococcales; family Tindalliaceae; genus Anoxynatronum. The sequence goes on along the minus strand of JAWSUV010000116.1, from coordinate 8,914 downwards.
TTTATTACGTATATGTGCTTTCCTTCTATGACCGTGCGAAGAAGGACGAACGATTTTTGGAAGCGCTGCACCTGCTGGAATCGAAAATGGATGACGGAAAGATTGTTGTCCAGCGGGTCAACCGGAAGCTGGCGAATCTATCCTTTTGCCAAAAGGGGCAGCCGAGTGAGCTGGGAACGGAACGCTATGGTGAAATCAAACGGAATGTTCGGCAATGAACATTCCGTCGGCGTCCGACGGGCAGATGTGTTAGATCATATCTTTCGCCGGGTAGAAGGGAAAGAGGATCCAAACCATCCCGGCAGCCACATCTGCGGAACCCTTCAGATTCGGTAGAGGGGTTGAAAAGTATGTTCACATGCAAAAGTGGATAAACGAGTAAAAGAAAGGGAGTGGGCAGATGTCGGAATACAGGTTGATCACCCAGAAACCGGATGAACCGATCGGAGAAGTGGATGTCGTCAAGGTGACGGTGTTGATGGACAACATGGTTCCCTTTGGGGCGCCCTATACGGCGGAGCACGGATATTCCCTCTACGTGCAGGTATTCCGGGAGGATCATACCCTGCGCCTGCTCCTGGATGCGGGAAGCACGTCCGCCAACTTTTCCGCCAACCTGTTACGGGCGGAGGTCCCCCTCCAGTCCCTGGACCTGGTTTACCTGTCCCACTGCCACCATGATCATACCGGGGGCCTGGAATGGCTGCTGGAAAACCGGGAAGGTCCCACCCCCATAGTGGGCCACCCCCAGATTTTCCGAAAGACCTTCAAACTGGACTGGCAGCTCAAAAATATCGGCATCAGTGTCAGCCAAAACCGCATCACCGAACTCGGGGGTTCCCTCTTTCTGATCAAAAACGCGGTGGAGCTCTTTCCGGGAATTGTCTCCAGCGGGGAGATCGAGCGGACGACGGATTTTGAAGCAAAAGAAACCGGACGCTACACCTTTGATGAATCGGGAAATCTGGTCAGTGACTGGATGCAGGATGACATGGCACTGATCATCAACATTCGGGACAAGGGGCTGCTGGTGCTGGGCGGCTGCTGTCATGCAGGCATTGTCAACACCCTGCGGCACGCTGTTAAACTCACAGGCGTTCAGCGGGTGCACGGCATCGTCGGCGGGCTTCACCTGGCAACCGCCGGCGAGGAACTGGTTGACCAGACCATCGAAGCCATCCGCGGCTATGCGCCTTCCCATATCCACGCCGGTCATTGCACGGGCTTTCAGGCCCTGAAAAAGATCTCCGGCATTCCGGAGGTGGAGTCCGATCCGCTGGGCGTCGGGATGCAGCTGCAGTTTTGATGAAATGTGAAAAGGAACACCGAATCCTGGTGTGCGAGCTCAGGGAGTGATCAGGTGAGTATCAGTCATTAAACAGAAACGCACTGAACGCCTCCACCGTGGGGAAATAGTAATCCGAATGTTTTCGCATGTAATCGGCAATTTCCGGGATAAGGTGCGACCAGCCGGCACCGGCAAAATCCACTCCGCAGCTTCTGGCCATGTCCAGTCCGGGCTTCAGGTCATCCACGATCAGCATCTCGTGTGGTTCCAACTGGAATGACCGCATCATTTCCTCCAGCGGATAGGGGTTCGGTTTCCGCTGGGTTTCTTCCAGTTCCCACCCGAAAACCCTGTCCGGGGCTGCGACCGAGTGCTGTTGATAGTCGCGCAGGATCTGGTCACTCTCCGAATGAGACACCACGCCGATGATGCCGCCCCGTTCTTTAAACTCCCGGATCAGCTCCGGAAAACCGGGGTAAAAGTCAGGCACCTGTGACACGGTGTGCCGCCTCCAGATGTCGTACTGGCGAGCTTGCTCCTCCTGGCTGAACTGCATGATATCGGTGCACAGGGCTGAAAACCCTGGTTTGAAGCAGTAGGAAACAAAAGCTTCCAGACTCAGGGGCTCCTGATGGGGCCGGAGGGTTTTCATCGCTTCCACAAAGGAAGGGTAATGAATCGCCGGCGTGCTTTTCACCGCCGTATCGTCATGATCCAGCATGAGGCATTTGTATTTCAATGGCATTCACTCCTTATCCATGAATAAGTCATCTTTTCCCATGAAGGGCATTCCTGCAAGGCAGAACCGAACCGGTAAGGGTGTCACCAGACAACGGACAAGAAACGGAGGGCTTGTGGGATGAAAACAGACGTCAGCTCAGAGCGTCAGCAGCCGGTCCGGTGGAAGACCTTCCTGCGGGATGTCTTTATCTGTTCCCTGGGCGCTTACGGAGGGCCTGAAGCCCATTACGGCGTCTTTACGGATCAACTGATCACGAAGAAACAATACATCACGGAAGAGGAACTGGTGGAACTGATTGCCCTGACCGGAATGCTGCCCGGTCCCAGCAGCACCCAGACCATTGTGGCCATCGGTTACAAAATGGGAGGCCCCCTGCTGGCCTTGCTGACCATGCTGGTATGGGCACTGCCGGTGCTGACAGCCATGACACTGCTGTCATTTCTCAGCCAGTTACTGGGACGCATGAATGTCTCCCAGGAAGGACTTCGCTATATTGGCCCCATGGCGGTGGGCTTTATTATTGTGGCCGCCTGGCGGATCGGACGAAAAGTGGTGAAAGACCACATCACAGCAGGTCTGTTGATTTTTGGCGCCGTCACCACTTACTGGTTTCGGGATCCCTGGGTTTTTCCGCTGGTACTCATCACCGGAGGGGTTGTCAGTGTCCTGACTTCAGGGGAGAAAAACCTGTGGAACCGGGTGAAACTGAACCCGCCCTGGGCATACCTGGCAGCCTTTGGGTTTTTTGCCCTGGGCAGCCTGCTCCTTGCGTTTTTCCTGGATCATAAAATCCTGGATCTGTTCGAGAAATTTTACCGGTATGGGTATCTGGTCATCGGCGGCGGCCAGGTGGTCATTCCTCTCATGTACAGCGAACTGGTGGACGTGAATCAATACATGACCAGCCAGGAATTTCTAACCGGGTTTGGGCTGGTCCAGGGCCTGCCCGGCCCCATGTTCAGCTTCAGCGCCTATGCCGGCGGCATGGCTGCCCGTGGCGGGAGCATCCTTTTTCAGATCCTGGGGGCGGTGGCCAGCGGCATCGGCATCTTCCTGCCGGGCCTGCTGCTGATCTATTTCATCATTCCCATCTGGGAAAACATCAAAAACATTCGGGGCATCAAGGTTTCCCTGAAAGGGGTGACGGCTGTGGCAGGCGGGTTGATCACCGTTGCCGCGGTGATCCTGATGCAAAGAAGCGGACTGGCGCTGGACAACCTGGCTGTCACGGCGTTGACGGTTGCGCTGCTGTTCTCGAAAAAAATACCGGCACCCCTGATCGTGGTCTTTGTTCTGGCGGCCGGATTCCTGCTGTAACAGAAAACGCCTTGTCCGCATGATTTTTAGCCCACTGGGAAAGACTTCCGGTTCACCTGGAGGTATCGGTCACACTCATCAGAGACTCTTTCCCCGGCTGGTGACCGGCACCTTGTCCACCACTTTGTTTCCCCGGTATAGGATCAGATGGTCATGGAGATTCACCGTGGTGCAGCAGTGGCTGGGGATGACGAAGAGCAAATCCCCCACTGCAGCCGGGCAGTCCGCGGCACTGACGGTGATGTGTTCCTCGCTCATGCGCAGCGCGGCAAGTGGGTAACCCTTTAACACAGGCGGATCCTGATCGACACTGACCGTTTTCATGCCCGCGTCACACACCACCTGCCGGTTATTCGTGCTGATCACCTTGGAAAGCACAAAGAGGGCATTTTTAAAAGGCAGGTGCAGCTGATTGTAGGCCGCATCCATGAACAGATAGCTTCCCGGCTGCACTTCCGTGTAAACTGTGTCATAAGGCCGGAATCCGATGGTGCCGGTGCTGACCCCGCTCACCTCTTTCACGGGAACCCCTTTATCCTTCAGGAAATCCAGCAGTTCCCGGAGCCGTTCCTCCACTTTTTCCGATTCGCGTTTCCGTGTCGCCTCATCCGTTTCATGCGACAGATTCCCCGCATAGGCCTGAATGCCCTCAAAGACCAGGTGCGGGTGCCTGTCAATTTCCTGCACCAGTGCATACACTGCTTCCGGCGTCTGCACCCCGCAGCGGTTCATGCCAATCTCGTACTCCACCAGGCAGTGGATGGTCGCCTGTTGAAAAGCCGCAGCCGTTTCCAGATCGGCGATGTTCTGCGCGTTGTCCACAGCGACGGTCACATAACAGCCGGCGGCCAGGGTGGCCACCCGCGTGATCTTGGCCGGATCAGCCACCTGGTTGGCAATGAGAATATCCTCGATCCCGGCATTGGCCAGGTCCTCCGCCTCGCTGACCTTCGCGCAGCAGATGCCTTTGGCGCCGGCGGCAATCTGCCTGTGGGCGATGGCCGTGCATTTATGCGATTTGTAGTGCGGCCGCAGGGCCATTTTCGTGCCTGAAACGTAGTCCTGCATGATCCGGGCATTTTCCTCAAAGACATCCAGATCCAGGATGAGCGCAGGGGTTTGCACATGAGACAGTTCCATGATAATCCTCCTCCAGTTCAGTCTCCATTTCTTACACTGATTGTATCAGATTTGGGGAGTGGGTGTCACACAGCAAACACCCGCCTCCGGCTGTACATCAGGAGGCGGGAGATTTACTGTCAGCTGATTTTTCAGCGGTGAAACTATTCCATCCAGTGGTCGATATTTTCCACTTTTTCGTCACTTTCTTTCAGATCCTTGTAGCAGAACCACCAGTCAAGGCAGGTGCATTCGCCGTCATCAGCCTGTTTCAGTCGTTTGCTGGCCATTTCCTCAGTATTGGCAGGAGGAATGATCACCTGATCCCGGTAATCAGCATTGTTCGGCCAGTTCTCCGGCATGGCCACACCGTTGGCGTCGGACACCTGGAGAGCTTTCAGCACCCGCAGCACTTCATCAACGCTTCGGCCGACTTCCTGGGGATAATACATCATCAGCCGCAGAATTCCTTTGGCATCCACGATGAAGACCGCGCGCACTGTGTTGGAGCCTTTGCTTTCGTGCAGCATGCCCAGTTCCCTGGACACATTGCCCAGCTCATCCGCGATCACGGGGAAGGGCACCTTGACACTCATCTTTTCATTAATCCATTCGACCCATTTCATGTGGGAGAATACCTGGTCCACCGACAGTCCCAGGAGCTCCGTGTTCAGCTTCGTGAACTCCTCCGCTTTTTTCGAGAAAGCGACAAACTCTGTGGTACAGACAGGGGTAAAGTCACCGGGATGGCTGAACAGAATAAACCACTTGCCGTTGTAATCCTCCGGCAGCTGCTTCATCCCATGGGTCGTCTTCACCTTCAGGCTGGGGAAGGGATCTCCCAGTAAGGGCAGTTTATTGACCTGTTCCATGGTAAAACCTCCTTTTTGATCCGTGCATCCGTTTCGCGCCTATTGAACATATACCCTTAAGATTTTCCGGATAACGCAATCGAACCCTGCTGTTCGATCATTCATATTATACCCGCATGACACTGATTTATCCGGCGGCGCAGATCCCTCAGCCGCATTTTAGGGGGACACTCTCCCGGGACAGACGCCAATCATGAGCACCAAAGTGTGATACACAGCAACGCGTAATGCACAACGCGTAATGCCCATTGCTTCACGGCGGCCGGTGGTGTAAAATCAGTTCAACAAAATCATTGCAGTTCCTTGGGTAACAGCTGGCGGATGTGTTTGTGAACGAATCAAGACAACAGCATGATCCGGGCTGACGGGAACCGGAGGCAAGAGTGCTGAAAGAAAGTGTACTGTAAAGGAGGGAAGGCAATGGGCGTGATTGTTCTGGAGGCTATCTCATGTCATGTGGACATGGAGCAGCTGTTGGAAAAGATGCAGATGAAAAAGAACAGCGGACACCTGGACAGGCTGCAGACGCTGCTGGACCAGGGCCTCCGCATCGCGCGCCCCAAAGCGCTGTACAAAAAAGTGCGGATTACTGGAAAGACAAAAGACGGCGTGTTAATTGGAGATATCTTGCTGACCAGCAGGATCCTGCAGGAAAACACAGCAGAAAACCAATGGCTGTTTCCCTACCTGGCCACCTGCGGCAGGGAGCTGGAAGAATGGGGAAATGCCCAGAAAGACGTGTTTGACCAGTATACTGCCGGGGTGATCCAGGAAATGGCCTGCCGGACGGCCATGGATACGGTGCTGGAACAAATCGACGAGCCATATGGACTGATCAACCCTTCCACCATCAACCCGGGTTCCCTGAACGACTGGCCGCTTGAACAGCAGCAGCCTCTTTTTGAGCTGCTGGAAAATGCCCAGCACCGCATCGGCATGGAATTGACGGAGAGCTGCCTGATGCGGCCCATGAAGTCTGTCTCAGGCATCCGGTTTTCAGGGAAAGAACAGCACTACAACTGCCAGTGCTGCCCGCGGGAAGACTGCATCGGGCGCGTCATGCCCTACAGGGACCAGAAGGGCAACCGCTAACCACATCATACGAATCCTGCCATCCCTCCATCGATCTGTCTGCACTGTTCAGGCACAGTTTTCTCCGGTCTTTGATCGGCTTCGTCGCGATGGTCGACTTCTAAAATCAGTATTATCCCCCCTCAATGTAGGATAGGCAAATAATGCTAACATCTGCCTGCATTCGTCATCGACAGGCAGTTTTTGACGTTCGCTCTATGGGTTTGAGACGTCATTCAACCTGGGCAGCCTGAGGGAATCTTTCTTTGCCTGAAAGACACTGTCGATCTGCGACTCGATCTCAGAATGATAAAATATGCGATAGATATCATTTAAAAGGATAAATATTTATTGTAAAACAATAAATAATATGCTAAAATCAAATCGATTAGGATGAAATGAGGTGCTGTCGCGTGAAACAAACTTCAACCGTTTTCTTAAGAATCGTGATTTTTTTAATGGGCATTCCTATTGTGGGGTTGTGCCTGTTCGGGCTGCCCTGGATGGCGAAAGAAGCGGTCGTTGGAGAAATGGCGGCGGCTCGTTACCTCGCACCCGTTTTAACCGGCATGTATGCATCGGCGATCCCTTTTTTCTTTGCCCTTTTTCAGGCGACCAGACTGTTGCATTACATTGACAGGAGCACTGCTTTCTCGGAATTATCCGTGCAAGCCCTCAAAAAGATCAAACACTGTGCCGTTGCGATCACCATCATCTATCTGGCACTGATGCCCTTCCTGGTTCTCATGGCAGAGGCAGATGACGCCCCGGGAGTGCCCCTGATCGGCCTGGTCATTATTTTTGCCTCCCTTGTCATCGCTGTCTTCGCGGCCGTTCTTCAAAAGCTTCTGAAAGAGGCCATCGAACTGAAATCCGAACTCGACCTAACGATTTGAGGTGAATCCCATGGCGATCATCATCAACATTGATGTGATGCTGGCAAAAAGAAAAATGAGCGTCACGGAATTGTCAGAGCGGGTGGGTATTACCATGGCCAACATTTCAATTCTGAAGAATGGAAAGGCAAAGGCGATCCGGTTCTCCACGCTGGAAGCGATTTGCCAGGTGCTGGAATGCCAGCCGGGAGATATTCTGGAATACAGAAGCGAAAGGGAAAAAAAAGCAGCGATGGAATCACAGCATGCAGTCAGACAGCCGATTGAAAGAAAGAAGGATTGACGATGACCATGAACAGCGGAGAGATCAACCCGGACAGTCTCAATGGGGTGACAGAGCGTATGGCTAACCCGCATGAACTGGAGAGCCTGTTTCGGAAAGACCCGGAAACGTTTCGCGCGTTATTTTCAGACGCCTGGCAACAACACCCCGATTCCCAGGTGCTGGCCGTCTGGCATGAACGCCTTCATTTCAGTGAGACGGCAGAATCATCCGCCATTTTCCGGTTTCAAAAAGAGTTCATCACCATGGGCATCTTCGCCGTCCTGGCCGGCATCACCACCAGAGTTCTTTTCCATTTCGTCGAAAGACAGACCATCACTCCCGTCAATCTGATTTTTGGCGTCCTTCCCTTTATGGCCGCCTATTTTGTCAGCCGTCACCTCCCACGCCGGAAGGTGCTGGCTGCCCTTGCCTCACTGTTCCTGATCGCCGTTGTCTACATGAACCTGCTGCCGATGGAGCCAACGGACAGCATTGTCCTGGCGTACCTGCACTTGCCTGTTTTCCTGTGGGCACTGCTGGGGCTGGCCTTTACCGGCAACGACCATGGCATCGGCGGCGCGCGGCTGGCCTATCTGAAATTCAACGGGGAGTTTATCATCCTCTACGCCGTCATGGCCATCAGCGGCATGCTGCTCACCGCACTGACCATGCAGCTGTTTGGCATTGTTGGCCTGGATATCGCTGAATTCTATTTCAGGAATGTCGTTCTGTTTGGCGCTGCGTCGCTGGCGGTGGTGACGGCTTATCTGGTCTCCAGGAACCTGACACTGGCGAAACATATGGCACCCTTCATCGCGCGCATTTTCAGCCCGCTTGTCCTGACCACCCTGCTGGCCTATCTGGTCACGGTGATCTGGGTCGGCAAGAATCCATTCCTGGACCGGGATTTTCTCCTCTCCTTCAACGGAATCCTGCTGAGCGTCCTGGCTGTCACCATCTTCTCCATCACCGAAAGAGGCACAGACGCGGGAAAGAGCCTGTCAGACTACATCAATGCGGCCCTCATTGTGCTGGCACTGATCATCGACAGCGTGGCGCTGTCAGCCATCGTGTTCCGGCTGTCCACTTACGGGATCACACCCAACCGGGTGGCGGTGCTGGGCGTCAACCTCCTGATCTGGGCCAACCTTATCTGGATTCTGTCCGCCTATGTCCGATTTCTGCAAAAAAAAACCGGGCTGCCTTCCGTCCAGGAGGCGGTCACCCGGTATCTGCCGGTCTACGGTCTGTGGGCAGCGTTTGTCACCTTTGCGTTTCCGCTGATTTTTTACAAATAACTGTTCATCATCGGATACTCATCCTCCTGTTCCTGCAGCACCCCGC
>JAWSUV010000115.1:0-9208 GCA_033549305.1 Bacillota bacterium | reverse complement strand
AAAGTAAATGGGCGACCCGTTAAGGTCACCCATTGAAATCAGTTTTCTACTCTATCCGGCATGGGCGCGATCTAACGGGTGAAAGTCCCGAGTGCGGGCTGACAGTACCAAGCACATAGCCTAAGGCAAGGGTGTCCCCGGTGACGGGGAATCTGAAGGAAGCCGGCGGCAAACTCCTGGTCCGACGAACAGGAACCACATACAAGGCCTTTGTCTATGGATAAGACTGCAGAACAAGTCGAAGTCCGAAACTGTCCGAAATAGGCAGGGTAAATGTGGCGGATAGATGGGAGGAAAGATTGCGCTCTTACCCGGGGAGATCTCAGGGATACATTCGAATTTATGAATAACCCATACAGTGATGGATGGCTGAACCCTGAGAAGTCAGCAGAGGTCATAGTACCGGGAATACCGGGAAGGACCGAACACGAAGCGGTGAAACCGCCGAAGATTTCAGACCGTACAAAGATCGTAGAAAATGAGGCTGAACGGGAAAACCAGACCGGTGGAAACGGAAAGGAACCCGGTAGCGCGTAGTACGGCTGAGCAGAATTGGAAGGAGAAACCAAGATGGAAACGACAGAAAAGCTGCTGGAGAAAATTGTACACCGCGACAACCTGAACCTTGCGTATCGAAAAGTCAGAAGCAACGGAGGCAGTCCCGGCATCGACGGCATGACAGTAGAGGAAGCCCTGCCCTACCTGAAAGAACACGGCAGAGAGCTGACAGAAAAACTGCTGGCGGGCACCTACAAACCCAGCCCCGTCCGGGCAGTGGAAATCCCCAAACCCAAAGGAGGCACCCGACAACTTGGCATCCCAACCGTCATCGACCGCATGATCCAACAAGCCATCGTCCAAGTCATAAACCCACATTTTGAGAGAGTCTTCAGTGACAACAGCTATGGATTCAGAACCGGTCGAAGCACCCATGACGCCCTGAAGAAAGCGAAAAGCTACATCGCAGAAGGACGCCGGCAAGTCGTTGACATAGACCTTGAGAAATTCTTCGATAAAGTCAACCACGACATGCTCATGTACCGGGTAGCCAGAGTCATCACGGACAAGCGCGTCCTGAAACTCATTCGGGCCTACCTGAAAGCAGGCGTCATGCAAAACGGCGTCATCACAAAAGACGAATGGGGCACACCACAGGGCGGACCACTAAGCCCACTGCTAAGCAACATCATGCTGGACGACCTGGACAAAGAACTCGAACGAAGAAGCCTCGCTTTCGTCCGTTACGCCGATGACTGCAACATCTACCTCAAAACACCGCGTGCAGCAGAGCGGGTCATGGAGAGCATCACCCAGTTTATCGAGAGCAAACTCAAACTCAAAGTGAACCGCGAAAAGAGCAGCATCGGTGACTTTTTCTGAAAGACATTTCTGGGATACGGATTCTACATGATAGATGGAGAAGTCCGATTCAAAGTACCCGCCGACAGAGTCAAACGCCTGAAGAACAAAATCCGAAAACTCACCAGCCGGAAATGGTCCGTTGCCATGGAGTACAGACTGCATAAACTTGCCCAACTCATGCGAGGATGGGTTCAGTACTACAAAATGGCCAACATGAAAAAGATCGCTAGAAATGTGGATCAATGGACCCGAAGAAGACTCAGAGCTGTCCGTTGGAAAGAGTGGAAGAAAATCAGGACGAAACACGATAACCTCGTAAGGCTGGGAATAGACAACTCCAAAGCATGGGAATATGCCAACTCCAGGAAGAAATTCTGGCGCATATCAAGTTCATGGATCCTAACAAAAACCCTGACCAACCAATATTGGCTGAGTCAGGGCTACAAAGATTTCAGTAGTTATTATCTGTCTGTTAAAATTGATGTTTCGTGAACCGCCGTGTACCGAACGGTACGCACGGTGGTGTGAGAGGTCGGTAGCTGAATTAATCAGCTACCTCCTACTCGATTGAACTCCATCAAGGCTGTTTTTCTTTGTGCGGTTTGGTGATATAGTAGAATTGAGGAACTTACAACAAACCATCAACAGCACTTGAACCGGGGAGGTTATCAAATGAACAAAGAAGAGCTGGCTAAAATGGGATTTGCCACCCAAAGCATTCATGGCGGCTACCAGAAGAACACCATGGGGGCCCTGGCAAGTCCAATCTATCAAACATCCACCTTTACATTTGAGTCGGCAGATCAGGGAGGTCGCCGCTTTCTGGGCGAGGAAGAGGGTTATGTTTATTCCCGTACCAGCAATCCCTCCTGCACAGAAGTTGAAGTGAAACTGGCGCTGCTGGAAGAAGGAGAAGCCGCTGTTGCCACCGGCTCCGGCATGGGGGCCATCAGTTCCGCTCTCTGGACCCTGGTGAAATCAGGGGATCATGTGGTGGCAGGGGAAACCATTTATGGATGTACATTTTCACTGCTCAATCACGGAATCACGCGGTTTGGTGTGGAAGTCACCTTTGTGGATACCAAGGATCCGGAAAACGTGCGCCGGGCAATGAAACCCAATACCCGACTGGTCTTCCTGGAAACACCGGCCAATCCGACACTTGACCTGGCCGACCTGGAAGCCATTTGCCGAATTGCCCATGCACAGGAAGGCTGCCGCGTGATTGTGGACAACACTTTCTGTACGCCTTACCTTCAAAAGCCGTTGACGATGGGAGCAGACGTGGTGGTTCATTCCGCTACCAAGTATCTGAATGGTCACGGCGATGTCATCGCCGGTTTCGTAGTGGGCAGCCAGGCATTGATGGATGAGGTGCGCTGTTTCGGCCTAAAAGATATGACCGGTGCCTCTCTCAGCCCATTCAATGCGTTTTTGATTGCACGGGGCATGAAGACCCTGGATATTCGCATGGAACGGCACTGTGCCAATGCTGAAAAAGTGGCCCGTTTTCTAAAGGGACATCCGGCGGTGGAGAAGATCTACTACCCTGGCTTTGAAGATTTTCCCCAGTACGAGCTGGCGAAACGCCAGATGAAGCTGCCGGGTGCCATGATCGCCTTTGAAGTTGCCGGCGGCAAGGAAGGCGGTAAAAAAGTGATGGACAATGTGCATCTCTGCAGCCTGGCCGTGAGCCTGGGGGATGCGGAAACGCTGATTCAGCACCCTGCCTCCATGACCCATGCTACGTATGCCCCTGAGGAACTGGCGGAAGCAGGTATCAGCCAGGGGTTGGTACGCCTTTCCGTAGGCCTGGAAGATCCGGAAGATATCATCTCCGACCTGAAGCAGGTGCTGGATTCGCTGTTGTAAAGAATATCCTGTCAACGAATCGCCGCGAGAAGGTTTTGCGGCGATTTGTTCAATTGACCAGTCAGAATGACATCCTGAGTTCACAGAGAGAGGATCAGATCATGAAGAAGGCAACATTGTTTCTAGGTACGCTGGTCATCCCTGCGGTCATCATATTGACAACTCCATTTGGATTAACACTTCAACAGAGCATACTGTTTTCAGCTGTTTTGTTGACAGTCACCTGGTGGGCAACGGGAATTTTTAATAAGAACATCGCTTCTGTGTTTCTATTGGCAGTGTTTCTTCTGGTCAGCGATTCATCACTGCAAACCATTTTCCGGTTTCCTTTGTCCACCGTTTTTCTTCTTCTGGCCTCTGCATTCCTGTTGGGAGATGGAATTACACGCTCTCACCTGGCCAGCAGGATTGCTCAAGTCTTTCTCTCCCGTTACGGCCGATCACCCAGGCGTTTGATCAGCCTCTCCTTTTTACTGGGGCTTGTGCTGGTCCTGGTCATACCTCATCCCTTTCCCCGTGTCATCATCCTGACATCCATTTACACTAACTATTTAAAAAACCACCAGGTCGATCAATTAACCGGAAAAATTATTCTGTTCAGCATTTATGCTGCTTCCTCGGTAACCTCCATGGTATTACTGAACGGGGATGTGGTGTTGAACCATGCTGCTGTTGAGTTTAGCGGCGTGAATCTGGGGTGGACCGACTGGGCGACTTATATGGCAGTGCCGACCGTCATCTGCAGTGTATTTGTATTTTTTCTGCTGATACTGCTCTTCCGCAGTCGAATTCATCAGCAGGAGTTCTCTTCAGAAGAAAAGCAACAGACCCGCATCTCAAAAGGTGAAATCAAAGCATTACTGATTATGAGCGGCGTGCTCCTGGGATGGGCCACCGATATGCTGCATGGAATTGATCCAGCTTGGATCAGCCTTGCTGGTGTACTGGCCATGGGCTTCGCTCGGTTGTTGTACCCATCAGACCTGAGAAAACTAAATGTAACCCTTTTTATCTTTATCACAGCAGCTTTTTCCATTGGGGGCGTGCTAAATGAAAGCGGTGTGGGAAAAGAATTATTTGATCAGCTTGTCCAGATCATGCCTGATCCAGGAAGTCTGGCCTTCTATGTGTTTCTGGTACTCAGCGTGATGGCGGTACATATGTTTATTGGCAGTTCCGTGACCACCATGGCGGTGATGCTGCCCGGCCTCTTAAGTCTTGAAATGCCGGGAGTGGAACCGGTGGCGGTCACATTAATTGTTTACATTACCGTTGCAATTCATTTTTTGCTGCCATTTCATCATGCCACCATGATGATCGGCGCAGGATCCAATCATTTTTCACAGCGGGTGCTTCTTCAGTATGGGCTGATGATGACGGCAGCCACCCTGGCGATGATCCTTGGAATCTTCCTTCCCTGGTGGCGAATCACAGGATTGTTATGAAATTAACCATTTCATTGTGAAGTTTCCATTGCGATGCGTTTCATTATGAAATGGTATTCTGAAATGTCGCGCAGATTTTGCAAATACTAAATATGATGCTTACCGCAAAAAATATTAAAAAGAATATTCGGGAATCTATAAATTTAAGCAATTGCAATGTTTGTATAATCATCAAAAAAATATTTGATGATTTTTTGTTTTTTTGACAATAGTTGGTATGGGTCTTGCTCTTAATAGGGGCATAGCGAATGACAATTTCTTGACGGTGGACTGGTCCAGAAATTCTTCATTAAATGGAGGTGAAGGATCAGGAATCATTGATCACGGGCCGCCCAGCGTCAGTCAAGTTGTCAGCAAATGATTAAACCACATTAATAAAAGGAGTGAAGAGAATGATTTTCCAAGAAACAAGAGATTTTCTTAAAAAGCTGGGGTTACCTGAAGGCGATGCCTTTGATCTGCCAACATCCGAGGAGAGATTCCCTGACGGATCACACTACCGCATTGAGATCCCAACCATTAACACTGCTGTTGCAGCAAAAGCACTTTTAGAGGAAGCTGAAAAACTGGGCATCACTATCAACCGAATTGACGAAACCTACGGCGCATTCCGACACACCGTGCAAGAACTTAAAGAATATGTGGCCATCTGCAAACACTATAACTGTGGTTTGAACTTATCCACTGGCCCCCGTGCAGCTTATGACACCAGTGCTACCCGCTTGAGCGAACAAGGTCGTGTTATTGCTTACAGACTCAGAGGCCAGGAACAGATTGTCCGTGCCATCGAAGATGTTAAGCGGATTGCCGAAATTGGCTGCCGCGGTGTTCTCGTTTACGACGAAGGATTACTCTGGGTGTTGAACGAAATGAGAAAAGCCGGTCAGATTCCAGAAGACATGCACTTCAAGAATTCCGCTCATAATGGCCAGGGCAACCCCGCCAGCTTCAAGCTGATGGAAGATCTGGGCGCCAACTCCATCAACCCTGTGCGTGACCTGAGCCTCCCCATGCTGGCTGCTCTTCGTCAAACAGTCAAAGTACCTCTTGACCTTCATACGGACAACCCTCCAGGTTCCGGCGGATTTATCCGGGTGTACGAAGCGCCTGAAATGGTTCGCGTCGCCGCTCCAGTCTACCTGAAAACCGGTAACTCCTGTGTTTCCGGTCATGGTCAGCTGACCACCGCTTCAAATGGTGTTGACATGGCCCGCCAGGCATCCATCGTTGTGGAAATGGTCAAGCGTTACTATCCGGAAGCTGTTCAAGGTGAAAAAGGCACTAAGGATCAGCACGTTCCGGTCTAGCATTTATTAACAACGAGAATTCTCTTGTGGGACGGGCCCCAATGTCTTGCGGGAGGCTTCTCTTTGTGAATGCCAGTGGTTCCTGCAAATAAGATGTATTTTTGATATAATTCATGTATAATAATTCATGTCATTCTGATGCAGGACGGATGAATCCATCAGAGTAAGGAGAATGGTTATGAGAGAAGTCCATGTTGACAACATTGTTGATGAACTGGAAAAGCTGTGCATCGAGTCCAATTATTTCCTGCCGGCAGATGTGCGTGAAGCTCTGGAAAAATCGGTTGAGCGTGAAGAGTCTCCCCTTGGCAAGGAAATACTGCAGGATATTCTGAAGAATGCGGACATCGCCCGAGATGATCATGTGCCAATCTGTCAGGATACCGGTCTTGCAGTGATCTTTCTGGAAATCGGCCAGGAAGTGCATGTGGTGGGCGGTGATTTGACTGAAGCCATTAATGAAGGTGTGCGCCGCGGCTACCGGGAAGGCTATTTGCGCAAATCCACCGTTGACGATCCCTTCAAAGTGAGAAAAAATGTGGGCGATAACACGCCGGCCATTATTCATACAACCATTGTTCCAGGAGACAACGTTAAAATGACCATTGCACCCAAGGGCGGTGGCAGCGAAAACATGAGCGCCCTGCGTATGCTCACTCCCTCCGACGGCGTGGAAGGCATCAAGAAATTTGTTCTGGAAACCGTTGAAAACGCAGGTTCCAATCCGTGTCCGCCCATTATAGTTGGGGTGGGCATTGGCGGTACTATCGAAAAAACCACACTCATTGCCAAGCAGGCACTGCTGCGTAAAATTGGTGAACACCACGCCAATCCGGTGGTCAGTGAGATTGAGAAAGAACTGCTGGAAGAAATCAACAAGCTGGGGATTGGGCCCCAGGGATTCGGTGGAAAAACCACCGCACTGGCGGTCAACATTGAAACCTTCCCGGCGCATATCGCCAGCATGCCGGTAGCCATCAACATTCAGTGTCATGCGGCGCGTCATCAGGATGTTGTCATCTAATTGAATCACGGAGGTGTGTTTCATGGAAAAAAGAATCAGGACACCCTTAACCGACGAAGTCATCAACGACTTGAAAGCCGGCGACAGGATCATGCTCAATGGTATCATCTACACCGGCCGTGACGCTGCTCACAAACGGCTGATCGACATGATGGAAAAAGGCGAATCACTGCCGGTGGACCTGGAAGGGGAGACTATATATTATGTGGGACCCTGTCCGGCCAAACCCGGTGCGGTGATTGGCTCTGCCGGCCCCACCACCAGCGGAAGAATGGATGTGTATACGCCGCCGCTGCTGGAATTGGGCATGAAAGGCATGATTGGAAAAGGGCTGCGAAAGCCGTATGTAGTTGAATCAATCGTTAAGAACAAAGCCGTCTATTTTGCCGCCATTGGCGGTGCCGGCGCCCTGTTGGCGAAAGCCATCAAGGAGGCAGAAGTGGTTGCCTTTGATGACCTGGGGGCGGAAGCCATATACAAACTCACTGTCGAAGATTTTCCCGTCACGGTGATCATCGATTCTGAAGGCAACAATTTGTATGAAATGGGCAAGAAAGAATACCAGATCATTTAAAAGAATCCCAATACCAGTCAAGGAGGCGTTTTCATGTCATTAAGAGACGATGCACTGAAGCTTCATGTGGATCACAAGGGAAAACTGGAAGTCATCAGCAAGGTGCCTGTAAAAGACAGACAGGGTCTGAGCCTGGCGTACACACCGGGTGTGGCGGAACCATGCAAGGAAATTCATGAAAATCCGGAGACCATTTACCAGTACACAGCTAAAGGCAATATGGTGGCTGTAGTGTCTGATGGGAGTGCTGTGCTGGGCCTTGGCAATATCGGCGGACCCGCCTCCCTGCCGGTCATGGAAGGAAAAGCGGTGCTATTCAAGTGCTTCGGCGGTGTGGACTCATTTCCCATCTGTGTGCACACCCAGGACCCGGACAAGATCATTGAAATTGTCCAACAAATTGAACCTGTCTTTGGCGGCATCAACCTGGAAGATATCGCAGCACCCAACTGTTTTTACATTGAGCAGAAACTGAAAGAAACCATGGATATTCCCATTTTCCATGATGACCAGCACGGTACTGCCATCATCACCCTGGCAGCCCTGATCAACGCACTTAAAATCACTGGGAAGAAGATGGAAGAACTCGTGATTGTCGTTAATGGAGCAGGATCAGCGGGTGTTGCCATTACAAAAATCCTTCAGACGGCTGGTGCGGGCGATGTTCTGCTGCTGGACCGCAAAGGTATTCTGTACCCCGGCCGTGACGGCATGAACTGGGCTAAGGTAGAAATGGCCGCTGTCACCAATAAGAAGCAGAAGCAGGGAGATCTGGCAGCAGCAATGGAAGGGGCCGATGTGTTTATCGGTGTCTCCAGCGCCAACATCGTTTCTAAGGAAATGGTGCAGAGCATGAAAAAGGACGCTATCATCTTCGCCATGGCCAATCCGGTACCGGAAATTGATCCTGAACTGGCAAAGGAAGCCGGCGCTCGTGTGGTGGGAACCGGTCGGTCCGATTACGCCAACCAGATCAACAACGTTCTGGCCTTCCCCGGAATTTTCAGAGGTGCCCTTGACGTCATGGCCAAAGACATCAATGAAGAGATGAAGCTGGCAGCCGCTCATGCCCTGGCATCAATCATTCCCGATGCGGAACTGAGTGAAGAATATATTATCCCCATGCCGTTCGACGAGCGTGTGGCTCCCGCCGTGGCTTCCGCTGTGGCCCAGGCCGCCATGGACAGCGGTGTGGCCCGGATGAATAAAGACCCGGAATGGGTGAAGCAAAACGCAAAAGAAATGGTGAAGAAAGCGAATGCTGTTTTTAATAGTTAGTCTTCTTCGAAAGAGGCGAGAAAGTGATTATTAAGAGCTAATCTGTTCTGTGATCTGAATCCCTTGAAGCGGGCATAATGATGGATCTGACATTCTGACCTCTCGAAATTTCAGTTAAGAAACCGTCTTTTTGAAATAGTTCAGCCAACGCTTCTATGCATCTATAAAAAGTTCATAATACACTGGTTATTTTTTATGGAAGCAGACGTGGGTTCGAGTCCGTTATTCTACTCCATTCAAAAACCCGCTTTTGCTATATCAGGCTGATGCGGGTTTTTTGTGAGTTGGAATTTTGGTTGTAGTGTCAAAATAGACGTTTTTCAAGCACATAATCTTATGAAATGTT
>JAWSUV010000114.1:0-9254 GCA_033549305.1 Bacillota bacterium | reverse complement strand
CCCCCATTGCATCCAAACTGGAAGAAGTGTGTGAAGCGTGGATCGTCACATTACTGGGGCTGCCGGAAACGACAGCCGTCGGATACGTGAGTGGCTCCTCCATCGCCACCCTTTGCGGCCTGGCGGCCGGCCGGGAAGCGCTGGCAAGCGCCCTTGAAATAACCGGCTCCTACATCGTTCAAAGTGCCCACCGGGATGGCATGCACTACACCCCGGAAATGTCCCGGCGCGCCCGCATCGTTGAATTGTGGGCCACACTCAAATCACTGCGGAAAACAGGCGTGGCGGAACTGGTGGAAGATCTGCAGCAAAAGGCCGTCCATTTTGCAGCGGAGCTGTCCAAAGCCGGATTTTCAATCCTGAACGAAGTGTGTTTCAACCAGGTGCTTCTGGCCGCTGAAAATGAGAAACTGACAGCGGCAGTCCTGCAAAAGGTTCAGCGCTCCGGTGAACTGTGGTGCGGCGGCAGCCAGTGGCAAGGCCAGCTGGTGATCCGGCTCAGTGTGTGTTCGTTTCAAACCACCCATGCGGATATTGACCGATGCGTCATGGCTTTTGCTAATGCACGGGAAGAGGCGTTAAAAGCATAAGAACGGCGTTATGTAGAGCAGCGGCCTTCCCGGAACGGATTCTCATAATCAAACAGCACTCTTTTGACCACTCCCCGGATCTGTATGGATTCGGGGATTTTTCCGTCTTTATCAAGGGGTACAAATGTGTCTTGAACGGCTACGTCAGGAGACATCAGAAAAAAGCCGTTTTCCGTTTCCTTGTAAAGGCGCAGGACGTGGGTGTGCTGATCCAGGCTTGCCAGCACAAGATCACCGTTACTGGCGGCATGCTGCCTGCGGAGAAAAACCGTGTCACCATCGAGAAGCCGGTAAAGTGCCATGCTGTTGCCCTTGACGCGTATGCAGAAATGCTCATCGGCTTTTTCAATGTCCGTGAATTCATACCCCACAATATTTTTGGGCATGAAGAACGCCTTTCCCTCACTCCGCATGCTGTAGACCGGGATCTTGTTCCAGGGCTGAGGTTCTAGTTCAAGCAGGACATACGGATCGAGTTCATACAACTCGATGAATGTTTTGAGAACATCAAGGGGAGGGTGGCTGCGGCCTTTCTCGTAACTGGTGATGTTCTGCTGGTTACTGCCAATGAGATTCGCTACTTCCTTCTGAGTCAGCCCTTTCGCTAATCGTCCTTCTTTTAAACGCCCAGCGATATTCATGTGATGACACCCTTTCTGTCTGGTTGGACAATAGTTCTCTTCAATATACCATAATTATCTGTATCATAGAATATAAATACTAAAAAATATGATTTTAGCCTTTGGTTACTCATATCATTCACCTTTTGTCCACGCCATGTGCTAAACTGGAATTAAACGAAAAACCGTTAAATAAAATACACATAAAGGCAGGACTTTTGTGATCGATGTCGAAAAAGGTTACTTAATGCGTCGAAGTAGGGTCGAAGTAGGAAAGATTCAAATGCTCTTATCATTCAGCATTTATCAAAGATCTGCCACATTGAACGCAGTCGACATTCTCCGTCCTGTGACATTCCGTTTCAACGAAGAAATGAATTTCTGACCAGCCAGATGAAACGGATCCATGTCTTCACCAGAATGAATAACAAGTCGCACCGATCAGTTCAACGTTCAAAAGCGGATTTTCCGACATGTTGTTTAGTGTGCGGTACACTCCGAAGTTGCTGCCATGAGACGAAATTTCGCTGAAAAAATTTGCAATCAACATCATTCAATTCACTTACTGGAGGGAATTACATGACTAACGGCACTTACAACCAGATTGTCAGTTTTATCTGGGGCATCGCAGATGATTGTTTGAGAGACGTATACGTAAGAGGAAAGTACCGGGATGTGATTCTACCCATGACAGTGATCCGAAGACTGGACGCAGTGCTGGAAGACACCAAAGAAGACGTGTTGCAAATGAAAAAGAACTTGGATGAAGCCGGCATCCTGAACCAAACTGACGCCTTGTGCACCGCCGCCAACCAATCCTTTTATAATGCCTCCCCTTTTATCCTGAAAGATCTTAAATCACGGGCCAAAAATCAGCAGCTAAAAGCTGATTTCATCGCCTACCTGGACGGCTTTTCACCCAATGTCCAAGAAATACTGGAAAAGTTCAAATTCCGAAACCAATTAGACACCATGATTGAAGCCGATATACTGGGCGCTGTCATCGAAAAATTTGTGTCCCCCACCATCAACCTTAGCCCTAACCCGGTGCTGGACGACCAGGGCGAAGTCCGTTTACCTGGCCTGGACAACCACAGCATGGGGGTCATTTTTGAAGAGCTGATCCGAAAGTTCAACGAAGAAAACAACGAAGAAGCCGGGGAGCATTTTACCCCCCGTGACGTGGTGGAGCTCATGGCCGACGTAATCTTCATGCCCATCAAAGAAAAGATCAAAGATGGCACCTACCTGTGTTATGACGGCGCCAGCGGTACCGGCGGCATGCTCACCATCGCCGACCAGCGCCTGTCCCAGCTGGCCCAGGAAAATGGAAAAGACGTGTCCATCCATCTTTATGGTCAGGAGATCAACCCGGAAACCTACGCCATTGCCAAGGCCGACCTACTGTTGAAGGGTGACGGTAAAGAGGCAGACAACATTTATTACGGCTCTACCCTTTCCAATGACGGCAATGCCGCCATGGAGTTCGATTTCATGCTCAGTAATCCCCCCTACGGCAAAGCCTGGAAAACCGATGCTGAACGCCTGGGCGGAAAGACCGAGATCACCGACCCCCGGTTCGTGGTCAACTTCAAAGATGAACCGGAGTTTAAGATGATCCCCCGGGTCAGTGACGGCCAGATGCTGTTCCTGGCCAACAACGTGGCCAAAATGAAACACGGCACCCCACTGGGCAGCCGTATTGCAGAAGTACACAATGGTTCCTCCCTGTTCACCGGTGATGCTGGCCAGGGGGAAAGCAACTTCCGTCGCTACATCATCGAAAGCGACTACTTGGAAGCCATTATTGCGCTGCCGGAAAATATGTTCTACAACACCGGCATTGCCACCTATATCTGGGTGGTGACCAACCGGAAGGAAGACCGGCGCAAAGGCAAGGTGCAGCTCATTGATGCCACCAGCCTAAAAGCTCCCCTGCGAAAAAACCTGGGGAACAAGAACTGCGAACTGACCCCTGAAATTCGCCAAGAGATCATGGCCATTTACCAAGCCTTTGAAGAAACGGAACACAGTAAGAAATTTGACAACGAGGCCTTTGGTTACTGGAAAATTGCCGTTGAACGACCCCTGAGGCTCCGGGTCACTGTGAACCAACAACTGGTGGAAGTCTTCCATGCTGTGGCAGAAGCCGCCAAAGACCTGCCGGTGTACCAGCTGATGACCGCCTTCCTTCAGCGGCACCCAGACTACAACAGTGATGATTACAACCAGTTTGAAGCACTGCTGGATGACCTGGTTAAAGAGAAAAACATGAAGTTTCCTGCCAAGCGGAAAAAGCTGATCCGCGATCACTTTACCCAGCGTGACGACACCGCCAAAGAAGTGGTGAGCAAAGAGCTGAAGAAGGAAAAGGCAGACCCCAGAACCGGTAAATTCCAAATGGGTAACCGGGTGGTGGAATACGAGTCAGACAAAGAATTGAGCGACACGGAACAGATCCCCCTCACTTACCAAGGCGGCATTCAGGCCTTTTTTGAAAAGGAAGTGTTGCCCTATGCCCCTGATGCATGGATCGACACCGACAAAACCCAAATTGGCTACGAAGTCAGCTTCACCAAGTATTTCTACAAACCGGTGCAGCTCCGCAGCATTGACGAAATTGCCGCCGACATCCGTGCCCTGGAAGCCGAAACAGAAGGCTTGCTCCAGGAAATCATAGGGGGTTAGGTGATGAGGGAAGAACTGAAGCCTTATGAGGCTTATAAAGAGACTGATTTAGAGTGGTTGGAAAAGATCCCTGATCACTGGAAAGTGGTTCCTAACAAATCTCTCTGGATTGAAAGAAAAAAAACCAATCTACCGGATGAGCCATTATTGGCAGTAACTATTAAGAGGGGAGTAATTCCGCAACAAGAATTACTGTCATCAACATCAAAAAAAGATTCTTCAAATCTGGACAAATCAAAATATAAACTTGTAAAACCTGAAGATATAGCCTATAACAAGATGCGGATGTGGCAGGGTGCAGTTGGAATGTCAAAATATAGAGGCATCGTAAGTCCTGCATATATCATCTTAAACCCAAGAAAGGATATAAACGCAAGGTACTACCATTTCCTATTGCGATCTCCTGAATATGTGGAAGAATCACATAAATATTCTTATGGCATATGCGATGATCAGCTGAGCCTTAGATACGAAGATTTTAAAAGCATGCTAAACATAGAACCACCTATAGAAGAACAAAACCAAATCGTCCTCTATCTGAATCACAAACTCACAAAAATCAACCGCTTCATTAAAGCGAAAAAGAAGCAGATTGAACTTTTGAAAGAGCAGAAACAAGCCATTATTAACCAGGCGGTGACCAAAGGGCTTAATCCCGATGTGAAGATGAAACCTTCCGGGATTAAGTGGCTGGGGGATGTGCCGGAACATTGGGATGTTAAAAAGTTCGCCAGAGTGGCTACAGTAAAGTCGAATTTAGTCAACCCAAGTGATTATCCTGATTTGCCACAAATATCACCTGAGAATATCGAAAAAAACACAGGTGTATTATTGTCATACAACACGGTTCATGAATCTGGTGTTGTTAGCAGTAACCATTTATTCTATGCAGATCAACTCATATACTCAAAAGTTAGACCAAAGCTGAATAAAATTATAATCGCTCCATTCGAAGGGCTTTGTAGCGCGGACATGTATCCAATCGAAACAACAATGCATAATGAGTACTTACTATTTTTTATGCTCTCGAACTTTTTTATGTGTCAGTTATCTATGACAGAAAACCGAGTAAAGATGCCAAAAATCAATAAAGATGAATTGTCGAGTCTACTTATACTAGTACCACCAGAAGAGGAGCAAAGGAAAATTGTCGAATCCATTGACAAGAGTATTAAAAAAAATGATCAATTTATTCAAAGAATTAACGATCAGACAAAAATCATCACGGAATACCGCACCAGCCTCATCTCCAGCGTGGTCACCGGCAAAGTGGATGTAAGGCACATTGACATTGATGATGACCTGGAGGTTCTGGAAGAGAACCTGGAAGACCTTTCCATGGAGTTGGATGAATTGGCTGAAACTGAACTCACAGAAGATGAAGTAATGGACGAGGAGACCGCGTAAAGGGGGCATGGCACATGGCGACCAACACAAAGGAAGCGGGTCTGGAAACCCTAATTGTCAATGATCTGGTGGTGGAAAACGGCTTCGAGGAAGGCAGTAATGCCGACTATAACCGGGATTATGCCGTGGATGAAACCCGCTTGTTGCGATTTTTGGAAATCACCCAGCCGGAGGAAGTGGAGAAGATTGGTGTGGCGGCCAGCGACCATAAAAAGCAGCTGTTCCTTAACCGCCTTCAGGGAGAAATTGCCAAACGGGGCGTGGTGGACGTGCTGCGAAAAGGCATCAAGGTTTACCCGGCCAACCTGATCATGTTTTACATGACCCCCACAGATAAAAACCAACAGGCGGCAGAGATGTTTGACAAGAACATTTTCAGCGTTACCCGCCAGCTGATGTATTCCAGAAACAACACGCAGCTGGCCCTGGACCTGTGCCTTTTCATCAACGGCCTGCCCGTGGCCACCTGTGAGCTGAAGAACCAGCTGACCAAACAGAACGTGGATGATGCCGTGGAACAATACAAAAATGACCGTCACCCCCAGGAGCTGCTGTTCAACTTCAAGCGGTGCATGGTTCATTTTGCTGTGGATGACAACCAGGTTAAGTTCTGCACCAAGCTGGAAGGCAAGAAATCATGGTTCCTCCCCTTCAACAAAGGCCACATGAACGGAGCCGGCAACCCGCCTAACCCCAGGGGTATAAAAACCGACTACCTGTGGAAAGAAATCTGGACCAAGGAAGAACTGGCCAACATCATTGAAAACTATGCCCAGGTGGTGGTGGAAGAAGACCAGCGCACCCGGAAACAAAACCATAAGCAGATCTTCCCCCGGTATCATCAGCTGTCAGTGGTGAAGGCGCTGCTGTCCGATGCCAGGGAGCATGGGCCTGGGAGAAAGTGCCTGATTCAGCACAGTGCCGGCAGTGGCAAATCCAATTCCATTGCCTGGACAGCCCACCAGCTGGTGGGGTTGGAGCGCAATGGTAAAAACATCTTCGACACGATAATTGTGGTCACCGACCGGGTGAACCTGGACAAGCAAATCAGGAACACCATCAAACAGTTCATGCAGGTGTCCAGTACCGTGGGCCATGCAGAGCATTCCGATGACTTGCGCAAGCACCTGGCCCAGGGTAAAAGCATCATCATCACCACGGTTCATAAATTCTCCTACATCCTGGACAGCATTGGCACCAACCACAAAGGCAACACCTTCGCCATTATCATTGACGAAGCCCACTCCAGCCAGAGCGGCAACATGTCAGCCAACATGAACCGGGCCCTCACCGCTGAAGCCGTGGACGAGGAAGAAACCGTGGAAGATAAAATCATCCGCCTCATGGAAGGACGAAAGATGCTGCCCAACGCCAGCTATTTCGCCTTTACCGCCACGCCCAAAAACAAAACCCTGGAGATGTTTGGCATTCCAGTGCCCACAGGCAACGAAGTGAAACACTACCCTTTTCATATCTACAGCATGAAGCAGGCCATTGAGGAAGGCTTTATTCTGGATGTCTTAAAGCACTACACCCCTATTCAAAGCTACTACCGTATCGCTAAAATCGTTGAAGATGATCCCCTGTTTGACAAAAAGAAAGCCCAGAAAAAGCTGCGCAAATACGTGGAGTCCAATGAATACGCCATTGACAAGAAAGCAGACATCATGGTGACCCATTTTCACGAGCAGGTGATTGCCAAGGGAAAAGTGGGCGGTCAGGCCCGTACCATGGTGGTTACCGGCAGCATTGAGCGAGCCCTCGATTATTATTACGCCATCACCAAGCTCCTGGACGCCAGAAAAAGCCAGTACAAGGCCATTGTGGCTTTTTCAGGTGAAAAGGAATACCAGGGCAAGGTGCTAAATGAAAGCGGCGTTAACGGCTTTCCCAGTAACCAGATTGAGGCAGAATTCAAGAAAGACCCTTACCGTTTCCTGGTGGTGGCCAATAAATTTCAAACAGGGTATGACGAGCCCTTGCTGCATACCATGTACGTGGATAAAATGCTCTCGGACATTAAAGCGGTGCAAACCCTGTCACGCCTGAACCGGGCACACCCCGGCAAAAAAGACACTTTTGTGCTGGACTTTGCCAACGACACAGATACCATTAAAAAAGCTTTTGAAACCTATTACACCACCACCATCCTGTCCGATGAGACTGACCCCAACAAGCTGTATGATCTGATCAGTGAAATGGAACAGCACCAGGTGTACACAGATTACCACATCGACACCCTGGCAGAGTTGTACTTGAAGGATGCACCCCGGGACAGGCTGGACCCTATCCTGGATGCCTGTGTTGGCCTTTACAACGAACTGGAAGAAGATGCCCAGGTCAGCTTCAAGAGCGCTGCCAAAACCTTTGTCCGCACCTATGGTTTTTTAGGGGCCATTCTCCCCTATGGCAACCCACAATGGGAAAAGCTCTCCCTGTTCCTACAATTGCTGGTGCCCAAGCTGCCATCGCCTAAAGAAGAAGACCTGTCCAAAGGGATTTTGGAAGCCATTGACCTGGACAGTTACCGGGCAGAAATGAAGCAAGCCCTGACCATTTCTCTGGAAGAAGAGGAAAACTATGAAATAGACCCGGTACCCACCGGCAGTGCCGGGGGAAACGCCGATGCGGAGATGGATCTGTTGAGCAGCATATTGGCTTCTTTCCATGAACTGTGGGGCACTAAAAACTGGAACAACGAAGACCAGGTGAGACGACATATTGAAGGGCTTCCCAGTGTTGTTTCCAAGGACACAGCCTATCAAAACGCCATGAAAAACTCCGACAAACAAAACGCCCGCATCGAAGGTGACAGGGCGCTGAAGCGTGCCATGATGAACATGATGGCTGATAATATGGAGTTGTTCAAGCAGTTTAACGATGACCCCAATTTCAAGAAATGGTTGTCGGATATGGTATTTAATGTGACATACAATGAAGGCGGCAAGGTGTTTGATGGGAATGTTAGGGTGTAGGTGTGGGACCAATTAAGGATCTATGAATGAAGAGAGAGTAATCGAAGCTTGAAACAGGCATTATGACGAGATTTCTTAATTATGGAGTATTGTATGTGCTTCCAGATTATACATATGAAGGGATGGAGTGAAAGAATGGATAGAAAAATACTTCGAACAGATGATATAGGCGTGATTCAGGTAATTGGTGAAAAAACTAATGTTTTACCAATGTGGGCAATGAATCATTATATCACGGAGTTTTGTAATAATTATAATAAGATCATACTAGTACAGCGGATCTGCCTTCTTATTCAAAGCGGGTATAATTATAAGCAGTTTATTGTTGCAAAACGGTCTGCTGAACCAATTCCACAAAAAAGTTTAGAAGATTCGTTTAACTATTCTGAAAAAAAATTCATATCATTAGATAATCACGAAGATAATTATAACGATTTTTGGCATATCATTTTTAATTATGTTAGACCTGTGGTATTTGTAAAAGATTCGAGAGGGAGTTTCCAACCACTAATGGACTTTGATGATGTGGAAGCTATTAAAATAATAAAAATGAGTTACAACTCACCACCATGGTGGGACATTAGAGGGGCAATTAATAGTGTATTGGACATTGCTAATGCAAAGATAAGAAAAGAAATGGAAGAGGAAAAACATATTGCAATTCAAATTGAGCAGGGAGCCAAAAATTATGAAAGTATTGCAAGAGCAAGCCAAGTTATTGATGATTCGAGTACTCCTAACGAAATCAAAGAATATGCAAAAATTGGGTTGGAAGAACTATTAGAAAAGCAAGCCATTCTTAATAATAAGCTTGGGATTAGGGTCGGAAGGATTGATAAAAAAGTTTAATTTTGAGATGGTATTTGTGATCACATTTATATGGTAACCAGCAGAATATTCTTGGAACATCAGTATAATGTTGATTCTACTGCAAAAATTAGTAATTTTTCCCTCACAACCCTGCGATATGTAAA
>JAWSUV010000113.1:0-9439 GCA_033549305.1 Bacillota bacterium | reverse complement strand
TGACAGGGTGTTATATAGCAGTGTAAATATGGAGGTTTTTCAACAGACCCTAAATAACGGGTCCAGGACCAGGTTGGCCGCCATTCCCATACTATTAACCTTGAAAGGATCCTTGCTTGATCCTGAGCCGTTATAAATACAGGTGATGATTGGGTTAATAAAAATAAAGGGCATACCGAATGCCATGATGCTCAGATAGTCGCTGGCACTTGACTCAAGGCTGGAGTTGTTAATCTGGAAAAAGGCTATCAACTGGTTCTTCAGCACAAGGAGCAGGAAACCGTAGACAATTGCCATTCCCAGCGCAAGTCTGAAGGAGCTGGCAGCATAAGCACTGGCATGATTTTCTTTTCCGGCACCCACATTCTGCGCCACATTAACTTCGGTTCCCACCTGTATCAATCGTGTCAGAGCCATGCTGAAAGCAATGAAATAGCCGGCAATTCCAATGGAAGCCACTGCATCACTTCCAAGAATCCCAATCCAGATCATGTCCACCAGGTGGTAGGCCATATGCACAAAAGAAGTGCCCATGATTGGCAGCGCAAGGGCTGTCAGGGCACTAAAAATATTACCGGTTAGAATGTCGTTCTTGTCCATGTATCGAAGAATACCTCCCCAA
The DNA here is from genome assembly GCA_033549305.1 of Bacillota bacterium. Classification (GTDB taxonomy): domain Bacteria; phylum Bacillota; class Clostridia; order Peptostreptococcales; family Tindalliaceae; genus Anoxynatronum. The sequence continues at coordinate 8,817 of JAWSUV010000113.1, read as the reverse complement.
CACTATCAGATAAGACATGTTGCCTATCGATAAAACCGGAGGATCTGGTTGGGACTTGTCATAGCGAGTTTGAGATTTAAATTGATACCATTTTTAAACCAGTTCCACGGAGTCGACAGCAATCCCTTTTTCCTGCATTTCCTTTGCAATCAGTGAAAAGTCAGTCAGTTTCTCAAGAAAAAGAGAAACAATCTCACCATCAAACTGGGTATCCATGCCCATTTCAAGCTGTCTGATGGCTCCTTCCAAATTCAGACGGCTCCGGTATTGCCGGTCTGATGTCATGGCATCAAAAGCGTCTGCCACTGAAATAATTCTGGAGAGCAGCGGGATCTGATCTCCTTTTAAACCCTGTGGATACCCACGGCCATCAATTCGTTCATGATGACACTGGACGATGGGAACAACACCTTTGAACATGGAGACTGCGGATAGAATGTGAGCGCCTTTAAGTGGATGTTTTTTGATTTCTTCAAACTCACTAATGTCCAAGATGTCTGACTTCGATAAAATGTCATCTGCCGTTCCAATTTTTCCCACATCGTGGAAGATTCCGCTGATCCGCAACGATTCGATATCGTCTTCCGGCAGTCCCATGGCTTCTCCAATCTTCACAGCATAGAAGGAAACACGGTCTGAGTGGCCGCGGGTATAAATATCCTTGGCGTCAACAGCCAGCCGCAGCGCTTCAATGGTATCCATGTAACGCGATTTAAGCAGATCATAGGTTTTATTCAACTCTTCATTTTTCATGTTGACGAGAGAATGCAGAAAAGCATTGTTGAGGGAAGAGGCTGCCTGACTGGCATAAATCTCCAGAAGTTGGAGTCCTTCATCCAGGGGTGAGGTGCCAAGCGTATCACTTTCAACATAGATCACGCCGACAGTCTCCAGGTAGTCGTTATTCAACGGAAGGATCAAACCCTCTGAAGAACGGATCGTGGTTCGATTCATCCGGGCATGCCCGACACTTTCAATCATGTCGGGATCCAACATTTCCATAAAATCATCAATGGGCGCCTTATATCTGCCAATACCCTTAAAAATACTCTTGTTGCTCTGTGCACGCAAATCCATGATGTCGTCCACCAGGATAAAGGCATGTTCGCTGTTGACAAGAGGCATAATCTCCGCAAGAATTTCTTCCAGAATACTTCCGAGGGGCTGCAGCTGGTAAATCTTGGGGACAGCCTGAAGAATCTTGTTAAGCCCCTCCTGAAACTTCTTGATCGTTCTGAGCATGGAAATGGTTTTAATTCCCGACTCAACCAGTAGAATCAGCTGGTCGAACTTATCACTTTTCTCGCAATACCCCTGGATATCAAGTGCTCTGATTGTCTCAAGAGGCGGCGCCAGGTCCCGATGACCAGTCAGCAATAGAATGTAAAGTTCCTTGTTAAACTGGCGGATCTTCTCGACGACTTCATCTCCGTGAAGAGGATGCATCAGATAGTCCAGCACAAGAAGATCGAAATGCTCTTCCTGAATGCGATCAATCGCCTTAAGGGGATCGGTTTCACCGGCGAACTGGTAACCGCTGCGCTGCAGAACAACTCCGAGGGAATCAATAATTCCTACTTCATCATCGACTACGATTATCTTATATTCTGACATCGTGGTACTACGTTTTTTTCTCATCGGATCCTCCCCGTATCACTATGCAGTCTCTTCGTTAAGTATTTTTTCTTCATATTAGTCAATATTATACCACTATCAAAACCAATCTGGTAGTCAGCTGATATTACATTTCATTCATTTTGATAAAAAGGGCTAGATCGCTTTGTCAATCGGCAGATTGGCTGTTTCCTGAGGAACGTTTTGATAAGCATGAGCGACTGGGATGGAAATAAAAAAGGTGGTCCCTTCACCGGGTGTTGATTCAAACCATAACTTGCCTCCGAATCTTCCCTTTATGGTTGCATGAGACATATATAAGCCCAAACCGGTACCTTGTTTGCCCTTCGTCGTCACCATCTCACGGAACAGTTTCTTCTGGGTATCCACTGGGATTCCTTTCCCGTAATCCCTTAGAATGAACAACACTTCATCGCCCTCCAGCCTGATGCTGAGATCGACGAGACCCCGTTTTCCATCGTAAGACTGGATGGCATTCATGATCAGATTGTCGAAAATTTGGACCAAACTATTGACTTCTCCACGGATTTCAATGAAATGATCCGTTTCAAAATGAATTTGCAACTCACAGTGATAGCGCCGCAGTTCATGTTTCATCAAAAGATCTACACGTTTGATTAACTCATCCAGGGCAAATCGCATGTGTGTTTCGGTACTGAACTGAGCAGCCTGCCCTTTAACAGTGGAGATGATGTCGGACATGTAAGTGCAATGAGGACGGATTTTCTCGATCCAAACCTGCATCTCTTCAGCAATCTCGTGGTGATCCTCCACGGTTACCATGGGATCACTAACGGACTGTCTATATTCGTCTATCAGGTCTGTCAAACCTTCAATGACCCCGGAGATTGACATGATTGGGGTTTTTAAATTATGAGCGATTCCGCCAATCAACTGACCAAGCGAGGCAAGTCGTTCCTGTTCAGCCAGGATTTCATAGTTGCGCTGAATGGTATTAAGTGCCTCTTTCACCTGGGTAATGTCTTTCAACAGGACAATGGTACTCAGATAAACTCCCTGGTTGTTGTAAATCGGAGTGATTTCAATGGAGAAGTGCTTCAGATCACTGCCGATTCTGATGGATTTTTCATAAGAAAGATTCGCTTCACTTTGCACGGACAAAGCAAATTGTGACAGAAGCTCCGATACTTCTGGATTATCATTTATTTCGGTTGCCAACTCAGCAAGATCGTGTTTTCTCCGGATTTGCATAACGGGTTCGAAGATCTTTTGAAATGTTAGATTATAATCGATAATGAATCCATCTTTTCCCAATACCATAAAACCGTCCGATATGTGATCGACAATTTTTTGGAGGGCCACCGGGACCACATTCAGAAAATCATACTTAAAAATAGCGAAATAGAAAAACGCGAGTGTTACAATAAAGAATAGTGCGTTCGTGTGGAAAAGTCCATTAATCACTTGAAATGTCAGCAAGCCATTATAACCAGTCGATATAAGAATACCAAGGAGGATCAGTATGGACTGTCGTGAAAAGAAACCGGCATTCTTAACACTAAATGTAAGCAGATACCACATACCTACAGCAATACAAATATAAGAATATAATGTATGAACAATGAAATAACTACCCAGCGCCTCAAAAACTGTGAGTTCTTCATAAAGAAGATAGCGATAAAACAGATGGTGCTGGTCATTGGTAAATAACATGATCATGGATACTAGAGGTATCAGCAGAAATAAGGCCTGTTTCCAGGACAAAGGGATTTTTGTCTTGGCAAATGTGACACCTAGAAACAAAATGGCAACAGGAGCAAGAATTAGGCCGATATAAGATAGTTGCAACATTTGGGGATTGACAGGTCGGCCTTGTAAATAGTCATAATGCATAAAAGCTGCTCCCAAAGCCCAAATAGATATTGTCCCCATCAACCACAAAAAGGCGTAGTGAACTTGGTTTTTACGCTTCATGCGTAAAACCATCACTCCGGTATACGTGATCAGTACTAGTGATAGACTAATAAACAACAAACCAAGATCAAAGACTATTTCCTGCACTGGGATTACCTCCCTTTACTGTCATCTCTAATGCCTGGTCAGAATGCGAGCCAATTCCTGTGAATTGTTTTTTATGAAGTAGTGGCCAGCTTCTTTAAGGATCTGCAAGTCAACAACTTCAGCATATCGGCTCCAACGTTTGAACTTTTTGGGATAATTTCGTGTCACTGGATCGTTGTCACCCACTACGCAGCAAACGGGTATATTCAATTTTCCGTTACTTGTTTTATCAAACTCATAAAAGAAACGGTAATAGCTGCGCACATCATGACGGAAACAATTCACAATGGCATCCAGCCGATCCTTCGGGGCATCCAGTGCAGGAAGCCCAATCCGGTTAAGATATTTTACGATGTTTCTGTCCGGCACAAGTTTCCATGGATCAAAATTTTGTCCTAAGAGTCGCGTATTCCCCGGTGGCAGAATCCCGCCCAGATAAATCATTTCAATATCCCGGCCCAGAACCTTCAGCTTGCGTGCAGTTTCAAGCGTCAGGGCATTACCGACACAATGACCGTACAGCGTAATTTTACCAGCGATTTGTTCCTGAATTTCCTGCACCAGTCGGTCGGCTGCCTCCTCGATGGAAATCATCTCCCGGTCATCTCCAGGATCATGTCCAGGCAGGTTTACAGCATAAAGGCAATATTTACCTGATGTTTTTTCCACTGCTGCCGCCAGGTCGCCGTAAACAATGCCGGTTCCCCCGCCATAAGGGAAACAGATGATTGCTTGTTCCCGATCGGCGTTTTCCGACAACTGCATTAACAGCTGTCTGTCGTAAGAGCTAGCCTGTTTTTCTTCCAGTGCTCGCGCCAGAGATTCAATGGTGGGATTTTGATAAAAATCAGCAAATTCAACATTCTCTCCAAGCTGTGCAGCCGCCATGACCACTGCCAGTGAATCGCCGCCCAAACGGAAAAAATTATCATTAATCCCTATATTCTCCAGACCCAGCACATCACGCCAGACACTGGCAATACTCTGCTGAAAGTCTGTTTCAGGTGCTTTGAAATCAACTGATTTCTCCTTCTTGATATTCCCGAAAGACTGCAGACTTTTTCGGTCTATTTTTCCATTGGAATTGATGGGAAGGGCAGGCAATTGGAATAATCCCGCTGGGATCATATAATCGGGCAGAGTTTTTTCAAGGAACAAGTAAAGCGATTCTTCGTCAATCGCCCGATCACCGACATAATACGCTGCCAGCTGATGGGTTCCCTGTACAGTGTCCCTGGTGATAACGACAGCCTCGCGAATACCGTCGAAAGCCAGCATTCGCGATTCGATTTCTCCCAATTCGATTCGATGACCACGGATCTTCACTTGGGTATCAATTCGTCCAAGATATTCCATGTCTCCCTTTGGGAAAAAACGGGCCAGGTCACCCGAACGATAGAGCCTTTCTCCTGGAACAAATGGACTCGGTACAAACCGCTCGTTGGTGAGTGCCGGATTGTTGAGATACCCTCTTCCGACACCATCTCCACTGACACACAACTCTCCCGGGACACCAATAGGAAGTGGGTTTAAGTAGCGATCCAGAATATATACTCTGTTTGTGGGGATGGGTCGGCCGATATTGCTGATACCCCGCTCCAGATCATTATCCGTCAGTTTAAGAAAAGTGACATGGACAGTAGTCTCAGTAATCCCATACATGTTGATTAAATCAGTCTCTGGATAGCGTTGGCGGAAAGGAATCAGCAGCGAAGGCTTCAGTGCTTCTCCGCCAAAAATAACATATCGCAAACCAAGGGATGGCTCAGGTTCCTTCCCCTCAACATGGATTAAGTTGTAGAACGCGGCGGGTGTTTGGTTTAAAACGGTGACTTTTTCGCGCTGCAGAAGCCGGAGAAACTGATCAGTATCCTGTGCCGTCTCCCGGGGAACCATTACCAGTTTGCCGCCATAGAAAAATGCACCATACATTTCCCAGACAGAAAAGTCAAAGCAGTAAGAATGAAACATCGTCCAGACATCTTCAGGTCCGAAACTGAACTGCAGCCGGTCATTGATCAGGAGCCGGACAACATTTCTGTGTTCGATCATGGTTCCTTTGGGATTGCCTGTGGATCCGGATGTGTAGATCACATACAGTAAATCTTCCGGCCGGTTGACAGTCGTCAGATTGGTTTCGTCGAGAATGTTTGGTACACCGGCCAAATCCTCATTTAGCGCAATTATTTCTCCACTGAAGCCTTGAGCAGGCGAGGTGTTTTCTACTGTCAGCAGGAAAGGGGATCCACTATCGGTAAGCATAAAATTGATACGATCTGAAGGATAGCGTGGATCAATGGGCAGATATGCACCGCCAGCCTTAACCACCGCAAGCATGGAAACGATCATTTCAAGACTGCGCGGCATTAGGAGGGCTACTATTTTTTCCGGCTCTACACCCCGGTTTCGCAGAATGCGGGCGAGTCGGTTTGCCCGTGCGTTCAACTCGTGGTAAGTAATGCCTTTTCCATTCAGCGATAATGCAATGCGCTCCGGATAGAGGGCTGCCTGTTCCTCGAGTATTTCTTTAACGGTGAGATTCTGGGGAAAAGCCGCATCGGTCTGATTGAATTCATGAAGTACTGTTTCGAGTTCATTCGCTGACAGCATGTGAACTTGTGACAGTTGGCGCATAGGGTTGTCTAGGGCATGCCAGAGAAGCCGTATGAGATGGTCATGGAGGAATTCGATCTCTTTCTCATAAAACAGTTCTGACAGATAGTCGTAGTTAAGCAGAATCTTTCCTTCATCATCATGATCATTAATATGCAGATAGAGAGATTCTGCTTGAAATCCACTGAAATGCCAACGGCTTTCTGTTTCTACATCAATTTCTGAGTGAATTATTTTGGCGTTTTGGTAGGAAAGTGCAATATCAAAGAGCCGTTCAACACCTTCAGCTCGGTCTCTTACATCACGCATCAGGCAGTCATATGGATATTTTTGGTGTTTAAGTGCCGCAAACCATGTTTGATCCACCAGTTTGGAAAAAGCAACAAAATTCAGATTGCCGTCCATTTTGATACGCAATGGAACCGTAGAAATAAACATCCCAATTGTCTGTTTTTCCATAGCGGAAGTTCGATTGAGCACTGGTGTCCCGATGGTAATATCCTCACAAGCTTTAACCCGGTTGAGATAAATACTGAGGGCAGCAAAAAAAAGGGAAAAAATTGATGTGTGGTTCTCTTTGCAGTGGTCCTTAATCTTATTAACCAATTTTTCAGGGAGCAGATAGGTTTTTCTATTTGCTTTGAGACTGATTTTCTTGGAAGTCCGCGGTTTGAGAGTGGTGGGTTCTGGAATATGATCAAACTGCTCAGCCCAGAATGTTTTATCTTTTAAAAACCTTTTTGAGTTAAGATAAAGTTGTTCGTTCTCAATAAATTCTCGGTAGGATGGGTTCTTTGCCTCTGGAAGCGGTTCATCGTTTTTCAGCGCACGATAATAGAGCAGGATCTCACTGCCAATTTGAGTGAGAGACCACGCATCGGCGATAGAGTGATGGATTCTGGTAAAAAGACCACTGGTATTCTCATCGATATGTATGAGTGCAAAATAAAACAATTCGTTTCCATCAAGGATGAAAGGGATGGGTGCCTGTTGCTGATCCCAAGCATAAAGCTTTTCTCGGTCGATCCCTCTAAAATCAAATTCATCGATGTGATAAACCTGCGGATCAGAAAAGCATTGTACCGGGGTTCCATTATCTTCCCTGAAATGAATCCAAAAACTTTCATTGCGGGTCAAAAGAAGGTTCACGGAACGATTCATCAGATTATAGTCCAGCCGTTCGTGCACTTTAAGTGTTGCTGCGATATTTCCAATACCGGTGCCCGGATATAACTTCTCAAGATACCAGATGCTTTTTTGGGGATAAGTTAATGGGTATTCAACAATATTTTTCTTCAAAAACAACACCTGCCTTTCAAATTGTTCTCGCCACACCTGCCAATATTTTCCGGCAAGTGGGTACTTCTGCATACGTATGCAAGGCGCTGATGTTCGTGTCTGCTTGATATAGATGCTGATTCCTTGCAAGGCTCATTAAAATGACTTATGATCGAATGCACCATCAAACTTGTTCCATTTTCACTTAAATCGCTGTAATCCTTGTTAAATCTACTATATTGTACCACTTAATTCGATTTATTGCTATACTATAAAAAAGAAAGATTTTGTGGGATGCGTTGATTCCACTGTATTTCTTAACTTTCTCAAGCCGCATCCGCCCAGATGGTGCTGCATTTTAACAAGATTCGGAAAATAAATTTCCCCGAAAAGGGTAAAGGCGGCTAATATGAGGCATTTAACGATTTCTCACTTTGAGAGATAAGCATTGTTTCAAATGGTCTCTCAGCATATAATAGAAGCAGGATTGCAAGAGATAATGAATCAAAAAACAGGGGGACGTGTCATGAAAAAGCCAAAGGTTGCCATCGTTTTTACCGGCGGCACCATTTCCATGTCCATTGATGAACGGCTGGGAGCAGCGATTCCATCATTATCGGGAGCCCAGATCTTGTCCATGGTGACGAACATTGATCGGTTTGCTGAGGTTGAATCGGTTAATTTTTCATCATTGCCCGGTCCCCACATGAACCCAGATCTTATGATGGAGCTTCGTCACTGTGTACAGGCGTTGCTGGAACGGGAAGACATTGCAGGTGTTGTGATCACTCACGGCACTGACAGTCTGGAAGAAACCGCATATCTGCTGGATCTGACATTGGACACGGTCAAGCCGGTGGTTGTGACAGGCGCCATGCGTAACAGTTCTGAACTGGGATATGACGGGCCAAGCAATCTGGCAGCGGCAGTCTGTACGGCGATTTCGCCGGATGCCTGCCACAAAGGAGTTTTGGTGGTGATGAACAACGAAGTCAATGCGGCCAGTGAAGTGACCAAAACGAATACGTTGCGGCTGAATACCTTTCAGTCGCTTGAATTTGGTGCGCTGGGTATTGTCGACAATGATGAGGTGATTTTCCACCGGGAAGTGGTACACCGCCAGCATTTACAACCAGCTTTTCTTGAGAATCGGGTTTCATTAATCAAATGTGTGGCAGGCATGGATGACCATCTCCTTCAGTTCTGTGTTGAACAGGGAGATCGGGGTCTTGTCATCGAAGCGATGGGCCGGGGGAATGTTCCACCGGA
>JAWSUV010000112.1:0-9491 GCA_033549305.1 Bacillota bacterium | reverse complement strand
TAATGTCCGCCACCGGCCGGCGCTGCAGGATAGACATGCCCAGATCCCCCCGCACCACATTCGACAGAAACTTGAAATACTGTGTCGGGAGCGGCTCATTCAGCCCCAGCCGTTCGACAATGTTCGCATATACTTCCGGCGTCACATTCGGGCCGACGATCAGGTGAACCGGGTCCCCGGGGGCAATGTGGATCAGCATGAACACAATGATGCTGGCGCCAATGAGAATGGGAATCGTCAGGATCAGTTTTTTAATAATGTATTTCAGCAACGCCATCACCGCCATCTCTGGATCTGCCCTAAAAATCGAAAAGCCAGCACCCTCCAGGCCGGAGCCCGGAAGGTGCGGCAAAAGCAAGACACTATTCGAGGTCGAAACCGTCGTTAATCTGCATCATCCAGGGATGGAATTTGAATCCCTTCACTTCCTCCCGAACGGCAATCAGGGTTTCCGGCACATAAATGGGGCACCAGACCGCCTGTTCAATCAGGTGCTTCTGCACTTCATGGTACCCGGCGGAACGTTCGTCCCAGGTGGGCATCTGCGCCGCACTGGTAATCAGCTCATCCGTGGTGGCATCCACCCAGCGGGAATGGTTCGGGTAAGGCGCCTGGCTGGAAAGCAGGAACCAGTCCAGAATATCCGCATTGGGCCAGCTGTAGAGCCGGATAAAGAGTTCCTGGCTGCCTTCACGCAGATGATCCGCATAGCTGGCACTGTCAAAGAGACGGATCTCCACGTTGATGCCCGCCTCGCCCAGCTGCGCCTGCAGCACTTCCGCCAGCCGGGTGCTTTCCGTGGAGTTGTCCGCCGACAGTTGCAGGCTCAGCCCGTCCGCAAAGCCCGCTTCCGCCAGCAGAGCTTTCGCCTGCTCCAGGTCGTACGCATACCCGTCCCGCTCGCTGTCCGCATAGTACTCGGAGGTCAGCGCCGGCGGCAGGTAGCCGTAGGCGGGTTCCGCCAGGCCGCGGAAAACGAACTGCGCGATGGATTCCCGGTCCACGGCATGGTTGATGGCCCGCCGCACGCGCACGTCGGTAAAGGGTGCCTTGTCCGTCGCATAGGCCAGGTAACCCAGCCGGGTCGCGGCGCCGCGCACCACTTCAATGTCGTCTTTGTCTTTGACCTGCTCATAAATGGCGGGGGTGATGTTCCGGAGAATGTGAATGCCGCCCGTATCCAGCTCCATCAGCCGGGATGTTTCCTCCGGAATGGTGCGCAGGACGATTTTGTCAATGAGGGCGGGCCCGCGGTTGCTCATCCACTCCGGCCCCCAGGTGTAGTCCTCGTTTTTCACCAGCACGATCCTGTCGCCGCGCACCCACTCTTCGAACATGTAGGGGCCGGTGCCCACCACATGCAGGGCGCCGTAGTCGTCGCCGTATTCGTCATACATGCCGTGCCAGGCAATGCCTGCCGCCGTGTTGGACAGGTTGAACAGCAGGTTGGGGAACGGGTACTTCAGCACAAAATCGATGGTGTAATCGTCAATCAGATTGATTTCCGCAATGGCGCCCAGATCCCCCGCAAACGGAGAAGCCGTCTCCGGATCCAGGATGGTGTCGAAGGTCCATTTCACGTCCGTGGCGGTCAGGGCTTCGCCGTTGTGAAAGGTGACCCCCTCCAGCAGGTGGAAGGTCCAGGTCAGGCCGTCTTCCGACACATCCCAGCTTTCGGCCAGGCCGGGCCGGTAGTTAAAGTCATAATCCCGAGTCACCAGGCGGTCAAACATGTAAATCAGCGCATCCGAATACCAGGCGGTTTTAATGTGGTCCAGGGTTTCCGCATCACGCTCATACCCCATCACCAGCACTTTTTCCGCTGCCGGTGCCGGTTCCCCTTCCGGAGTTTCCTCCGGCGCAGGCGCCGGTGCCGGTGAAGCACATCCTGCCGCCAGCATACTGACTGCCAGCAACATGACCATGATCCTGCTCAAGGCTGTTCTCTTTTTCATCATTTTCCCTCCTTGTTTGTGTGTTCCTCCACATATTTCCAGCACCGCACCAGTCCCTGACCCACGTGCATCAGCTCAGGCTCTTCCTGCCAGCAGCGGTCAAACACGTCTTCGCACCGCTCTTTGAAACGGCACCCCACCATCCCCAGTCTGGGGGCCGCCACCATGCCCTTGATGGCATACAGCTTGTGCTTCGGGCCCGTGACCTGAGGAATGGATTTTAGCAGGGCCACGGTGTAGGGATGCGCCGGCGCCTTAAAAATCGAGCGCACGTCGGTGTATTCCATCACGCGCCCGCAGTACATCACCAACACCTGCGTAGCCATTTCCGCAATGATGCCCAGGTCATGGGTAATCAGCAGCACCGAAGTGCCCAGCCGCTCCTTCAGGTCTTTCAGAATTTCCAGGATCTGTGCCTGGATGGTCACATCCAGCGCCGTGTTGGGCTCATCGGCAATCAGCAGGTCCGGCATACAGGAAAGCGCCATGGCAATCATCACCCGCTGGTTCATGCCGCCGCTCAGCTGGTGGGGGTACTGGCGAATCCGTTTTTCCGGGAGCGGAATCCGCACCAGCGTCAGCATCTCAATGGTTTTCGCCACCGCCTGCCGCTTGGGCACTTGCTGGTGCAGCATGATGGCTTCCGAAATCTGCCGCCCGATGGTATACACCGGGTTCAGGGACGTCATGGGCTCCTGGAAAATCATGGAAATCTGGTTGCCCCGGATCTGCCGCATCTCCGCGTCGCTTTTGGTCAGCAGCTCTTCCCCCTTAAACCGAATGCTGCCGCCCACGATTTTCCCCGGCGGATGGGGGATCAGCCGCATCACCGACAGGGCGGTGACACTCTTGCCCGAACCCGATTCCCCCACAATGCCCAGGGTCTCCCCCCGGTTCATTCTAAAAGATACCCCATCCACGGCAGGAATCACCTGCTCATCGGTGTAAAAGTGGGTGGATAGATTGGTCACTTCCAGCAGGATGTCGCTCATGTCGCTCACCTCATTTCAACTGTGCGTCCGCCAGGAAAGCTGTGACGCGCCGGGGACGGTTCCGGTTGAATCACTTCTCTTCATAATACCCCACATACCAGTCCGCGAACCGCTGCAGTCCGGCAGAAAGAGGTGTCTCGGGCTTGAACCCCACTGCCCGGTCCAGCCGCTCCGTGGAAGCATAGGTGGCAGGCACGTCGCCCGGCTTCATCGGTTCGAACACCTTCTCAAACACCACTTCCCGCCCCAGGCTCCGGCTCAGGCAGCCTTCCAGGGTGGCAATAAAGTCCATCAGCTTCACCGGCTGGTGGTTGCCGATGTTGAAGATCCGGTGGGGTACGCCCTCCACCGGCGCCTGGGCCGCCACCCGCATCACACCCTCCACGATGTCGTCAATGTAGGTGAAATCGCGGTACAGGTCGTTTTCGAAATCTCCGTTGTTGTAGATGTGGATGGGTTCCCCGGCAAAATATTTTTGGGTGAAGGAAAAATAGGCCATATCCGGGCGCCCCAGGGGGCCGTACACGGTGAAGAACCGCAGCCCCGTGGCGGGAATGCCGTACAGGTGGCTGTAGGTATAGGCTTGGAGCTCGTTGGCCTTTTTGGTGGCTGCGTAGAGGGACACGGGATGGTCCACCGGGTCGGTTTCCTCAAAGGGCACCTTCCGGTTGGCCCCGTACACCGAACTGGAGGAAGCGTAGACCAGGTGCTTCACCGGATAGCTCCGGCAGGACTCCAGCACATGGTGGGTGCCCACGATATTGCTCCGGATGTAGGCGTCCGGGTTTTCCAGGGAGTACCGCACCCCCGCCTGGGCCGCCAGGTGCAGCACCAGCGCCGGCCGCCACCGTGCAAAGGTGTCCATCACCAGGGCTTTATCCGCCAGATCCCCCTTCACGAAAGTAAAAGCAGAATGCTGCGCAAGCGCCGCCAGCCGGGCCTCTTTCAGCCCGGTGTCATAGTAATCGTTCACACTGTCCAGCCCTACCACTCGGCAGCCCGCTTCCAGCAGGCGTTTGGCCAGGTAATAGCCGATAAACCCGGCCGCTCCGGTGACGAGATTGGTTTTTTCTGTGTCCATACGCGTTCCTGTCATAATGACCGCTCCTTTATTTCACTTATGGCTCACAGTTTGCATGTTGCAGTATAGTGCATAATTGAATGAACCAATACCACCTCCCAAACTCACATACAGGTGCCTAGTTTGTTCATACACATCCACATCGATAATTACATCTTTTACCTCCCATAAACTGATGTTTTCATCAAGTATGCAGGAGCTTTGAGAGGGTGGTTCACTTTCAGAGTATCATTTACACTCTTCTTTAACTATCATTTCAGGGATTAGATTGTCCCCACACTCAGTCTCAATACCTTCTAAATTATATTACAAAAAGCGGTGAAAAAGTATTCTTTCACCGCAATTCAATACATTTTTCGCATTTCATCAAGAATGTGAAAATCTTAGGAGATATTGCGTTCATTAATTTATCAGATAATATTAAAGGCTTTCACGCTGATATTAATTTTTTTGGGACTGATCATCTCGGATTTCTTGATGAGATTTATCATCATGGCCATTGGCTTTATATGTTGGTACAAGGATCGATAGACGCGCTTTAATTTCTTCATCAGAAGCTTCATGGAGCATCTTCTCAAGCTTTTCAACATTATATTTAACCATTTTGAATTCCAGATCTGTAGTATCTCCAATAAATATTTTTTCATGCCTCGTGTACAGAAGTTCTTCTTCTGCCATTAATGGTTCTTCATACAGCTTTTCTCCCGGTCTTAAACCAGTCACTTCAATGTTGATATCCTGACCCACTTTGAGACCAGAGAGACGGATCAAATCTTCTGCCAAATTATATATGCGAATCGGTTTGCCCATATTGAGTACAAATATTTCGCCACCCTTTGCAATCGCTCCAGCCTGGATCACCAACTGGGCCGCTTCCTCTATGGTCATAAAATACCTGGTGATGTCTTTGTGCGTCACGGTGACAGGGCCGCCTTCGGAAATCTGCTTTTTGAAAAGCGGCACTACCGATCCGTTTGATCCCAGCACATTGCCAAAACGAACTGCCGCATATGTTGTGTTGGACTGTTTGTTCATGGATTGGATGATCATTTCACACATACGTTTCGTGGCGCCCATAATACTGGTGGGATTGACGGCTTTGTCCGTGGAAATAAACACAAAATGCTCAACTCCGATTTCATGGGATACTTCAACCAAGTTTAAAGTGCCCAGGATATTGTTCTTGATCGCTTCTTTGGGTGACCGTTCCATCAGTGGCACGTGTTTATGGGCTGCGGCATGAAAAACGATTTGTGGTTTTTCTTCACGAATAATCCGTCTAATGTCTTCTTTATCACACACATTTGCAATGAGCACTTCCAAGTGGAGGCTCTTTCCATATTTTCGATCTAACTCGTTTTGAATCTCATAGGCATTGTTTTCATAAATATCAAGAACAATCAGTTTGGAAGGCTTGAATCGTGCTATCTGTCGGCACAATTCCGAACCGATGGATCCGCCTCCTCCCGTGACCATGACTACATGCCCTTTCAAATAGATCGCGATTTCCTGGATATTCAAATTAACGGTTTCTCTGCCCAGCAGATCTTCAATTTCCACATCTCGAATGGAATTGATGCTGACGTTTCCATCAATTACTTCCTGAATGCCTGGAACAATTTTAACCTTCGCATTCGTCCTTTTGCACTCATTGAGAATATATTGGGTGCGCTCCTGCGTTGCTGTCGGAACAGCGACAATGATTTCATCCACCTTAAACCGCTTGACGATGCTAAAAATATCATCATAGGTTCCCATTACTTTGACACCTGCAATGCTTTTTCCAGACACCGTTTCGTCATGCCCGATAAACCCGATTAGTTTCCCGTATTGTTTGGGATGTGATTTTATTTCCGATGCAATGATACTCGCCGTAGCGCCGCTGCCAATAATGAGCACGCGCGTTATATCTTCCTGAATGACCAGGCTTTGGTTGTGGCGCAAACGTCTTGCAATTCGATAGCTGAATCGGTATCCACCAACCAAGGCCATTTCAAATACGACTGAGACTATATAGACACCAAAGAAAATTCCCAAATCAAACCTGGAAATATATACCAGTGCGAATGCATTGCCTAATAAGACAGCCCCTACTACCTTGATCAGTTCTTCAATGGAAGCATACTCCCAAAGGCTGGAATACAATGAGAAGGCATAGAATATAAGAATCTTAACAATTGTTGCCACAATAAAAATGTGAGCATATTGAACAAAAAACCCAAAGGACAATTGCCCCTCAGAATGTATGTACAAGGCTAATGCAAAGGCTGCATTAATAAATACAATATCGCCAAAAGCAACCAATAAGATTCTAAGCCATTTTTTCATGTCAGTTCCTCCTGTAGAGTGATGTATCAATTTTATGGTCGCATTGATTGATTTCCCAGTTTGACTGTTTGATTCTTCCATAATAGATTGTTAAGTTTATTATACCCAGGCATTGTGACATGTAGCGGACAAAGCTGTGACATCTTTGTGACAAGGCGGCTGCAATAAAAAAAACGATCGCAGTGCAATCTTTTTATGGGAATGAATCTACTCATTATTGTCTAGACTGTAAATGTCAATGAATTAGTTGACCACCTGACAACGAATTAGTTGACCACCAGTGACAGCCAATTAGTACACCACTTCTGAGAAAATGACACTCAAATAGTTTACCATTCAGGTTCCACAGGAGAACACCCATATTCGTATTCCCCTAAAAGACTAAGCATTTACTGTTCCGGCATGTTCTGCCCTGTAAGGGTTCTCAGAGTTCATGTTCAGTATATGAGGCCTGAATGTCAATCGGTCGATAAGGGCAGTGACCATTGTCTTGTTTTCAAACTTCGAGATCCAGTCAGAAAACTTCAGGTTAGTTGATACAACAACACTTCGTGTTTACTGCGATGAAAATGAGCCACTAATCCGACGTTTTTGAGCCACCTTGTGCTGCACTGACCCCCATATAGCGGACAATGGACTTAAAGAAAAACAAGCGTATACTGAAAGTAAAGGAGGTCTTGCAATGGGGCGTCGATTAGATCAAGATACTAAGAATGAAATCATCCGATTGATTTATGAAGAAGGAATTTCAACACGCTCATTGGCACATCAGATGAAAATTGGCCGAACGACCATACAGGCTGTGCTAAGGGACTATCGTACAGCCAATGGTCTCAAGATTAGAAGCAACAAAGGTCTGCCGCAAAAGAATAAAAATGTCGAGAAGGATCTATTGGTCAAAGAGCTTGAAATGCAGGTAGCTGTCCTCAGGTCTTTTCTGAAAGAATTAGAAAGGTGGGATACACCCAAGTAAAATACAGGGTTATTAAGAATCTCTCCCCTCAACATCCTGTTTGTCGATTATGTCAATGCCTGGGCGTCTCTAGAAGTGGCTATTATGACTGGCTCCAAAAAGCAGAAAAACCAACAATTATGAATGATGCCTCATTAGCAGCGTTTATCCAGGAATGCCAACGGAAGACAAGGAATACCTATGGTTATCAACGGGTCAAAATATGGCTCAGCAGGAATAAAGGGCTGGAATTAAACCACAAACGGATTTTGCGGATCATGAACAAGTATGACTTAACTGCAAAAATTAGGCGGCGCCGTTCCCTGTGCAGGTTTACCAGCAATACCATTAAATATAAAAATCGGTTAAAGCGTGATTTCAAAGCTACTGCAGTCAATTTAAAGTGGACAACCGATTTGACGCATTTAAAGTCACTGGATGGCATTGTGTACGGATCAGTCATCAAGGATGTTGCAGACGGCTATATTGTCGGCTGCATCGCTTCCAAAGAGGCTTCCACTAAAACGGTGATCCAAACGATTGAGGCGGCCAGAGCTTACCTGGATGATAAGGTCTTGACCAGAACGATTCTGCATAGTGATCAGGGAACGCAGTACATGTCATCAGAATACCGTCAGTACCTTGCAGATCTCACCATTGAAGCATCCATGTCCCGACCGGGAACACCGATTGACAATGCACCCATTGAAAGCATCTTCTCCTGTATGAAGACGGAGTGGCTTTAAGACACATCAAAAATGAGTGCTGATGAAGTCATTCAAGAAGTGATGGATTATGTTGAGTTTTACAACCACTCTCGCTATCAATTAAAGTATCAAATGACACCTGCGGAACGAAGAACGGAGTTGAAAAAGAAATTTTTAGCTGTTATTTGAACCATCTATGTGTTCGTTTCAAGGGGTTCAGATCAGTAGAATACTCAGTAAACTTATTCGCTATCATTTAAGGGTTTAGTGGTACACTTTCAGAGTATCATTTACTGTTATTGGCCCCTTTTCTTTTTTTTTGCTGGAGGATTGAAGTGATTATATTTTGTGATATGATGATTCAATATGGGTTATGCATACAACGAATTTGCATCATTAATAAGGGCAAATGTTAACATCAGCCCTGTGGTTTTATTGAATCATAATAAATATTTAGGGTGAAAAAAATGATGAGATCATTTTATTTGGAGTTTTCTGGTGTTGCAGGTGTTGGTAAAACAACTGTCTGTAACGAGCTTTATAAAGCGTTATGTAGTAGAAATATAAACTGCAGCAAGGTTAACGGGAGCAAAATACCATTTATACAGAAATGCAACTTAAAGATATTTTTATCCGCAATTTATATTGCGATAAAAGCAAAGCCAAAGCTTAAATATGCAGTATTGGTTCTGAAGGAGATAAAAAACTTATACGCAAGTCAAATAAAAATTGAGTATTTTAAGACTTTACCCGGCATACATCTCAGTGATCAAGGTGTTTTTCAAAGCGTAGGAACTTTATATAAATATAGTAGTCTCAAAGTGTTGCCTAACTTGTGGAATGATAAAACAATCAAGATAATTCTAATACCAGATCTACTTGTGACTCTTAGGGCTGAAACCAAAACGATAATTGAACAGAGATACAAAAGAAAAAATCTTAAGACAAATGACATCAAAGACAGCGATTATCAATACATTGAGACGATTCAAAAGAGAGGCGAAAAAAATAATAATGATGTGAAATATATATTGAAAAAATGCGAAAATTTTAATCATATCTCAGTTTGGAATGGCGGAAGAAATGAAAACATTGCTGATATCGTTAATGAGATAATAAATTATATTATTGAAGTTAGAAGGATTGATTTGTGATTACTTAAAACAAGAAATTGCATGAAATAATGTCTGCAAAATTCAAAATATCTGCTTTAACAATTAAACTGTTTCCGATATGCACAATACTTCCAGGAAGATAGTGAACAAGCAGAACCACTTATGATTTTGGGAATCTGAGTAATGAGGCAACCGGGCAAAAAAATTCGTCGATGGATCAGAAAGCAACTTAACAACGAAAAATTAAACGAAAATTGCTGCCAAAAAACTAAAAAAGTCTTTAATGAGATCTATCTATCATTATGTGAATATTCTTCTTGAAGAGTACCGGGAATCCGGAATGTATGATACCGCCAATCCG
>JAWSUV010000111.1:0-9541 GCA_033549305.1 Bacillota bacterium | reverse complement strand
CGGCGTCGCCGGGGAACTGGTCCGCCGTCACGTCATTGCTGTAAACCTGGACCATCAGCGCCTGGAAATGGCGCACATTCAGGTCGTCACTTTCTCCCACAAAGAAGCTGGTGGGCTCATAAATCCGGTCCCACCGGGTCAGGGTGTCTTCCGCTGAAAGGGCCAGGGTCAGCAGCAGGGCCGAACGGGTTTCATCTTCGTTCTTCAGGCGGAAGGTCATGCGGCCATACCACATCATGGTCTGAAAATAGGCCGTCAGCTGCTCGTCTGTGGTGTAGTGGCCCCGGGGAATGTACTGGGAATAATCTTCCTGCAAGGCATCCAGATCAGATAAGTGTTCCTGCCCCAGGTTCATCATCGGGGAAAGAGCGATTCCCTCCTGTGCCTCAATAAGGGCCAGTTCCTCCGCCACCACCGTCTCCACCGATGCGGGCACCGGCATGGCCGGATCCAGCAGTCTTCCTGCCACAGCGAAAAACGCCAGGTTGCGCAGAGCGGCATTGTGCCAGTCAGTGCCTTCCAGGGCCGCCACCTGAGCTTCCGTTGCCGTCATCATGGCAGCTGTCAGGGCTTTCAGCTCCGGGACAAAGTGGTCTTTTTCCGTGACCCGCAGCAAATGACTGAAAAACAGATGGTAGTTGTGGAGCATGGAATCGGTGGTGATGAAGCTGGGAATGGGTTCGTAGAGATTCGTCTCATAAAGAACGAAAAATTCCTGGTAATAGGGGTTGGGGATCACCACAAACCCGTTCTCCGCCAGCAGCTCCCTGGCAGCGGGAGACAGATGAAAGGCTTCCAGATTGGTGATGTTGGAGAGGTCCGGTGCCACGGTGTAGGCCGGCACCTGGGGCGTATAGGCCGTGGGCGTTTCCTGGTAAAGGGCAAAGGAAGTTTCCACAGCCAGGGGCATTGCCTGGGGTGGCGGCAGGGCGGCTTCTTCCCCAGGTGGAGGGCTTTCTTCCCCCGGATCAGGGTTCCTGCCACAGGCCGTCAGGGTTGAGAATAGCAGGGACAAAGAGAGGAAGCCGGCAATCATTGACAGGGCACTTCTTTTCATGAATAACATCTCCTCGCAGGAATGGTGATCAATTAAATTGATTTTATCAGGTGCTGATGGCTGTCACTCTATAGGACGTATCTTTTGAGAAAACGTTTGACCCCGAACAACCTTTTGCAAAACAATGTTGGTGGATCACGGGGATCTCTTTATCATATACACCATCTGGTACTGGGAAGACTGTCCATGAGTCGGGATAAGCTGTCGATTACTGCTCCTCTGAACAGGTAAGATGACAATAAATATCAATTACTTCAGAGTGGATTCTGGAAAGAATATTCTGGTCAGATTCCCTTTCCTTCTTATGGACGAATAGCATAGGAGGTAAATCATTATGCTTAATAAACCAAGACGAATAATGTTAGATTTGGCGGTCACTTTAGACGGTTTTATCGCGGGAGCAAATGGAGAAATTGACTGGTGCATCATGGATGATGACATGGATTTCAATGAATTTCTGAATGGTATCGATATCATATTTTACGGAAGGAAATCCTATGAGTTGTGGGGAGAAAAGGAAGGAGGGAATAACTGATGAAGGAGACGAATACAAAAATCACAGTCAAGACAACGGTAAACGCCCCTGTCGAAAAGGTGTGGATGTCCTGGACAGAACCCGAACACATTACACAATGGAACAATGCCTCCGATGATTGGCATACACCATTTGCAGAGAATGCATTATCGGTTGGCGGGAAATTTCTTTATCGAATGGAAGCGAAGGACGGGAGTTTTGGATTTGATTTCACAGGCACCTATAACGAAGTACAACCGCAAAGGTCCATCGCCTATACCCTTGATGACGGCAGGGAAGTTGATGTGACATTTGTAAGCGATGGTAATTCAACAAACATTGTTGAAACTTTCGAAGCGGAAAGTCAAAACTCGATTGAAATGCAACAGCAGGGATGGCAGGCCATTTTAGATCATTTCAAAAAGTACACAGAAGGAATCGCATGACCAGGTACTGAGAGATAAAAAAGTGAGTCGATGTTGCCGCCTTAAGGTGAATAAGAAAAACCTTCAAGAAAAGGGCAAGACAAGGGGAGATTTCTCTTGTCATACTAAAGAAATGGCTCATTGAAGCAACGGATCATGAGCGATGCCATTATGGTTTTTTGATTCTTCCGGATTAGAAAGCCGGTAAATCCGGCTTTTCCAAATCACCAGATTTACCAGTGCCAGCACGGTAAAGCCACTGAGATGATGGAAGCCGTTCCAGAGGACATGACCACCGGTGATGTAGACAAGGGAAATGCCAATGGAGGCGTTCAGCGAACCATGGGCGATGGAGGCGGCTATGACGCTGCCGGATTTCTCCCGAATCAACGTAAACAGCGGGCTGAGGAGAATGCACCATACCGTCATCAGCAGCACCCCCAGCACGGGAAATGAGGGATAGTTATGCCCCTGCAGAATCAAGGGTGCATGCCACAAACCCCAGATGACGCCTGTGATGAAGCTGCACTGCCAGAATCCGCGGGAAATCAGCTTTTCGTGAAGGTAACCCCGCCAACCCAGTTCTTCCCCCAGGGCTGCCAGCAAGTTGATGGTGACAGCCGCTGCCAGGGACTGAACCACCATCATCAAGAGGGGAAACCAGGGATTACTGGCAACCTGCTGCCGCATGGCATCCAGTTCTTCAGGTGAGATCAGGGATTCATACTGGCTGAAAAAGTCTGTCATGTAGAACGAAAAAGAAGTGCCGGGCCACAGCATGGTCACGGGAATACTGACAAATTGCAGCAGCAGAAAAACCAGCCAGGCAAATAAAAACCAGCGGTTTGGTTTAACCAGAAGTTTCCATGTGCGGAAGCTTCGTTTTTCACGCCAATAATGAGCGATGGCGACAAGGCCCGGAATCCACATATACCCCATCGCCATAGCCAGATAGCCGCTCCCGCTGCGGATGCCAAACACGTAGTAGAAGAGGGCGGCATAGAGATAACTGAGGGCAAAGGTCCAACTGACGAAGGACAACGCATTATTTTTCATGTTCATTCCTCCAGAGTAATGATTAAAGAGATTATCCTGCATCCTCTACAACTCAAAAATGATCCCGGCGGCAATCACCAGCAGAAGCACCACGAAAAACCCCACTGCCAGGGGATTGGCAAAATTCAGTGTCCACCCGATGCCAAAACGCTTTTCAATCCAGATGGTCGGGTCGTTGGGGTTGTAGTAAAACAGCCCCCATTTCCAGCAGTGGTCGTCATCCACCGGCAGCAGGCCGGGCTCGACGTTTTCATCAGCCTCCACCTTCACCCGTTCTGCCGATTGCCCAGTATACCAGGCAACCACAAAGATCCCCAGCAAGGGGCCGGCTACGGACAGGGAATGCAGCGCATAATGACCGGACACTGACAAGCTGATCAGCTGCAGCAGCTGCGCCTGAAGTACGGCAAAATACGTGACCATCCAGACGGCAGCGGCAAGGATATAGAGGCTCCAGCGAAGATTGGCAGTCTGGTGGCGCCGCACAGAAATCTCCGGCCGTGAAGGATCAATCAGCTTCCGGGCTTTTCTGATGACAACCATGATGAAGAAAAACAGGGCCAGCATGCCCAGTTGCGTGAGGGGCAGGGCAAAAGCAGAGCCGAAGCTTTTGCTGGTCCACTGGAGCACTTCGCCGCCAAACCCGGTTCGCTGGGGAAGCTGATGAGGCATGCGCTCGTAGGCGGACAAGGTGATCAGCCAGGTGGCCAGCGTGATAAGCCCGGGAATGGCGAACCAGGCATAGGACAAATAGTGTGTCCTGCTTTCCCGGCTGGTATCCACTACCACCTGCTGTTTCAGGTTTCTTGTCCACTGGTGCTGTGCCTTCAGGGCCTTGACCCGGCCATGGGTGACCACATAATTGCTCGAAAGCACCAGAATGGTGACCATTATACCGCCCCCATAGAGCAGGTCGAAGTTGTCTGTCACACGGGATACGGCCATCATCATCAGCCAGCTGAGGGTGAACAGAATGGTGAAACGGAGGCGGTACTGTTTTTTCTCATGCAACAGTTCCGGCTGCCGGTGCACCTCATGGGGCAATGTCACGCCAAAAAAAAGGGTGCTTCGGGTAAACTCCGGCAGCAGCATTCCCAGGGCATATAAGGGAATCACCACAATCATCAGTTGAATCAGTAACGGGGTCTGAATCATCATTTGGACACCTCCTGCACGAAAGAGCGGTAAAGGGTTTCAATGAGCTGCTGACTTTCCGCCATCGTCATTCCCCGGAGATGAGCCTCGGCAAACAGGACTGTCAGGGTGGATGCCAGCGACTCCCGGTAGGCTTTGTCTGCCTTGAGATTCAGGTCTGGGTTGATGATCACACCGCTTTTCCGGTGAATCACCACCCATTGTTCCTGCTTCAGCTGCTGGTAAACCTTGTTCACTGTGTGAAAATTGATGCCAATGTCAGTTGCCAGCTGCCTGACAGAAGGCAGGGATTCTCCTGGTTTCAGTTTTCCCTGGGCAATGCCGGTGATAATCTGGTTTTTGATCTGCTGGTATAATGGGATATCAGATTCAAAGGCTATGGTAAGAAGCATAAGCATTCATCCTCTCCGCTGATGAGATGTCAATAAATCATAAAGTATATCTGTTATATATATAATAGAACAGATAAATATCCTTGTCAAGCATGGGTCATAAATTTATTGCATTCCGAGCCATCTGGTGAATGCGGTGAATGGATCTGGAGTGGATGCGAAAGATCCCTTGCTCTTGACAGTCTCAGTCCAACTTGAAAATGGGACACCGGGAAGCGTCCCCTTGTCACTTGGAGTACCGTCTATGAGTCGGGATAAGCTGCCGATTACAGCTCCTCTGAACGGGTAAGATGATAATAAATATCAATTGAATGCAGAGTGGATTCTTGGGAAGAAGGAAGGTGAAATAATGTAAAAACTGACCTTTGCAGTTAAAATAGCCGCCCCGAAAGAATCGGAGGGACAATGACATGAAAACAACCCCTGAGCATAATGAACGCATGGCAAAAATGACCTTTGCATCGGTGTACCCCCACTATGTGACAAAAATCGAGAAAAAGGGCAGAACCGTCGAAGAACTGCATCAGGTCATTCAGTGGCTGACGGAATTTAATGAGGAAGAAATGAAGAATCTCATCGATGAGGAGGCCACCTTTGAAGCGTTTCAAAGAGCAAACCTCAACCCCAATGCTCACCTGATCAAAGGCAGCATTTGTGGTTACCGGATAGAAGAAATCGAAAATCCTGTCACCAGACAAGTAAGGTATTTGGACAAACTGGTTGATGAACTGGCGAAGGGAAAACCAATGGAGAAGATTTTGCGGAAGTAAAAGGAATCATGGGAATCTGCGCCTGCCGCGGTTTTCCATGGAATATGAAGCATCAGCCATGATGGATTTCTTCGAGATGAATGTGAACCGGCTGTTCTTTTTCCTGATCCATGACAGGAAAACAAATGAAGTGCTCATTACCGGTTCTGTGGTTGATCCGACACAGTGATAAGACAAGGGTAAGAGAAGGGACATTTCTCGTGTCCCGTTTAACCGCTAAAAGGTGTATGACAAGAAGCCTTGAGGCGGTTTTTGATGGAAGGAAAACAAGTTAAGTCGATGCATATCGTTATGTTAACAGGGTAGTTATTAAGTATGGATTAAATCGTTCTTAAGAATGGGACAAAAATATGTTTAAGGAGTGACGTGAAAATGTTGGGTTTATTTATCCGTTTAATGATATCGGCCTTTGTCCTTATGTTTGTTGACTTTGTATTACCAGGTTTTAACGTAGGGGGTTTTGGCGGCGCGTTTTTTGCAGCAATAGCCATTGCCATTTTGGGATATGTCGCTAATAAGGTTTTCGGCAAGAAAAATGCGCGCCAGCGAAGGGGAATCATTGGGTTTGTAATAGCTGTAATCGTTATTTATGCAGCACAATATTTTGTGCAAGCCATGTCGGTTACTGTCTGGGGAGCTGTCCTGGCAGCGGTTGTGATTGGAATCATTGATATGTTCCTTCCCACTGTCCTTGGTAAATAGCAGGGGGATATTTGAGGAAAATCATGAAAGGAATTGAAGCAAAAACGATTCTTGAAGCCTGGGGAGGTTGCTCTTCTTTACGTATTTCGAGGTTATACGGGGACAGCTCCCATATAACCTCGAATTTTACCTTTTCAACCATGGTTTGCTTCAGGAAAAGAAAAAACGGGTTCCCATTGGGAACCATTCCAGTCAAATAAAAAGCCGACCTAAATGCTGGTCGGTTACGCTAATGGCTCCTTCCGGAAGAAAGCGTCCAATTGTATCCGGAAATCATCACACCCAATCTGTTGCTAACAGGCTTACGATCAATCCTTAACACTATCTTCCTCTTCGGCTATACCCAAATCCGCCGCCTAGTAGTAGAACAAGCACAATAATAATGATGAGTGTTGAATTCATGAATTTTTCCCTCCTTTCAATGATTAGCGTTTTCCAGAATGCCTGACCGATCCGGTCTGCAATACTAAAGCGAATAAGTTTACATAATCATGTCAGTAACTAGATACCCTCATTTGAACATCTCAACCATAAGAAGGACTGGGACAAGGGGAACGACAAGACGCCTTGAGGCGGTGTGTCCGCAATATTTACTGGAGGATGCAAAGAGAAAGGGTGATGGACGTGGCAAACCAAAGCAAACACCCTCATCAGTTAAACCCATCCAACGAGGAGATTCGCGAAGTGCTGCGGCAGATCAGATTTTCTTTACTGGAAGAAGTGAAAAGTACGATGCCGGCATTAAAGAAGCTCCTGCTGCAGGCGTCCCACCTTATGGTGGGCAATTGACAGCATAAGGCGTATCACGGAAGGAATGACCGTATCCGAAGAGTGTTTAACTGAAAGGAACATGAAAATGACAGCAGTGACAAAACGTAATGAGATCGAGGTGGGTATGGCTGTTTGTGTTGTTCAGAAGCAGGACCAGCGAAGCGGAAATGTAACAGAAGGGATTGTCAAAAAAATCCTGACCAATGCAGCCTTCCATCCCCATGGGATTAAGGTCATGCTTGAGAGTGGCATCGTTGGCCGGGTAAAAGAGATCAAGAAGTAAAAGGACGAATCATCATTTCCGCTAAAGGAAACATTTCTTTTCACCGGGCGGCCATCAGGCGACAAACTGGCTGTTGTACAGATCAGCGTAGAATCCGTTGGCAGCCATCAGTTCCTCATGGGTGCCTTTTTCGATGATGGCGCCTTCGTTCATCACCAGGATGACATCGGCGTTGCGGATGGTGGACAGCCGGTGGGCGATGACAAAGCTGGTCCGCCCTTTCATCAGCTGGTCCATCCCCTGCTGGATCAGGATTTCGGTGCGGGTGTCGACGCTGGAGGTGGCTTCGTCGAGGATCAGGATGGGGGGATCCGCCAGAATGGCCCGCGCGATGGTCAGCAGCTGCTTCTGTCCCTGGGAGATGTTGGATGCTTCTTCGTTCAGCACCGTGTCATAACCCTCCGGCAGGGTGCGGATGAAGTGGTCGGCCTGAGCCAGCTTCGCCGCGCGCAGGATGTCGTCTTCGGAGGCGCCTTCCCGGCCGTAGGCGATGTTTTCCCGGAGGGTGCCGTTAAACAGCCAGGTGTCCTGAAGCACCATGCCGAAGAGCTTGCGCACATCGTGGCGGGACATGTTCCGGGCTGGGACGCCGTCGAGAGTGATGCTGCCGCTGTCAAGTTCATAGAACCGCATGAGCAGGTTGACCAGAGTGGTCTTGCCGGCGCCGGTGGGGCCGACGATGGCCACGGTTTCGCCGGGATGCACGTGCATGTGCATGTCTGTGATCAGAGGCTTGTCCGCCTCGTAGCGGAAGGAAACACCGTCGAAAATCACCTCTCCCCGCAGACTGCCGACGGTTTCGGCCTCGGCTGGATCCGGTGCCTCCTCCGGTTCATCCAGCACTTCAAAGACGCGTTCGGCGGAGGCGAGGGTGGACTGAAACACATTGATGATTTCCGCGGTCTGCACGATGGGGCGGGTGAACTGCCGGGAATACTGCAGGAAAGCCTGGGCGTTGCCGATGGTGATGCGCCCCTGAATGACAAAAATGCCCCCGGCAACGGCCACGAAGACGTACCCGATGTTGTTGACCAGCTGCATGAGGGGCATGATGGTGCCGGAAACAAACTGGGCTTTCCAGGCATGTGTGTAAAGCCGGTCATTGATGGCGGCGAAGTCGGCAATGGCTTTTTCCTCGTGTCCGAAGGCCTTGACGGTGACATGCCCGGTGTAGGTTTCCTCAATGTGACCGTTCAGCTCGCCCAGGGCGGCGGCCTGGCTGGCGAAATACCGCTGTGAGCGTTTGGCGATGCTTCGGGTGATGAGGATACTCAACGGGATGGTCACGAGCGTAAAAAGGGTGATGACGGGGCTGATGACCAGCATCATGACGAGAATGCCGATGAGTGTCAGAGCGGCGGTCATCAGCTGGGTGACGCCCTGCTGCAGGGTGTTGCTGATGGTATCGATATCGTTGGTGACCCGGCTCAGGATTTCGCCGGTGGTTTTGGAGTCAAAATAGCGCAGCGGCAGCCGCTGGATCTTCCCGTGGGTTTCCCTGCGCAGATCATAGACCAGCTGCTGGGAAACGCCCGCGATGATGAACTGCTGAAGGTAGGCGAAGAGGGCCGACAGGGCATAGATGCCCGTCAGCAGCACCAGAATGCGGGAGACATGAGTGTAGTCGATGGGGGTGCTGAAGGTGAAGGCGCCAAACAGATGGGTGGTGATGGTACCGATGATCACGGGGCTGACGATGGTGAAGGCGGTGCTCAGCACGGCCGTGAGGAACACAATAAGCAGGGATAACCGATAGGGAGCCAGATAACCAGTCAGTCGCCGGAAGCTGCCCTTGAAATCCTTGGGTTTTTCCTGGGGCACCATTAACCTGGAACCGGGGCCATGGGGCCTGCCGGCTTTTGAGGAATCACGTCTGGGTTCACTCATACCAGTGCCTCCTCTCCCAGTTGCGAAGAGACGATCTCCCGGTACACCCGGTTGCTTTTGAGAAGCTCCGCATGGGTCCCCTGTCCGGTGATTTCACCCTGCTCCAGGACAATGATGCGGTCGGCGTCGAGGATGGTGCTGATGCGCTGGGCCACAATGAGGACACCGGCATCGGCCGTCACTTTCTTCAGTTCCTGCCGCAGCTGCCGGTCGGTTTTAAAGTCAAGGGCGGAGAAGCTGTCGTCAAACAGGTAGAAGGCAGGCCGCCGGACCAGCGCCCGGGCGATGGACAGTCGCTGTTTCTGGCCGCCGGAGAGATTTTTGCCGCCCTGGGAAAGGACAGCGTCCAGCCCCTCTTCCCGTTCATTCACAAAATCGGCGGCCTGGGCAATCCGAAGGGCCTCGCTGATTTCCGCGTCGGACGCCTCTTCCTTCCCGAAAGCGATGTTGTCCCGGATACTGCCGCTGAAAAGAATGGTGTTTTGAGGCACCAGCCCAAAATGATGCCGGAGGTCGGCCTGGCGCAGGG
>JAWSUV010000110.1:0-9580 GCA_033549305.1 Bacillota bacterium | reverse complement strand
AAATAAATGTTGTTCAGTATGTGTTTGATTTAGTGACTTTTTGCAGTAGAATCATATAATAAACACATATTTTATCGAGGGAAGTGAATGAATGAAAGGTGATATTCTTTATGTAAGCCGAAACCCTCTTGTATTTCAGCCGACTGAATGCCGGAAAAATTCCAGGAGCTGTTTTTTGGATGAGTTGATTATCCGCTTTTTATCGTACAAGCATTACGGGATTGATGCAGGTGATGGTCAGGTGATTCATTTCCGCTGCGAAAGCATCCTGGCCATTAAACAGGCGCAGGTTCAGAAAACATCCATCGAAGATTTCGCCCGTGACGGCGTGGTGGAAACTGACCACACGGTGATTCCTTCTTTCCATGCAGATGTGATTGTTGAAAGGGCAATGTCTATGATGGGGTCCAACTTTGACGGCTATCGGATTAAGTATAATAATTGCGAACATTTTTCTGTCTGGTGCATTACCGGCGAAAAGAACGGGAAGCAGGATCTGATCAAGGAAGCCTGGCAGCGCTGTCTGCAGGTGCCGCTGCGTACCAGGGAAAAAGCAATGGCAGCTCTGGCTTTCCTCAGTTTATTTCATTAGGAAGCCTGCCTCCTTCTAAAAAGCTTAAACACTTCGCTGATGATCAGGGGAACAACAGCGAATAATAGTACCAGTGCCCAGTCAAAACCAGAGAGCATCTGCACCTGAAAAGCCCTGGCCAGAAAAGGTACGGAAATCACCATTAACTGCAGTGCAAAACCGGTCAGGATGGCACCAACGAGGTAAGGATTGGATAACAGGCCAATCCGGAAGATGGACCTGGTCTTACTTCTCATAGCCAAGGAATAAAACAGCTGGGAGCCGGCCAGCACCACAAAGGCCATGGTACGCGCATAGGTCATGACCTCCGCCGGAATGTTCCGGGCCCCTGCCTGAAACCCATGCTCGGATAATCCATAGTAGAAAGCCGCCAGAGTCAAAGTGCCGATCATCAGGCCTCCAAACAGTATCCGAAATCCCGCGCCGCCAGCGAAGATGCTTTCCTGTGGAGGCCGGGGTTTTTTTTGCATCAGCCCAGGTTCTTCCGGATCCACCCCCAGGGCAATGGCCGGAAGGGTGTCAGTGATCAGATTGATCCACAGAATCTGGGTTGGCAGCAGCGGTACAGGCCAAGCGATCAAAATCGCCACAAAGATAGCGATCACCTCTCCAAGGTTGCAGGACAAGAGAAACAGGACAGATTTTCGAATATTATCGTAGATGACACGCCCTTCCCGCACAGCGCGAATGATCGTTGAGAAATTATCATCCGTCAACACCATATCACTGGCTCCTTTTGAGACATCGGTTCCAGTTATTCCCATGGCGACGCCGATATCGGCTATCTTTAGTGAAGGCGCATCATTCACCCCGTCTCCTGTCATGGAAACAACATGCCCGTGGGACTGAAAGGCCTGAACAATCTTCACTTTATGCTCTGGAGAAACGCGGGCAAACACCCGGTATTGATGGATATCCCGGTAGAATTCATCCTGTGTCAGCTCATCTATCTCTGCGCCGGTAATGCTTTGCTCCAGTGATGCGGCTATGCCCAGCTCCTTGCCAATAGCAACCGCCGTGTTCCGGTGATCACCGGTAATCATCACCGGAGTGATCCCGGCCGCTTTTGCCTCTTCGATGGAAACCATCACCTCCGGGCGCGGCGGATCAATCATGCCCACCATGCCAAGCAACACTAACTCCTGCTCCATCTCTTCCGGGGCAATCAGTGTTTCAACGTCTTTATTTGCCGCCCCCAGCACCCGCAGTGCTTCATTTGACAGCTTTTCCACGATGGCTTCAAATTCTTTCCGCATTTCCGCTGTCAGTGGAATCACTTTTTCACCGCTCCGAACATACGTTGAGATTCTCAACAGGTTGTCCATGGCTCCCTTGGTATGGACTCTGTACCCCTCGCCTTCCCGGTTCAGCGTAGACATCAGTTTTCGCTCTGAATCAAACGGTTTTTCTGAGACGCGTTCATGGGTCTCCGTCAACACTTTCCATGAGACATTGTGTTTGTCGGCCCACATAAGACCGGCCACTTCCGTCGGATCGCCAGTCATCACACCGTTCTCCAATGTGGCGTCCGCACAAAGCACCAGCGTCTTCATCAGATCCTCATCAGTTGATGGTATTTTCACCTTACCCTGTTCATCTGTTTCAGACGGGTCAAACAGTTCAACGGAAGCTGTTTTCAGCTTCTGGTCAGTATAATGATGGGTCACCGTCATGCGGTTTTGTGTCAGGGTTCCGGTTTTATCCGTACAGACAATGCTCACTGACCCCAGTGTTTCCACTGCAGGCAGTTTTCGGACAATCGCGTTGGCTTTTGACATCCGGGTAACTCCCAGCGCCAATACGATCGCCACAATGGCAGGCAGTCCTTCCGGGATGGCTGCCACTGCCAGGCTGATGGCTGTGAGAAACATCTCAAAAAAATCCCGCTCCTGGATTACTGAAATAACCAGAATCAGGGAACAGATTCCAATGGCAAGAAAACCCAGTGTCCGTCCCAGTTCCTCCAAACGCTTCTGAAGAGGTGTTAAGGGTTCATGGTCCTCGTGCAGCATATCCGCAATTTTCCCGATTTCCGTTTCCATCCCTGTTCCCACCACAATGCCTTCGCCACGACCATAGGTCACCGTCGTAGACATATAAGCCATATTGCTCAGGTCACCAAGCGATGGGTTTGATTCTGCCGTGATTCTTTCAACCTGTTTTTCTGAAGCAACCGATTCACCTGTCAGCGCCGACTCATCGATCTGCAGGTTTATGCTTTTCAACAGGCGCAGGTCCGCCGGAACCAGCCGGCCGGCTTCCAATATCACCAGATCTCCCGGCACCAGCTCTGCAGCGTTAATTTCCTTTACTTCCCCGTCACGCCTGACAAGCGCTTTTCCCTCTGTCATCTTTTTCAATGCTTCAATGGCCTTTTCCGCTTTATGTGCCTGCACCACTCCAATTCCAGCGTTCAGGATCACGACCAGCAGAATAATAGCCGCATCCACATACTCCCCGATCACCAAGGTCACCACCACCGCTGCCAGCAGTACATAGATCATCACACTTTTCAGCTGGTCGATAAACAGACTCAGCAGACTCACCGGCGGTTTCTCCTTCAGTTTATTGAGACCTGACTGAGTGAGCCGGCTGTCTGCTTCCTCCTGTGTTAATCCCTTGGACCCGTCCACTTTAAAGTGATTGAGCACTTTTTCCTTCGGATCTGAAAACCACATGAATTGACCCTTCCTTCATGATGAAGTTACTATCCTTTTTGAACTTTGACAACTATTGATTGTATACCCAAATTTAACACCATGGCGTTTATTTGTTTGATAAATACACTATCCGGAATCGTTTCTGATCAATTGCGCCTGAAGCAACCCAGTCGGACCAGCGGCTTTCATGTGAACATACATACGGGCAGGGAGCACGATTCCATTTCATGGTGCTCTCCTGCCCGTTTATCAATTAAGTGAATGGCTGCAGCGGCTGTCATCACGCACGTGAGTCGCCACCGCCTTTTCCAGGGAGTATGACAGTGGTACGTGTGCCGATGTCCACGCGGCTGATGACTTCAAAGTGGCCGTCATGTCGTTCAATGATCCATTTGGCGATTGCAAGACCCAATCCGGCACCGCCGGTTTTCCGCGCCCTGGATTCGTCAGACCGGTAGAACCGATCAAATATGTGAGACACATCCTCCGGAGCAATACCGATCCCGTTATCCTGCACTTGAATCATCACGTGCTTCTTCTCCGAAAAAACTTTCAGGCTGATTCTTTCTCCGGCAGGTGTGTATTTGATGCTATTATCCATCAGGATGCGGACAGCCTGTTTCAAAAGCTGCCGGTCTGCTTCCAGCACAGCCGGCGGATGGAGGCTGATGTCAAATGCATGGTTCGGATCGATAAGCTGTGCTTCCCGGACGATTTCTGACGCAATGTCGCATGCATCGAACGTCTCTTTCTGAAGCTGCATGGTCTCATTATCACCACGGGCTAAAAAAAGAAGCTGTTCCACCAGTGCCTGCATGTTCTCCGTCTCAGCTTTGATCGCGTCAATGGATTCCTGCATCACTTTCTCATCCTGTTTTCCCCAGCGGTCCAACAGATTCACATAACCCTGAATAACGGATATGGGAGTGCGCAGTTCGTGGGAAGCATCGGACACAAACCGAACCTGTGACTGGTAAGACTGATTGATCCGGTTGAGCATGTCGTTAATGGCCTGGGCTAAATCCTTTAATTCATGCTGGGCGCTTCCCACCGCAATGCGCCTGTCCAGCCGGTGAGCATCAATGGTGCTGATCGCCCCGGCCAGATGTTGAAGGCTGCTGCCATCGGCTCCCAGTGAGGCCACATCCTGCTGCAGGTTTCTGGCTGTTTCTGCCAGATCTGCCAGCGGTTTCAAGGTTTTCCGGATGGCCTTGGTGTTTTCACCAAGACTTCCAAAAAGATACAAAAACTGGACTCCCATAACAATCAGCAGCAGTCGCCAATAAACTCTTATATCATCTGCCAGTCCGTAGGTTATTTGAATGGGCCATCCGCCCAGGGTGAAGGTGATGTGATAAGCTGTCGCCTCCAGTCGCTCCTGAATCGGCATCCGGGGAAACAGTCCGGGAGCGGTGATGCGGCGCCGGGCATCGGCGGCTTCCAGGGGCATTCTTTCCTGAATGGCGTCAGGCAACCGGACACCCTTTCCCAGCGCATTCACCCGGGTCACCTCATAACCAAACAGCGTCGCGGTCTGTGTCTCCGCCTCAATCTGAGGAATGCCAATAAAAGTCAAAAACGGCTGTGCTCCTTCTTCCGCTTTCCATAAAATGACACCAAAATATAGGATGCTGATCAACAGGTTAAACGATATAAAGGCAGCTGCCAGCATCCTGATCATTCTGAAATTCAGTTTTAATACCAGAGAAGAGCGCACTTTGTCAGACAGTGTTTTTTCGGGTTTCGGTTCATTTTTCAGTGGTTTTTGGGTTGCTTTTTTCATCTTTCATCATCCCTGTCCACAGTCATCACCGGATCCCTGATGACATACCCCACACCCCTCACCGTCTGAATCACTTTAATCCCATAAGGTTCTTCAATTTTAGCCCTCAGATAGCGTATGTATACATCCACCGCATTGGTTTCGCCGCCGAAGTCATACCCCCAGATTTTATCAAGCAGGACCTCGCGTCTCATGACCAGGTTTTTATTCTCCAGCAGGCACTGGAGCAGGTCAAATTCACGCTTGGTCAGGTCCAGGAGGTGGTTGTCAATCCAGCTTTCCCGACGATCCGGATCCAGGCGCAGCCGACCGGCGCCCAGGCCGGCAGGAGATTGCGGAACTTCCGATCCGGACCTTTTTCGCAGGCTGGCCCGGATCCGGGCCAGCAGCTCTTCAATGGCAAAAGGTTTTGTGATGTAGTCATCGGCACCGCTGTCCAGGCCGGAGACCTTATCCACAACTGCATCCCGGGCGGTGAGGAGAATCACCGGAACATCTGAAAACTGACGGATTCGGCGCAAGACTTCAATGCCATTGAGTCCGGGGAGCATAATATCCAGGAGAATCAAATCGAAGGGGCGGGCTTTGGCAAGTGCCAGCCCGTCCCTTCCATCGAGAGCCTTTTCCACTTCATAGCCCTCAAATCCCAGCTCAAGCTCCACAAACCGGGCGATTTTTTCCTCGTCCTCAACGATCAGAATCCTGTGCTTCTCCTGCTGAGCTACTGTCGTTTTCATTTCCATGCGTCTGTTCACCTTTGCCCTTTTTGATGTCTTTCGAGAAGTTTTCAGCTGCATCCACGACTGTATCCACGGCTTTCATGGTTACATCGGAGACCGTTTCCATCGCCCGGTTCACTTCTGTTTTATCCAGGTCCGGGCCGACAAAGCGATACCTGAGACCAAAGATGAGGCCAACAATCAGAAGGGGAATCACCATCCAGAAGGCAAATATCAGCAGAAGCGCCATGACAGTCAGAGGCAGGTGCATGATGTTTTTTCCTTCTTTGTTGATTTCAAAGTTGTTGTTGTTTCCTTTATGCAGTATCCGGCCACACCAGCTGAAAAAGCTGCCCACCAGTTCACCGAAGGAAACGCTGTCTTCTTTTTTGGTTTTTGATCCTTTTGTCTGTGACTGTTCACTATGTTTTTGCCGATTGCCTGATGTGGGTTCCTTTTCGGATGGCTGTCCTTTGGAATGATAGTAACCGCCTGATTCTGGCTCCTGAATGCGGTTCCGGCGTTCCAGCAGGATGACTGCTTCCAGCAGATCGCCTCCGGTTTCCTCCAATACCATTTTGGCTTCTTCGTAACTGACACCGGTTTTTTCTCTCAGTTTTTCAACTTGTTCCAGGGTAATCATTATGACAACCTCCTTTTCTTATTATGGTCATCATAACAGGTGAAGATGTGAAGGTCATTGGGATAACATTAAAATTTCATTAGAAATTGATGAACAGGGGATAATCAAATCCCTAATTCCATTCATGTATACCCCGCTTTTCCAATAAATATCGCACTGTTAAACCCGTGTTCAAGCTTCTTTTTTAAGCGCTTCTGCTCCGCCTTCTTTTTCAGCGAATCATGGCAGCATTATCGTGAATTGATCCTTTTTACCCGGTGCGCATTGTGGTATGGTGTAATTGAAAGAAGCGGTGCAGCATCCCCTACCATCCATCTAACCAAGGAGGACGCCATGAATATTTATATCGTTGACGCCTTTACGACCCGGCTTTTTTCCGGCAACCAGGCAGGGGTGGTGATCCTGGAACCCCATGAGAATTTCCCGGCGGAAAGTTTTATGAGACGACTGGCAGCCGAATTGAAACATTCAGAAACCGCCTACGTGAAACAGCTTTCACCGGATGCTTTTCGGATTCGGTATTTTACTCCCGTGGAGGAAGTTGATTTGTGCGGCCACGCCACCATTGCCGCATTCTCAACGCTGCGCAATGAACACCTCATCTCTCCAGGATACTTTTCCCTTTCAACTCGCGCAGGTGAACTGAGTATCCGTGTCCAGGAGGATTGTATCTGGATGGATATGGCTTCCCCCCGGGAGCTGCGTATCTTGACAGAGGAAGAAAGCCTGGCCCTGTACCAGGCATACGGTCTGGACCTCTCTCATCAACCAACCGGCTTCATCCCAAAAGTCATCTCCACCGGTTTGAGCGACATTCTGCTCCCCGTCAACAGTAAAAAGGCTCTGAAGGAGGCTGTTCAACAGGCTGATGCCGTTTCCAGACTCTCACGCGCCTACGATTCAGTCGGTTTTCACCTGTTTTATTATAATGAAAACGATACTGACGGTGTGAAAGCGTACTGCCGAAACTTTGCTCCCCTTTATGGAATCGAAGAAGAGTCTGCCACCGGAACCGCCAATGGTGCTTTGACCTATTATCTTTACGGGTACGGTAATATTGAGCCTGCCGTCGAAAATATCTTTATCCAGGGAGAGGATATGGGGAGACCTTCCATCATTAAAAGCCAGCTCTATGTAGAAGGAGATCAGGTATTGATCAGAATCGGCGGCAGTTCAGTGATTTCCATGAAAGGACAGCTCTGGAGCTAACAGTAAAAAACCCTCGCTCTGAGGGTTTTTTTATTTCTTGACTGCGTTACGGACAATTTCGGCTTCTTTTCTGGCAGTGATATCATCCAGGATAATGCGCGCACCCGTCACCTCTCCATCATCCACATAGGGCTTGAAGTGAATCCGCAGCCAGGTTTTCTTTCCCCAGGAGGATTCAAAAAACATCTCATGGGTCTGCAGTGTCTTTTTTTGCATAGCTTCCGCCAGACGGCCTGACAACCCCTGGGCAACCAACAGTTCAAATGCCAGCAGATTGGTGCTGAGAACGTCATCCAGGCTGGGAGCTCCCACCAGTTCCATCACTGCCGGGTTCGCATAAGTGATCTTACCCTGGCGGTCGCAGGAGATGATGCCCACCGGTGCCTCCTCAGTCAGATCAAAGTACTGGCGTCTGCTTTCCATCAGAGCTTCTTCGACTTTCTGAAAACGCCTTAGATTCTGAAGGGCCTGTCCAAAGTTTAGAAGCAGCATTTGCTCAGTGATGCTGAAAGTCCGTTGACGGCGGACCGCATCATATCCCACGAATCCCTGACATTCACCATTAAGCATCATTGGAACCGCCAGTGTGCTCTTGATCTGCTGAAGGATCAAAAGATCTTTTAAATCGCTGGATGGCAGCGCATTGACATCATTGATCGCGACGGACTCTCCCCTGTGATGTGGTTCCACCCACTCAGGGATCATCCCCAGGGGGATTGCCTGCAACCGGTCGATCTGGGGTTCGATGCCATGGGCACACCATTCAAACGTATTACGACAAAGCTTTCGTTTAAAATCATAGTCAAAGACAAAAGCCCTGTCCATCTGTACAAAGCTGGCTATTTTACCAAGTGCCATCCGGATGGCGTCGGACACCTGATTGGAAGGCAAACCGATTAATGATCCATACACTTCAATCATAAGGGCCTGCAGATGATTCTGCCTGCTCAGCGAATCCTTCATCCCTTTCCCGCCTCTCGTCAGACATGAAATATCGATGTTTTTATTCAGACTCCCTTAAGCTTCATACCCATCAATATCGGAAAAACGACAGCTAAATTGACAACTCTTTCGCATTCCACAACGATTTTCCTCTAAGGGGCTTCTATGGTAAAATAAAAATGTGCTGACAAATCAGAGAAGCAGGAATCATACCCTCTTCCAACCACCACTGTATAGAAAGGAGTCTTCCATGCCATCGATTATTCAGGAAGTTAACGGACTGTATCGCATCGTGGAAATGAAGCTCTTCCGAAAAACCCCTGGTGTTATGTTCGACCTTTATCCCATGGAGACCATTCCCCGTATTGATACGATTGACCGGGTACTGCATGAAAAAGGAGCGGTTTCTCCCGGGCCTGTCGGCGATCATCAAAAAACCTGGTATATGCACGAACATCAGGCCGACAACCTGATCGTGCTTCATGGTCAGCGCACTGTTCACCTTTATACGAAGGATCATGGGCGGGTGGAAGAGTTTATCGTGCGACCGGATGAAATTTATCACAATGATGAGCTGGTGGTGAAAGGCGGCGCGGTGCTCTGCTGGCCTACCCACGTATTCCATCACATCATCAGTGGTGAAAACGGATCGGCGTCGATTAATCTGGCGGTTCATCATGAAGGATTTGATATCCGCAACAATTTCGATATTTTTTCCCTGGATACCGATAGCGGTGACTATCAGGTGATTCGAAAGGGCTATCAAGATCAGTTTTAGGTGTTCCACCCAATCCAATCACGATTCATCATACACTGTTTGCGCAGATAATTGATGAAACATGATTAGACCCTGTTCTTTTGTAGCATAATGCACTATAAGGAGGGTGTTGTCATGGAAGAATTAAAAGGGAAAGCCAAAGGAAAGATTGAAGAATTGAAAGGCCAGGCAAAAGCAAGAACCGAATTAGCCAAAGGAAACGCAAAAGCTAATATTGAAGTGGCAAAAGGACAGGCGAAAGCCAAGGTGAAGGA
>JAWSUV010000109.1:0-9825 GCA_033549305.1 Bacillota bacterium | reverse complement strand
CCCGGTCCTTAATATGAGGTTGGGCCAGTTTGTTTGATGAAATTCGGCTTTTCAGAAAGTCACTTTGAAGCATCCCCATTGGCAGGAAAAGAAATTTTTTACAGTAGTCCTCAAAGGTTAACCCCGCCTGAATCTGAATCACTACTCCCAGCATTTCATAGGCAATGTTGCTATAAAAAAAACGCTTTCCCGGTTCACTGAGCAGGTGCATTTCATTCTGGGCCATCACATAATCATGCAATGCCTGATCATCATATCGCGGAGATTCCCACTCATAATCTTCACAATCAGGTATTCCGGAAGTGTGACTCAGCATCTGACGGATCGTGATCCTGCTAAAGGTTGATGAAGATGGAATAAAATCCTTTAAATAGTGCAGCACCGGAGTATCAATGTCCAGCTTTCCCTGCTCATGAAGCTGCATCACGGCTGTCGCTGTGAAAAGCTTTGATATGGAAGCCATATGAAAAATGGCGCCCGATGTCATTTTTTTGTTCGCGGATAGATCGGCCATCCCAAAACCATTGACATAGACCAGTTCATTGTCTGCCAACAGGCAGACTGCCAGCCCGGGAATATCGTTAAAATACATATGCTGCTCGATGGCACGCTCCATTTTCCGGATGCTTGAAGGCGTCAGTGATTTCATTCAATCCCTCCCCCGACAGCAGGTAACTTCATAAAAGCGTCCGGCAGCATATCAATCAGGTCTCCGGCAGTCAGGCTGACCGGACCCACCTTACTCACAGCCAGATCTCCAGCCCGGCCGTGAATCCAGCATCCTACAGCTGCTGCTTCAAAGCTTTCCATCCCCTGCGCCATCAAAGATCCAATAACACCTGCGAGCACGTCACCGCTGCCGGCTTTTGCCATCCCCTGGTTGCCGGTGAGATTGATCACCGCCTCCCCCTCCGGCGATGCGATAATGGTGCCCGCTCCTTTTAAAACCACCACTGACTGCCAGTCTCTGGCAGCTTTTTTTGCCGTGTCCAGCCTGTTATTGTTGATCGCATCAATGGTAAGACCTGTCAGCCTGGCCATTTCCCCCGGATGAGGTGTAATCACTGCGGGTTCTTTCCGCTGAATCAGCCAGTCCATGTGAGGCACCAGCAAATTCAGTGCATCAGCGTCCAGCAGGAGTGGTTTGTTGACAGTCAATAATAATTCTTTTAAAATCGGCTCCCAGGAAGAGTCCTGGCCCCAGCCAGGGCCCGCAATCACCGCAGAGGCAGTCTGCCATTCAGGCCGGAGGCGCTTCAACCCGTCTTCAGAAAATCCGGCTCCATCCTCTCCAATGGGAAGTGTCACAGCTTCCGGCAGCGAGGTTTCATAGACAAGATTCAGCCTTTCTCGAACCGCTGTTTTAATCAGCCCGGTGCCGCTTCGCTGGGCGGCTCTGGCAGCAAGAATCCCAGCTCCCGAATAACCTTCCACCCCTCCCATGATCAATAATGTTCCAAAGGTTCCTTTATGAGCCTCGACGGGCCTTGAAGGCATTAATCCATCAATTGTTTCCTCATCAAATACCCTGGCCGCATGCGGCGTGTTTGCAGTCAACTCTGTGGGAATACCAATGGATGCAATTTCCAGGATACCATTGTATACCGCACCCGGGTAACTGATGTTACCCACTTTCGGGAATTGGAAGGTGACTGTTTTCGAAGCTCGAACAGCCTGACCCAGAACATGTGATGTGTTGCTATGGATACCAGATGGAATATCCACTGCCAAAATGTGTGCCGCACGTTCATTCATCCATTCCACGGCCTTTAAGAACTCACCCGTCAGCGCCCGTTCAAGTCCTGTGCCAAACAGGGCGTCAATCAACAAAACGGATCCTAGGTCTTTCGATTCCCACGGACCCAGGGCCGTTAAATCATTCAGGATCGGAATCCTCCGATTTATCAGCATGTTATAGTTGGTAAGGGCATCTCCTTTCAGTGAAGCAGGGTCTCCCAGAAGCATGATGGTCACCGGTACATCCGCTGCATCAAAATGCCTGGCCGCCGCAAATCCGTCTCCTCCGTTGTTCCCACGGCCACAAAAGATCAGCACCTGTTTCAGCCGGTTTTTCTTCAGCATTTTCATTCCAGCTTCAAATACCGCCAGACTGGCCCGCTCCATCAGCAATAATCCAGGAATGCCGTACTGTTCAATCGTCTGCCGGTCCAGAAAATTCATCTGCTCACTATCCAGAACGTTCATGGCGTTCTCCTTTCGCCTGTTCTTCTTCCAAATAAGTTCGATTTGAACCCTTGTCTACATGGATGTTTTAAACAGAGCATACATCATTGCGAGATAACCGATCAGTATGGCAACACTATCCCATCCCAGCATCAGAATGGTACGTTTGGACCGGTAAAATAAACCAATCACAGCGATACTGCTCAGAATTATGGCGGTAATCGCGGTGATTAAGTGCTGTGTGCTGACCACCTGATAGACCGAACCTCCCGTATAAGCCATATCCGTTGCTACTAGAATCAGGATATTGAAGATATTGCTGCCCAGCACGTTTCCAACCGCCATGTCGTAGGCGCCAATGCGAATGGCAGCAATCGCAGCCACCAGTTCCGGGAGAGAGGTGGCACCCGCCACCAGCATCGTCCCCACAAAGGTTTGTCCCAATCCCGTATTACGGGCAATGATATCTGCATTCAAGGACAGCATGATCCCAGCTATGACAATAACCCCGCCCGTCACAATAAACCCTGTGACAGCTCTTCTCAAGATGGCCTGGGGCATGTCGATCGTTTGCATTTCGAGCTCCGGAGACTCTTCATCCATGACGAACTGATTCGGATCTGATTCCAGCCGTGTTTTCGTTTTTTCTTCGTATCGGACCATGATAAATGCGGAAAATATGTATAATGCCAGCAGAATAAGGCTGTTACTGCTGACCCATCCAATCGTAAACTGCAGAATACCATAAGGCGTCATCCAAATGGCAAGAACACTGAATCCTGTGAGGAGAATACCGAACATGGCTGTCAGGATATGGCTGTCCCGTACAATCTGTAGCAGGCTCCCTTTTCCCTGCAATAAATCGACAATGGCCAATATCATCAGATTGAACGCATTACTGCCATAGACATTGCCAAAGGCAATATCCGGAGCCCCGATCGCTGCTGCAGAGATACTGCTGGCGAGTTCCGGCAAACTGGTAACGCCGGCAATGAGAATGCCGCCTACGAGCCCATGTCCGAGCTTTGTATGAACAGCCAACGTATCCCCATAGCCTGTCAGGCGGTTTCCGGCCAGTATGACCATCAAAGCACTGAATGCAAACCACACATATTCCATTTGACAGTCTCCTATTCACTCAATGCATTTTCGATGGCTTTTAAGATAACTTTGCTGCTGTCTGTTGCGCCGGTGATCATATCAACCTGCAGACTCTGTTCTTCAATCACCGAACGAATAATGACTTCTGCCCGTCCACCCCGGTCATGGCGGTGTTCCAGTTGAATGTCCCGAATCACGCCGTCTTCAATTTCCACAGCAACTTCTGCCTGGATCAGGACGACATCCACTTGCCCTGTATATATCCCGTCTGCCAACGCTTCAGGTCTGATTTCGCCAATGACCAGCTGACCCATTTGCATCTGGTATTGATAAAAGCGAATGCCTCGATAGGCAAAAGGCACCATTACTGCTATCAGAATCACCACAATCATGATCCGTTTAATCCAGACCTTCACCATGCCACCCCCGTCGTCTCTTATTCTCACCATCATGTCCATTACCGAAAAAATAAATCCGTTAGAAATAATCCACCCCTGTTTCGGCAGACAGCCTGCCCTGCGATCAGAAACCGGCCGCTATTCTGGCCGGCATTCTTCATATCGTTTCACGTCTTTCTTCTGAATAAATCCTATCAGCCCGT
Source organism: Bacillota bacterium (assembly GCA_033549305.1). Taxonomy (GTDB): domain Bacteria; phylum Bacillota; class Clostridia; order Peptostreptococcales; family Tindalliaceae; genus Anoxynatronum. The sequence continues at coordinate 5,939 of JAWSUV010000109.1, read as the reverse complement.
TCGCTGTTCTGATTTTTAGCCAGTGTGCATAGGTTTCATAGACCAGCAGCTGATCACCCGGAAACGGCGTTTCCGTATAAAGAGATGCTTTGATATGGGGTGCTTCGCGGATCACTGCTTTCTCTGTAAGCGCTTCCGCCACCAACCGGCAGGTGCGTTTTTCATCCAGTACCAGCACCTGATCAGTTTGCCGGAAGATCCAGTCCACATTCAGAAAGGATTCCAGAAAAGACAGCGGGACAAAAGGATGGTTGTTAACCACCTGCATGGGCACCTCCAAATCCACTGCTCTTCCATTGATCATGTAAAAAGTCCTGAGCGGCTGGAAGCGGTACACATGATCTCCTGTCGTCACAACCAGCGTTTCTTCCGGCTGATCCCAGAAAATGTGGGCTGAAGTCATGCTTTCCACTAACGAGACTGCTATCAGGAGTTGATCTCCTTCCAACAGAAAGAGCGCGTCTTCGTCCAACTGGCGGCCTTCCAGGTAAACAACCGGCTCCTGCCCTGGGTTGAATTCAACCACTTCCTGCGAAGGCCAGTGATATTGATAGCCGTAATAGGCGGATCCCGCCAGAATCACCAGAAGCAATGACCAGATGAATTTTTTCATTAAACCCAGTCCCTTCAGTTTGTGCTTCCTCTATCAGCTTATTTTCTCACAAAATGAAAGTCCGCACAACCTATCGCTTCATGTGGTAACGTTCTGTCCATTGCAGGAACTGTTCTTCTGAAGGTTCAATATTCAGGTTTGTCAGCGGCTGATGGTCCATCAGACCGTGTGTTTCCTCGAAACAGGGTTTTGTCGGATTATGATAAATCAGCCCGGTCAGCAATCCGTTGGTTTGTTGAAGGATATTGATGGCAGCCATAAAATCCGTGGGATCCCGGTGACCTGCCTCTTCAGCGGAAATCAAATGTTCTCTGAACCAGTTGTAGGTATTGGTTTTGTTATAAGTAACGCAGGGACTGAAAACCTGAATCAGTGAAAACCCTTTGTGTTGAATTCCCGCCTTAATCAGATCCACCAGTTCATCCTGTTCCGCTGAAAAACCCTGGGCATAAAAGCCGGCTCCCGCACTGATCGCCAGGAGTCCTGGCTGAACCGGAAAATCCAGTGCACCCTCAGGTGTTGATTTGGTTTTCAACCCGCTCTGGCTCAGGGGTGAGACATGACCCTTGGTAAGCCCATACACCTGATTGTTCATCACCACATAGGTCAGGTCGATGTTTCTTCGGATCGCATGAACGGTGTGGCTGGTGCCGATGGCGAATCCGTCTCCATCGCCGCCGGCTGCCAGCACTGTCAGCTCCCGGTTAGCCAGCTTCATTCCCTGTGCAGCGGGTAAACTGCGTCCATGAACACTGTGAAACCCATACGTATTCATATACCCGGATAAACGTCCAGAGCACCCGATCCCTGTCACCACCACCATCTTTTCCCTTGGTAAACCGAGATGAGCAGCGGCAAGCTGAATTGACCGCAGAACGGAAAAATCACCGCACCCGGGACACCAGTTTGGTTTGAGTCCATTGCTGTAATCTTTCATTTCCATTCATCACACCACCTTTTGAGCTTATCGCGCACTTCACTCACCTTAAATGATTCTCCGTCATACCGGGTTAGACTCACCAGATTATCTGAAAAACCAAGTTCTCCCCGAAGAATGCCTGCCAATTGTCCCTGCTGATTATGTTCCATCACAATCACTTTTGTATACCCTTCCAGCAGTTGTTTCAGCTGTCGTTCGGGCAAAGGTCGGATACGGCTGATGTGTGCAATGTCGATACGCAGACCTTCATTCTGCACCGCTTCCTGCAGAACGCCCCATGACGATCCAAAGGTGAGACACAGAATTTTCCCGCTATTTTCCTTGACGTGTATGGCATTCTGGTCTCTGAGAGGTGCCGTTTTGCGTAACCGTTTATCCATCATTTCCTGGCGATTTTTCGGATTGTCGGACGGCCTGCCCAGCACTGTGTGTTCCAGTCCGGTCACCTGGTGTATGCCCCCGATTGTCCCGGGAAATGTGCGGGGCGAAATACCTGACGCAGTCAGTGCATAACGGGGAAATGTCTGCTCCACATCTGACTTCAGAGACTCCTCACTGTCTGTTTCTCCCCGGTTAATGGTCGGCGGTGCATACCGAAGTGCTTTGATTGTCTGTGGCGACAAACTCAAGTTCAAATCCGATAAGAGGATAACTGGACACTGGTAATGGTCAGCCAGCTGAAAAGCTTCCAGCGTCAACTCATAGCATTCTTCGATGCTGGATGGTGATAGAATGATCATCGGGAATTCGCCGTGGCCTGCATAATAAAGACTGGCCAGGTCACTTTGTTCTGTTCGGGTGGGCATTCCGGTACTGGGCCCGGCACGCTGTGCATCCACCACGACCAGCGGTGTTTCTATCATACCAGCCAGGCCCAAACCTTCCATCATAAGCGTTAACCCTGGTCCTGATGTTGCCGTTAAACTTCGGACACCCGCATAGGAGGCGCCGATACACATGGTTACGGCCGCTATTTCATCCTCTGTCTGAATCATCATGCCATTTTCTGCAGGCAGTTCCCGACTCATCATTTCCATCACATCTGAAGCCGGTGTAATGGGATACGCCGCCATAAACCGGCAGCCTGCCATTAGAGCACCCAGTGTTATGGCATCGTTTCCTGTCATCAGCATCAATTCAGCCTCCCGGTCATCCGCCCGCGGCAGTCCTTCAATACCATCCCAATCAGGTTGCTGCACATCAAACGCTGCACGGAACACCTGAAGGTTCTGCTGAATCACATCTTCTCCTTTTTTAAAATAGGTTTTTTCAGTGGATTCCTCCAACACTGAGGCGTCAAGTCGAAGCATCTTCCAGATAAAGCCGATGGCACATGTATTTTTCATCAACAGCGATCCATGTTTTTTCGCCAGGCTTGTCAGTGGCAGAGCAACCACGCGCCCGGCTTCCAAGAGATCCTCAGGAAGTTCGACCACTTCATCCACCAGCAACAGTCCCTGGTCAGACAACCGAGATACATTTAATTGTACGGTTTCTGTATCAAAAGCGAGAATGATATCAATTTCTGTTGAAACGCAATAGACCGGTTCATTGCTGATCGTGATAAGAATATGAGTATTTCCCCCCTTAATCCGGGAGGAAAACTTTCGTTCACCAAACGTATAGTAGCCGATTCCCGACAAAGATTTCATTAAATTGATGCCCGTGCTGGCAACGCCTTCACCCTGAATGCCGCCAATTAAGATCGTTTTTTGCCATAGCACATCTCCTCCTCCTTCCCGTGTTCTGTCCTTGTATCCACCTTTGCACACTATATTCATACCATTGCATCTCCGCATCAATCGGATGACTTTGCTGCAGCGGTATATGGATGAAAATCGCCTGCAGCGTGACACCGCAGACGACAATATGTGGCAGCATTAATATTCAGTCAAAGTGATTAAAATCCCGTTCAGCATGTCTTCATTTCCTGAATCGTGATGTTCCTGTTGTTTCTTCAAAAATCGTAAAAAACAACAGCAGGTGACTGATGGTTAGAATCATTTCTTTTTTTTTGCCTGCCAGTCCAGCATGCACATAGACAGTGATCCCATTTCCTGTTTCAAACGCTCTATACTCATCAGGCATATTTGGAGCACCCGTCACCACCGATGACGTCACAGGATTGCCTCAGCACCCTCTGGCTCTCGGCAGTTGAACGGTTAAAGCGTTAATCTTTCGCTTCCGTAAAAAAAGAATCAATTTTTCACGCAGAATAATATCCATTATCAACACCTCTATTCAAATCAATAGTGAGATCTCGGATGCCTTTTTTCATAAAATCGCAAATACCATAAAACAGCCAGCCCAGCCAATGTTGAAAGACCAAAAAAGAGATACACTGACAGCACACCGCCGGCATCCAGCAAGACGCCTCCGGTAAACTGGCAAAAAATGCCGCCCAGCCCGATTCCCGCGGAAGCATAGAGTGTCATGGCAGTTGTCTTTAATTGTGGAACGGAACTTTCAGAGACATACTGAGCGGCACTGACGATATAAAGTCCGACAGACAATCCCTGGATGATAAAAAAGGCCAGCATCATACTGGGTGACGGGCCCGTGCTGTACCAGATCCATCTGAGAGCCGAGACAGAGGCGGAGAAAATCAGGGTATTTTCCAGCCCTATCCGCTGGATAATGATGCCTGACAGTTTCATAAAAGGCGCTTCACTCCCTGAGAACAACAGGAAAGCCAGTCCGATCCCGGCAATCGAACCACCGACATGTTCATAAAGGAGGCTGTAATAATTGTTGTTTGCCACCACAGGGCCAAAAACAAAAAATGTGCTGATAAGGATCAGTCGAAAACGAGGCAGTACAATCAGTTGTTTTAGTCCTTGAATCAATGCCGGTCGAATGGTCGGATCAGTCACTTCCTTTTGCCTGAAAACCAGTGCGGCAGTCAGATAAGCCAGAAAATAGAACGGGAAAATGACCCATAATCCCACCCACTCACTCAGGTTACTCACCGTAAAAACCGCAATTGCGAAACCGATGGCGCCGTATTGCCGAAAGTTTCCAAAAGTAAGTCCAAGCTTTTTTGCGGCATTGATTCCCAGGGTGTCTGATATTGGTGCATTGGCTCCCTGAAAAAAATGCACCAGGGAATAAAGCATCAAAAACAGAAAATAGTTGCGGACAAATGGCAGCAGTAATGCAAGCAATCCGGCTGCTAACAGTGAAAACTTAAGAACTCCTACCGTTCTTTGCGTTTTATCACAGACAATACCCCAGAAGGGTTGTGCAAAGATAAGCATCAGGGAGCCTGCGGACATAACCAGTCCAATCTGTGTGCCAGTAAATCCAATTTGTTCAAGATACAACGCCAATAATGAATACAGCGCGCCGATGGCAAAATAGATAGCTGCGAATAAAAGGCGGTATTGATTTTGTATGACCATCACTTCCCAGTATATAAATTCATGTCTTCCTCACTATTCGCCGATGATCTTCACCAGTACCCGTTTGCGGCGTTTGCCATCAAATTCACCATAAAAAATCTGCTCCCAGGGTCCAAAATCCAATTTACCGCCGGTGATCGCTATAACCACTTCGCGTCCCATGATGGTGCGTTTTAAATGAGCATCCGCGTTGTCTTCGTAACCATTATGCCTGTACTGCGAATATGGTTTTTCCGGCGCCAGTTTTTCCAGCCAGATTTCAAAATCATGATGCAGCCCTGACTCGTGATCGTTGATAAAAACGCTGGAAGTAATGTGCATCGCATTGCATAAAAGGAGTCCTTCCTGAATTTCGCTTTCTCTCAGGCAGGCTTCTACTTCAGCCGTGATATTAATCAGCTGGCGTCGTTGGGGAATATCAAACCAGAGTTCTTTCCGAAACGATTTCATCTCGCATTCCTCCTTCCGTTTATTGTATCCCAACCCTAAAAATTGTCAATCGGCTGCACATTTGTCTGTCTCAGACGGCTAGGGTGCGTGTTTCTCGTTGGATAACCGCATGTCATTGATATGATCATGTCCGTCACTGATTATTTCTTGACAATGACAAAAGATCCGGTTTATGATGAGTGAGAAGATAGGACCGGAAAGGATTGATTCTTATGGCGAAAGATAAACAGCTGATGGTCCTACTGGGGATCATGACGACGCTTTTACTGTTCAACGGCGTTCTTTTGGCCCAAGTATATCAGTATCAACAGCAGCATCTTACGCTTCTGGAACAGCTGCAGGATCAGTCATCCCGCCAGGAACTCCAACACCAGCTGCTGACGGAGTCATTCCTGCAAACCATTGGACAGCTGGAAGAACAGGTCTCGCTGCAGGATCAAACCATCCAGGATACCATCCTTCAACTGGAATGGTTAGCCGAGCGTGAGTTTACAAGTTATCCAAACTGAAGCCAACCAACCCAGTCTATATGCGG
>JAWSUV010000108.1:0-9867 GCA_033549305.1 Bacillota bacterium | reverse complement strand
GGAAGTCGTTGAAGAAGCCGCTGAAGTAAAAGAGGAAGTTGTTGAAGCAGTAGAAACTGCTGAAGAAGAAGTTGAAGAGGCAGCTGCTGAAAAAACTGAAGAAGCCGCTGAAGTGAAAGAAGAAATCGTTGAAGAAGCCGCTGAAGTCAAAGAAGGAATTGTTAAAAAAGTAAAAGCCGCGAAAGAAGAAGTCGAAGAAACGGTTACTGAAGAAGAGGAAGAAGAGTAAGAGGAGAAAGCATGATCCGTCCGATTTCTTTAAGGAAATAAAAATATTTTATCATGATTTCACCAAAACGCCCTGGGTTCTTCTTAGCGAAGAATACAGGGCGTTTTAGCAACAAAGAATGAAATCAGACCTTTAAACCGGGATACTGGATAAAATGTATCGGACTGTTTTTGCGCATAACAGCGGGATTGTACTATCATTTCATGGAGCAATAGAGTAAAATAGCTTATGAAAACACTCAAAGCTAATATGTGATCCAAAATTGAGACTGATCAATCCTAGAGTTGGGAGTGTCACTATATGAAAGTGGTTCGCGTGCAGGATGCAGTGGGAATGGTGATCAGTCACGATTTAACTGAGATTATTCCGGGAGAGTCTAAAGGAGCCGCATTTAAGAAAGGTCATGTGGTCAAACAGGAGGATATAGACCGCTTGTTACACATGGGAAAAGAACACCTGTATGTCATGGAGCTGAAAGATGATGAACTCCATGAAGATGATGCGGCGATTTTCCTGGGTAATATGATCTGTGGATTCGGCGTTTCATACACCCAACCATCTGAAGGAAAAATTAACCTTAAGGCTGTCCATTCCGGTCTGCTCAAAATCAACCGGCGTTTGCAGGAAGAGGTTAATGACCGGGGCTACATTTGCCTGGCAACCATTCAGGGCAATCGGTCCATCAAAAAGGATGACCTGATTGGCGGCTGTCGGGTCATTCCGTTAATCATTCAAAAGAGTAAACTTGACGATGTGGCTGTCATCTTGAAGAATCAGGAGCCATTACTGCACGTAAGACCTTTTTTGGCACTGAAGGCTGCTCTTATTGTGACGGGAAGTGAAGTGTATCACGGACGTATAAAGGATCAGTTCGGGCCAGTGGTTATGAATAAACTGAAAGCTTTTAATGTGGAAGTCGTTCAACAGATCATCGTTCCGGATGAGACTATAATCATCCGAGAGGCCGTTCGACAGGCTAAACAGGCAGGAGCCACCCTGATTGTCGTCACTGGCGGGATGTCTGTGGACCCGGATGATAAAACACCGGGAGCGATCAAAGAAACCGGTGCGGAAATAATTGCTTATGGTACACCGGTATTGCCGGGAGCCATGCTTTTATTGGCGTACCTGGACGGAATCCCGGTTTTTGGTCTTCCGGGATGTGTCATGTTTGCGCATACCACCGCATTCGACATTCTGCTGCCACGCATTGTGGCAGGTGAAACCATTACCAGAAGGGACATCTCACAACTGGGCCATGGAGGCCAGTGCCTGAAATGTGACACCTGCTCATTCCCGGACTGTCATTTTGGAAAGTGTTAGGAGGCAAATTATGAGAACCTTTGTGATATTGCACGAAGCATTTGTGGCTGGATGAATGCCCGTAAAGCCAGGTTCATTCCCGAACTGGGTGATGTGACGCATTTGGACAAGTTTTCTGATGAATAGGTATAGGAGGAATCCTCAGATGAGAAAAGCAAAGACTTCGCCCTGGTTGATAAACTGGATCCGGGAGAATGGCGGTATAATGCACGTTGTTCTAAGAATGTCTGTCCATGGTTGATGATCAGCTTACAAAGCACCGTCAGGTTTGACGGGAAAGCCGGATTTTGAAGAGGGTTATGAAGCATTTCAAGTGGAAGATGTGATCATATATGTGGCCAGACATCTATTGGATGAGCATGTCAAACAAAATGTACTGCTGATTAATCTGGAAGGGTATGGTCGGTTTCAATTTCACTTGCCGGATAAAGACTTCAATACCAATGAGTAATTCATCATGCTATGGCATTAATCGGTGGATAATTTTCCTGACAATTTGCCGATATACTTGAACCCAGTCAGGAATATGGGTAAAATGATCCTGAGATTTACACAAGGAGGCGAACCAATGAAGAAGAGAGTAGCTTTCGTATGCATACACAATTCCTGCCGATCACAAATGGCAGAGGCATGGGCTAAACATTTGGGCGGCGATATTCTGGAGGTTTATTCAGCGGGAACAGAAAATTATCCGGAGATTAAACCGGGTGCTGTCCAGGTGATGGAGGAAGTGGGTATTGACATGACTGATCATTATCCCAAACTGCTGACAGACATTCCGGAAGAAGTGGATATCCTGATCACCATGGGCTGTGGTGTCACGTGCCCCTTCTGGCCAAACCAGCATCAGGAAGACTGGGGACTGGAAGATCCTTCAGGAGGCCCCATTGAAGGCTTCAGAACGACACGGGATCTGATTAAGATGAAAGTGGAAGAACTGATTCAGCAGATAAAAAGTGGCGAGCTTTAAAAGAAGCATCATTGAAATGATTGAAGCAACTTTTGTTGAGACATTGGCAAAAGTTTCTTTCGGAGAATTGTTCATTGATTTCAGGAATGAACTGATGCAGTCAGACACAGGCATCCAGATGGTGATCACCTTTATTGATTTAATGGCGGACGATGTATCCGTGCATGGATACATGAAACTCATCCTGGAAAAAGGGTATAAACTGCCGCTGACTTTTATCAACGAACAGCCTGCTTATGCCGGCGGCTTAGATTCAGTAAAAATCCTGAGAGCAGCCCGAAAAATAATATAATTCAGGAGTGGAAATGCTTTCGTTACAGCATTTAATATGTCTCAAGCTATAACCAGCTCAAGACCGGTTCATGTAAGATCAAACAGAAGGAACAAAGGTTTGTTGTTCAAGAAAAGAGTATGACCATGTCATTGAGTTTCTCGGAGTCAATAGCAGAAGGACGCTTATGGTATTGAACTGGAAACCTGAAGAAAGGGAGGAAACGAAATGATTCCCAGACAGGAAATGAAAATCGGCAGGAAATCCTATCGGGTGAACGACGACAGTTATGAACGGTTTCCTGTCATTCGGCAGGCCTTTGTAAAGGTCAGCACGGAAGATACCGGGGAAGTCAGTTACCTGGGGTTTCTGAATAAAATGCACCAGCACATGGGCCAAAAGCTGATGCAGGGAGAGCCTGGGTTTTCCCAGGAGGAAACGGCCCTGGACATGGGAGCCAATACTCTGAACCTGTTGCTGGGCACCTATGGTTTTCCAAACAGCCAGTTTCTCAAATGGTTACCCCTGTTCACCCCAGACTTTCTCCAGCAGAACCAGCCGAAGCATACCCCGGAGGATTGGACACAGCTGGTGAAGGAGGCTGCCCGTCTCTACGGATCGAATCTCACCGGCGTTGCTCCACTGGACGAGCGCTGGGTGTATTACCAGGACATGGCCAAACCCTTCGTTTTCACCGATGAAGGAGGCCCGGAAGAAACGGATGAGGCTTTCCACATTCCCAGAACCATGAACCGGGCTATTGTACTGGCTTTTCATATGGACGGAGAAATGCAGAGTCATTCGCCGGATATGACCGCCAGCGTGACCACTTCTCTGGGCTATTCCCGGATGGGTATTGCAGCCATTTCCCTGGCGGAATACATCCGGGCCCTGGGATTTCAGGCCATTCCCTGCATGAACGACACTGCCCTCAGCATTCCCCTTGCGGTGGATGCGGGACTTGGCCAGCTGGGCCGACACGGACTGCTCATCACCCCGGAATACGGTCCCAATGTGCGGCTCTGCAAGGTGCTGACAGACATGCCCCTGATTCCCGATGAGCCCATTGACTTTGGCATTACCGCTTTTTGTGACAACTGTCTCCTCTGTGCCAAGCACTGCCCCTCGGAGGCCATTTCTTACGGTGAACCGACCATGGAAAGTCCTGAGGACACCGGCAATTCAGGGGTGGAGAAGTGGTATATTCATGGAGAAAGCTGCCTCAAATACTGGCAGCACAATGGCGCCAGCTGTGCCAACTGCATTGCGGTGTGTCCCTTTACCTACGGATACGAATCGGAACACTGTGAGGAATGTAACCGCTGCGAACCCTTTTTGCGGGCCTGCCCACTACAGACGAACACCCATTTCCGAAAGAAGTACGGCTATCTGGATGATGCCACCTGGGCCAGACGTTCAAAGGTCATTCCACCGCAACGCCGGGGATTATAAAGACAACGGCAACCTAAAACTCTGTAGAGAATACAATAGAAACTCAGTGGACTGTGAAACTCAAAATGCAGCATGGAGTTGATGATGGCTGTGACGGATCACCATTCTAAACGCTCTTTCTTTTTTCGACCGCCGCACGAATTTTTTCAAAAACCGCATTGGTATCTTCCTGAGCCATGGAGATGGAGATCCATTGTTTCTCCTCCATGACAACACCTGCTTTGGCGTATCCCTCCCGAAGCAGTTTTTCCTGTCTTTTCTCATCACAGGCAGAAGTGATGGTGGTTAAGTCATCGGACAACAGTCGTCCCATCAACCGTTCGCCGTCCTCTTCACAGAGCCGGGGGTGCAGGGCAAGACATTCGATTTCTTCATCCAGCTCTTTGATGATCCTGAGAATTTCCTCGGCGGGTGACCCATAGCAAATGTGAGTGTGAACAGTTGCGCCTCCTTTTTCAACGAGATGATTTTTCATGACTGCAAGCCGCTCCCCGTCAATTCGGTTGAACTCATCCAGTCGGTGGGTCAGGTGAGGCGTGATCCGGTACCGGTCCTGGACATGCAGCAAGGTTTATTTTTATTTTTTCGACTCCGGCAGCAGCCAGGTCTGACACATAACTGAAAGCATGGTCGGCATTCTCAGAGAAATCTGTCGGGAACAAGACATGGTGCGAGAGATGACAGCCCGTTGCTTTGAAACAGGCCTGTTTTTTAAGCTCGTCTTCTTCAAGGCGGATGATGAGTACCGGCTTGGACGCGTGATGAATCAGATCATACACCAGCCCGCCGAAAAAGAGTTCACTGGTCAGTGAGCAGACCTGCGCGCCAGCGACAATCAGTGAGTACTTTTCCCGTTCTGCAGTTCGGTTGATTTCATTCTTGGCAACCCCGGTGATTATGCGGGTTTCTACTTGAAAACCATGGTTTTCAAGGATAGTGCTTTGTTCATGCAAGCATCGATCGATGAGTGTTGTGGAATAGGACAGTGCGACGGAAGATGCCTGGGGAAAACTCATGCATTGCATCAGGAGACATTTTTCTGCACCAAGGGCATTAAGACCGCCTAAACAGTTTAGCAGGGTGTAAGCAGCAGGGGATAGGTCAGTGACGACAACAACGCGTTTAAACATGCCAATCTCCCCCCCTCCGGGACAACAAAGTCATGATCATTACACTATATGCGAAAATCATTATTTTATTATGTATTGATTAAATATCCGATTCAAATGAAATAAATCACATCCGGTATTCCTGACGATAAGATGATCATCCGTCTTACAGGAGGTGTCCGTCGGACCAAAAGGATCTTTTATTGACACGCCCATTAGGCAGGCGTAAACTGAATTCATGATACTTTATGCGACTTGAACATAGATGAACCACAGATGATCATACAGCATGATGATTATCCCGGAATGACAACAGTCACTATTTTTGTTACAAAAGAGGGTGTCAGTATTGAATGCAGGACTCTACATTATAACGGCATTATTGCTGGTGATTGCTTATGTCACAGATCAAAAAAGAACGAGAATGGCACTGAAAAAATCGTGGAAGGCTTTTGAAAACATTATGCCGCAGTTTCTGGTGGTATTTCTGCTGGTTGGCATGATGCTGGCGGTTCTGAATCCGGAGGTTATTTCGAGGATCATCGGGACTGAATCAGGCTGGCTGGGCGTTTTGCTGGCCGCAGTGGTGGGGTCGGTCACATTGATTCCCGGATTTATTGCGTTTCCCACCGCTGCATTGCTCCTGCAGGGCGGAGCCGGCTACATGCAGATTGGCGCCTTTATCTCCACTCTGATGATGGTGGGGGTGGTCACCCTTCCAGTGGAAACCAAATATTTCGGCAGAAAACTGGCGATCTACCGGAATATCCTGGCCTTTCTGTTTTCATTCCTGGTGGCCTTTCTCATTGAACAGGTGGTGACCCGGCTGTGAAACCTGTGCTGAAAAAATACCGAGGATTTTTCATTGCGTTAGCCGCCTTGCTGATCATGACGCTGATTGATCGAAGTCTTGGCGTTAAGGCGATCGGCATCACTGTTTATTCTTTTAAGGAAATGATTTTGATCCTTCCGCCGATTTTTATTCTGCTGGGGCTGCTGGATGTGTGGGTGCCCCGGGAAACCATGGTCAAGTATATGGGAGATAATTCCGGCGTAAGGGGAATCCTGCTGGCCATTTTCATTGGCTCTGCCGCTGCAGGCCCGCTTTATGGCGCCTTTCCCGTGGCCGCCGTTTTCATGAAAAAAGGGGTAAAATTCAGCAATATCCTGATTTTTATCGGCGCCTGGTCCACCACCAAAATTCCCATGTTCTTGTTTGAAATGGCTTCCCTGGGAAAAGTCTTTGCGATCACCCGATTACTGATCAATATTCCAGGCATTATTCTTATCGCCGGTATTTTGGCTAAACTGATCTCGGAAGAAGAAGAAAAGATAATCTATCAGAATGCGGAAAAATATACCACCTAAACAGGAATTCAGAATCGCATTTAAAGGATATCGTAAATACCGTGAGGTGATGAGTCCAGGAGACCCCACTCCAGGCTGTCACACACGGTATTTCTTTTTAAGAAGGTCCTGTGTTGCAGATGAGTCTTTCGCAGGCAGGCGAAATAAGGTACAATGAAGAAAGATCTTTAATGGGAAAGGTGAAAACGTTCATGATGAAAGTGAAGAATGGAAAGAGGCAGGATAACAACAGTCAATCATTTGTGATTAAAACATATGGGTGTCAGATGAATGAACATGATTCAGAAAAGCTGGCTGCCATGCTGGGCCAGATGAATTATCTGGAAGCGGAAGAGAACGAGCAGGCTGATCTGATTATCCTGAACACCTGCTGCGTACGCGAAAATGCAGAATTAAAGGTATATGGAAATCTTGGAGAACTGAAACACTTAAAAGAAAAGAATCCGGACCTGATCCTGGCCATCTGCGGTTGCATGATGCAGCAGAAGCATGTGGTGGAAAAAATCAAAAAATCCTATCCCTTTGTTGACCTGGTTTTTGGCACCCACAACCTACACCGGTTTCCTGAGCTGCTCGCCAATGCCCGGTGCATGGAAGGACTCCTGGTGGAGGTATGGGACAATGAGGAAGAAATCGCCGAAGACCTGCCAGTGGAAAGAAAACACACCACCAAAGCCTTCGTCAATATTATGTATGGGTGCAATAATTTCTGTTCTTACTGCATCGTACCGTATACCCGCGGGCGTGAGCGCAGCCGGGAACCGGAGAAAATTCTGGAGGAGATTCGACGACTGGCGGACCAGGGAACCATCGAAGTCACCCTGCTGGGACAGAATGTCAATTCTTACGGCAAAACCCTGGTTGAAAAGACTGATTTTGCGGATTTGCTGGCCATGATCAATGAAGTGCCCGGCATTGAGCGGATCCGTTTCATGACCTCTCACCCCGCGGATTTTTCAGATAAACTGATGGATGCCATGGCCGGCCTGAAGAAAGTGTGCCATCATATTCACCTGCCCGTACAGGCGGGCAGCAACAAAGTTCTGAAGGAAATGAACCGCAGGTACACCCGAGAAGCCTATTTGGAGAAGATAAGAAGGCTGAAGGAGAAGATTCCTGACATTGCTGTCTCCACGGATATCATTGTCGGCTTCCCGGGAGAAACGGAGGAAGACTTCAACGATACCCTGGATCTGGTGCGTCAGGTGGGGTACGATTCCGCTTTCACCTTCCTGTACTCCATCCGTTCCGGGACACCCGCTGCCAACATGGAAAACCAGGTACCGGAAGACGCAAAAATGAAACGGTTCAATAAACTGGTGGAGCTGGTCAATGCCGGCGGGCTTAAAAACAACCGGCAGGTGTTGGGAAAAACCCTGCCGGTGCTGGTGGAGGGGCCCAGCAAAAATAATCCCAGTCGACTGACCGGCCGCACTGAGACACACAAATTGGTCAATTTTGAGGGAAAACCGGAGTGGATCGGCACCATTGTGCCGGTGACGATCACGGAAGCCAAAACATTTTCTCTGCTTGGGGAGTGTTCCATGTGTCAGGATTAACACCGATGATGCAGCAGTATCAGACCATTAAAGCGGCGCATCAGGATGCGCTGCTCTTTTACAGACTGGGGGACTTTTACGAGCTGTTTTTTGATGATGCCCTGGTAGCCTCCCGGGAACTGGAAATCACCCTGACAGGACGAAACTGCGGGAAGGAGGAGCGTGCCCCCATGTGCGGCGTGCCCCATCATTCTGCGCAGAATTACATTGACCGCCTGATCAGAAAGGGCTACAAAGTAGCCATTTGCGAACAGACGGAAGACCCTGCCGCTGCAACAGGCATTGTCCGCCGTGAAGTGGTGCGGGTAATCACTCCGGGTACCATCATCGATTCACAGCTTCTTCAGGAAAAGCAGAATCATTATCTGGCAGCCGTTTCAGTGGATCAGGACGCATGGTGTCTGGTCTATGCTGATCTGTCCACCGGTGAATTATCAGTGATGACACGGGAGGCGGATTCCAACCGCACCGTTTTTCTGGAGTCCCTAATAGACGAACTGGGGCGTGTTCATCCGGGGGAATTGTTGATGCGGGAAAACGGGCTGGAACACGAGCCGAAATTGATGAAATGGATCCGGCAGACTGGTATCTACCTAACGGATTCAGCCCCTTATGAAGAACAGGGGCTGGATGCATTATCATTGCTGCAGGCACATTTTAAGGAGCCGGCCGTCCGGGAAAAACTGGATTTCATGAGTCCCCTGACCCTGCGGACACTGGCCGTGCTGTTCACATATCTGGAAAGGACGCAAAAGCGGACATTGAACCATCTCAATGACATTATCGTCATCGGCAGGCAGCAGGCCATGTCCCTTGACCTGCACACCCGGCAGAACATGGAACTGACGGAAACACTCCGCGACAAACAGCGCAAGGGATCCCTGCTATGGGTACTGGACAAGACCAAAACCGCCATGGGCGGCCGGCTGCTGAAGCGGTGGCTGGAAGAACCGCTGATTGAACGGGAAGCCATTAACCAGCGGCTGGACGCGGTTACGTATTTTCTGGATCATCCACTGGTGCGCAGTGAAATTCGGAAATCCCTTCAGACGGTCTATGATCTGGAACGGCTGGTGGGAAAAGTGGCTTTTCAGACGGCCAATCCCCGGGATTTGCTGGCGCTGAAGCAAACCCTTCAACGTGTGCTGGACATACGAACTCTGCTGGCCCAGGGTACAGACAGCGAACTGGTGAACCGCTGCACCATGCAGATGGATCCGAAAGAACCGCTGATCCGGCTGCTGGAGCAGGCCATTGATGAAGATGCCCCGCTGAGCCTGAAAGACGGTGGTGTGATTAAGCGCGGATATCACACAGAAATCGACGAGCTGAAAAAGGCGGCACGGGAAGGAAAGCAGTGGATCGCCGATTATGAAAAACAGGAACGGGAAGCCACTGGTATTAAAACCCTGAAAACCGGTTTCAACCGGGTTTTTGGCTATTATATCGAAGTGACCAAGTCCAATATGGACTCGGTGCCGCTACACTACCAAAGGAAGCAGACACTGGCTAACTGTGAACGGTACATTACCGATCCGCTGAAAGACCTGGAAGCCAAAATTCTGGGGGCGGAAGAACGCTCTAAC
>JAWSUV010000107.1:1793-9927 GCA_033549305.1 Bacillota bacterium | reverse complement strand
GCCATTCAACTACTGGAAGGATAGGGGTGACACCATGTATTCACTGAGAAAAATCTGGAATCCGCCAGCCTTTCAGGGGAAAAACAAAACCTGCCGTTATTTTGAAGGCTGGTATTTCAAACTGGTCAGCGGCGACCAGCAGCAGGTGCTGGCAGTGATCCCCGGCATTTCACACGGAAAGAAGCCTGATGAGTCGCATGCATTCATTCAGGTGATCGACGGCCTTAATGGCGAAACCCACTATATCCGGTATCCCCTAAGCAACTTCCATTATTCCGATTCGGTCTTTGAGATCAGCATCGGCGATAATTTTTTCTCCGATTCCATGATGCAGCTAAGTCTGTTCAGCCAACAGCTGCACCTGCACGGCACCCTGAGTTTCAGCAGCATCGTCCCGTTTCCCCGCACCTTCCTGAATCCGGGAATCATGGGCCCTTTTTCCTTTAATCCTTTCATGGAATGTTATCACGATGTGGTCAACATCCATCACGAAATCAGCGGGTCCCTGAAATGGGACAAGGCGGAACGAAGCTTTCAGCATGGGTATGGCTATATCGAGAAGGACTGGGGCCGTTCCTTCCCGGAAGCCTGGATCTGGCTGCAGTCCAACCATTTTATCACCGGCGGCGTCTCCGTCATGTTTTCCATCGCCAAGATCCCCTGGCTGGGCAAGCACTTCATCGGCCACATCGCTTTTTTGCGGATCGAAGACCGCTTCTACCGCTTCGCCACCCACACCGGGTCCGCCATCAGGCACTTAAAGGTGCAGGATAATTCCCTGTCCGTCACCCTGCAGGACCGCCGCCATACCCTGGAGATTCAGGCATCCTGTGAAAAAAGCGGCATGCTGAAGGCGCCCAAAAACGGCCTGATGGATCGCGAAATCCTTGAAAGCATTGATGCGGAGATTCACCTGACACTGAAAGATGCCCAGGGAACGGTTGTCTTTGAAGACACCGGCCGCCGGGCGGGGTTTGAACAGGTGGGCGCGGACATCTTCCAGACGTCCACTCCATAGATTCATCTCTGAAGGATAAATAAACTAAGTTCCCATTAAAAAAACCGCTGTTGGTATTCTAGCATACCGACAGCGTTTATTTTATTGATGCATTGATCAGCTTTTTCGATGATTCCTGGTTCCGTGGGAACCCGGCCTGGGTGCCTTAGTCCAGATCATACTCCAGGGCGACTTCTTCCCCCTTGAGCACCCGGAAAGCCCCCATGGCCAGCGACCGGAGCTCGTTCTCCCCGGCAATGATCTCCACCGGCGCGATGAAAGCCACCCGCTTTTTGATCCAGCCGGTGATCATGTCCGAGTAGGCGATGCCGCCGGTGATGACCACCCGTTCCACCTTTCCTTCCACCACCGTGGCCAGTTCGCCGATGGCTTTGGCAATCTGGTAGGCCATGGCTTCATAAATCAGCTCCGCTTCCTCATCCCCCTGGGCAATCCTTTTCTCCACCTCAATGGCGCTGTTGGTGTTCAGGTACGACATCAGGCCTCCCTGTCCCCTGATTTTCTTTTTCATGGTGTTGGCGTTCTGTTCATAGCAGAGCTTCATCAGCTCATAGCAGGGTACCCTGCCGGCCCGTTCCGGTGAGAAGGGCCCCTCATCATCCGAAACGATGTCCACCATCTTCCCTTTTTTATGAACACTGACGGTAATGCCGCCTCCCAGATGGGCGACAATCAGGTTCATGTCCTGGTAACGCTTCCCGGCATTTTTCGCCGTCTGGATGGCCGCCGCCCGCATGTTCAGGGCATGGGACAGGCTCTTGCGTTGGATTTCCGCCAGGCCGGAGATCCGGGCAATGGGTTCGAACTCATCCACGGCCACCGAATCGTAAATAAAGGCCGGGATGCCCAGGGATTCGGCCATCTCATAGGCAATGAGCCCCCCCAGGTTGGAGGCATGCTCCACCAGCGGCCGGTTCCGCAGCCGGTCTACCATGGCCTCGTTCACCCGGTAGGCACCGGATTTCACAGGCGGCAGGATACCGCCCCGGCCCACCACCGCTTTCAGTTCTTTCAGCCGCACGCCCCGCTCCTCCAGCACCCGGGCAATGGTGTCCTTGCGCATCTGGTACTGATCTGTGATTTCCTTGAACGGCGCCAGCGACTCACTGCTGTGCTCGATGTTCTGGGTAAAGATTTCCTTTTCGTTGTCGTACAACGCAATTTTCGTGGAAGTGGAGCCGGGATTGATGGCCAGGATTTTCATGGATATTCCCCCTTCAATGTTTTCAGTCAGTGATTCAGCCATTGATATAGAAATGGACTTCCTTTCGTAATCGGATTTGCTGCTCTATTGTATCATATCAAATTCCATCGCAACCCGGCAACGGTTTTATCGCTAAAGAAGCCCCCGGATCACTCCAGGGGCTCCAGCTTACTCGTTATTCATTTTCAATGGTTTCCAAACCGCTTATCGGTTTCTGCCAGGTGCGTGGCCTCCCGGATTTTCCGGTCTGCCGCCGTCTTCCTCTTCCTCTGCTGCCGGTTGATCCGATTCTTCCTCAGAACTGTCATTTCCCGGCTCTTCCTGTTCTTCCTCATCTGTCGGTACTTCAACTTCCTCTTCCGGTTCTTTCATGTCATCGTTGAAGGATTCGTCATCCGGAACCACACTGTCTTCTTCCTCTTCAGGTGTCAGGACTTCTTCATCTTCAAGAACAACCTCTTCTTCCTCTTGCAGAATTGTTTCTTCTTCCTCACTGATCAACTCAAATTCCTCCACTGTCATGAAGAAGACTTCTTCTGACTCATAGAAAGCGGTAATGGCCACTTCCTCCTCGCAAGGGAAGATGACAACTGCATGGGCTGCGACATAAATGTCTCCTGCGAAAGGCCCTACATTCATCACATTGCCGCTGAACTCAAACTGTCCGGGTGCATTGGTCATCACCATATTCTGACCCTGCTGTTTAACTGGCAACGGTTGCACACCGATGTGCAGGTGAGCTTCTGCCAGTTCATAAGGTGTGAACACATTGTAGGTGACAGTGACAAGACCTCCACTGTAAATGACTTCCACTTCACCCACTTTTTCGCCATTGGCGATCACGTTGTTGCCAGCCGCTGCGATCAGGTCGAAGGTGTATTCGCCTTCACTGATTAAGTTGGTCCAACCCCAATTACTGAATCCCAGTGATGTGAACGGTACGGCAATTCCTTCGCCGCCAAACGCCCACGCCGTTTCATCGAAGCAATCAATAACCGGGGTGTTCACGAAGGTGCGGGTTTCCGTTTTTCCGGCTCCCAGGTTGATTTGCACTTCACCGCTGACCGGTGTTACGACCATCCAACCATTCTGCTGTGTTTCAACCACCTTATACAGGCCGGGCAGGAGGTCTTCAAAGATCACTTCACCATCTTCATCGGTGGTTTTCTTTTCGAGGAAGGTCCAATCGTCATCTTCGTAGAGATACAGGCTGAACTCCCAACCTTCCAGCAGGTTCCCCTGTCCGTCTTCCTTGATGATTTTTATTTCGCCAAGTTCAACGTTCACGAAGGTCACGGTTTTCGTTTGCCCTGCTGCCAGCATGATATCTTCGATAATACCGTCATCCGGGTTAAAGAACGCGAATCCGTCTTCCAGCGTTTCCACCAGCTTGTACTTACCGGGCATCAGGTCGGTGAACAGAGCGAAGATTTCTTCCGAGTCATCGTACATGATCACTTTTTCAGTGACTGCCTTACCGACTTCCACCCATTCGTCTTCTTCTTCAACAAATAAGGTGAATTCCCAGCCTTCCAGTCTGTTGCCGTAGGTGTCTTCCTTCACTACCTTGATTTCGCCGGTTTTAGCGTTTCCGAAGTTGACATTATGCTGGTTCGGCTGTGCCAGGGTTAAGGTTACATCCCAGCCAACCTCCGCCTGTCCTGCTTCATTATGGGCCACGGCCACGGCCTGCCCAACATTGGCGGCACCTAGGAAAGGATAGGTCTGGAAGAATCCATTGGTTTCCCCATCCGGATGCAGCGCTTCAGAGATCCGCCACGTGGTGCCGGGGGTCAGGTTCGGGAAGCTGTAGTTGCCCATGGCATCTGTCCACACGTCATCCTTGAACTCAATTTCATCCACTACCCCGGATACAAAGATTCGCCAACCTTCAATACCCGGCTCGCCCATATCACGGACCCCATTGGCATTGCTGTCATAGAATTTCATACCGGATACAGTGCCGGGAGGAGTTTGCGGAATCGGGATCGGAACCGTCTTTTTACCGCCAATTTCCAGCTGCGCATGTCCGGAGGATCCTGGAACATAGCCGGAACCCAGCCGCTGATCGCTGGCAAAAGGTTCATCGCCATAGACATAACCGCCATACCTGTCGGTAGGTGACTGGTCATAGCCAGCCTGCAGGCTGTTGTCCCAAATAAAGGATCGTGATTCATGCAGCTGGAAGTAAATAATAATCACATTTTCATTCTGCAATCCAAGATCAATCAAATCCTGGGGCTTGATCACGATTTTGCGAACTGCATCCGTCGGTGAGCCAATGCTGCCGTCCAAAGCCCGATGAGCCTGTACTTCAGGCAGATTCAGTAGCTGGAATCCGTTCCACACATTCTCTCCGGTGGAGTTCTGGGCGGCTTCCAGTTGAGTTCGATTACTCATAGGGAAAGCCGAACCGTTTGCCATTGGCCAACCCTGTGCATCTGTCAACTGGGTGGTGCCGACCTGAATCCCCCGAATCAGATCAACAAATCGAAAACCCTTATTCGTAAAGTCGTAGGAAATTTCAATGTCTGGCATACCCGCCAAACCAGGATAGTTCACCTGAACGTTGTTCAGAATGGCCATGTAGGGTACCCATTCGCCTTCCGCCCAGGTATTGCCCAGGTTTCCTGTGGTCCAGCCAAGATTTAGATTGCCGCCGCCCTGGCTGGCCCTGAATCCCATAAAGGTCGTTTGGAATGAGCCCTGTTGAGCGCTGGTGGTATTCATCTGCATAATCATCATGGCCGCGATCATCAGTATGATCAATACCGTCACAGCGACCCGCTTATAGGTTAAGTTGTTTTTTCTCCACAAACTTTCCATCGGACAATCACCTTCCTTTCAACCACAACATTCCCAATAACAAATAACTCATTCACGGAAGGCACCACCTCCAAATCAACGGTTTAATAACACAACAATACGTGACTAAAAAAACAAAAACCGGCCTAAAAATCTGGCCGGTTACGCTTTTTAGCTCGTGCCTGACGAAGCGTCCATCTAAAGTCGGCAGTCATCGCATCCAGAAGGAAATAAACATGCATTTATCATGAGTTTTCAAATCAATTCAAATATTTTGATATTAATTATTGATATCATTTAATTACCCCTCGTCCATCACTGTAAACGTTTTAATGAAGATATTCAACAATGGTGGCATGTGTCCTTAGTTAAGGGACTTTTGAATCTAATTGGGTTTAAAGACCTCTTCTTTCTTTGCTGCCAAAATAATTAGATGTCCTTGTGCTATCCTCGCAGATCTTCATAATAACGAATGTTTTTGCACTTGTGATTTGCATGTAATCACCACAAAAAGCCCCCGGATGAGTCCAGAGGCTTTCAAACAGTTCCTATCCAGTTTCGTTGGGTTTAACCGTGTAGCCATCATTTTTTGCCAGCAGTGATTACCAGGGATTTCAGAATGTCCGTAACCAATTAGCCAGCCTTGTGCTGACGGAGTTTTATTAAAAGACGCAAAACGCGTCTGCAATACGGGTATAGATTTCCACGGCCTTCACCAGATCGTCAATAGCGATTTTTTCCTCTTCCGTATGGGCCAGGGCGATATCACCGCGGCCGCACACCACTGTGGGGATCTTCATGTACTTGGATATCAGGGCGCCATCCGTCCAGCCGTATTCCGTTTTAATCTCCGGCTCCCGGTCAATCACCTGCTGGATGGCCTCTTTCACCGCCAGCACGATGGATTCATCCATCTCCATATGCAGCGGCGGATGGGGCAGCACCGACACACTTTTCGGCGTGCGGGTGATTTCCGCATCAAAGGTGGGATCTTCCTTCCTCATCTCATTGATAATGTCCTGATACTCCTGGATCACCGACTCCAGGCTTTCTCCTTCCACATAGCGGCGGTCCAGGCGGATCAGGGCTTCTTCCGCCACGGTGGACTGACCGGTGCCTCCCTGGATGGTGCCAATGTTCATCACGGAAGTGCCCATGAAATCATGCTGCCGCTCCCTCAACCGCGGATACAGTTCCTCCTTGACCCGGTTCAGAAACGCCACGGCTTTCTCAATGGCATTGATTCCCATGTCAGGCCTGCCGCTGTGGGCTCCTTTACCCCTGATTTTAATGTCCAGCCACACCAGCCCCCGATGGCTGGCCACATACTTAAAGTTGGTGGGTTCTCCCATCACTGCCCCGTCCAGCTTAATCTCATGCTGTCCCAGGCATTTTTCGCAGGCCACCAGGTGTTCCATTCCCTCGCTTTTCGTTTCCTCCCCCACCACACCGGAAAAGACAATATCGCCGTCCAGCTCCTGGAAGCCCGTTTCAGCACCACCAGAGTCATCATCATGGCCGCGACCGGGCCCTTCATGTCAACAGCCCCCCGGCCCCAGATATAGCCCTGCTTCACTTCCCCGTCATAGATATCCGGATGCGCCATTTCCGCGCCAAACAGGGCCTCGTTCATCTGGTCCGGCGGCACTGTGTCAATGTGGCCTTTCAGCATCAGTGATTTTCCGTCGGGAGACGCCTTCCCCTTAATAAAGGCGATCACATTGCTCCGTTCATCCACCACAGGCTGCAGATCAACTTAAATTTCATGCTTTTTGAAAAACCGATACATGTACTCGGCTATTTCTTTCTCCTGGGTTTCCACATCCTTGTGACTGGGAATCCGCAGAAGATCCTAGGTAAGATCAATCAGCTCCTGCCGGTCAAAATAATCCGATGCGCGAATCATGGCTGCCTCCTTTTTGTTTCTTTGGTTGAGGTTTGTTAGCTTATTTGCCCTGCTCCTGTAATAACGCTTATTAGTTTGTTATTATAACCTACCCCTTCCTTTGGTTTTGACACAGCGATCATATTGGCTATCTTTGTAAGATTACGTTAAATGGATGAAAGTAGTTTGTATGCTTTTTATTTCCATAGTCAATTAACGGCAAATAAAAACATCTGCAAATTGCACAGATTCTTTCACATCCTGGTATTCATAAATCCAGCAATACCATCAAATATATGGTCCCTCATCCTTCCTTTGCAATACTTCATTCTTCCTCACTATGATACTTTTAGTAATTATCACTCTTGTACAAATCACAAAAAAATACCGGGAACATAGAAACGCTCCCGGTTCAAATCTCATATGGTTTTTATTGTAACTGATTAAAAACTATGTGTAAATTGATTGAAACATTACTGAACATTTAAATGGATGCCATAGAAGTTGTTAGCGTCAACATCGATTGAAGTTGATGTTCCCGATACCGTTTCCTTCCATTTGAATCTACCTGGCGAAGGATTCCCAGAAGGTGCATCTTCATAGTCCTGCACATATACATTCGTCGTTCCATTCGCGCAGAAGGTAGCTCCATCAAGATTAATTGTTATTGTAACCATTTCATTATCCAGCGCCGACAATGTTGCAGTTCCAACTAAATACTTTTGTCCGGCATAGATATTTACTGTCTTTGTTTCGTATGAATATTGTACATAGGTTGCCCAATTACCACCTCTGCCTGGGTTATAGGGTAATGATCCAGGTACATCACCATTTGCTGCCCAGGCTGTTTCGCAATCAGGCGGGATATAAGTGTTCATGATTTCAATGACGACTGCGTCATCTTCATCGCCAGCCTTCACAACTGCGCTGTTTCCGTTAGGATAGCTGGTTGTGTAACCGGTTACTGCCTGTTCTTTTACATAATAGGTTCCAGGAATCAGGTCGCAGAGGTAGCCTTCCCAATCATCCGCCGTCAAGGTAATATCTCCAACCTTTTCCGTCAGAGCTGCGTCTGAATATACATCCACGATCACTTTATCAGGTGCAAAATCTTCATTGTCCCAGGTTTTCTCAACCTTCAGACAGCCAAGGTCCAGATCGTTCTCAATTTCAATGACGACTGCGTCATCTTCATCGCCAGCCTTCACAACTGCGCTGTTTC
>JAWSUV010000107.1:0-1693 GCA_033549305.1 Bacillota bacterium | reverse complement strand
CTGAATATACATCCACGATCACTTTATCAGGTGCAAAATCTTCATTGTCCCAGGTCTTCTCCACTTTTAAACAACCAGACTGAAGTGTGTTGGTTATATTTACTACTGTTGTTGACTTGGCCAATACATTTGCAGGCGATGGATTAATATCAACAACCCACTCGTCGCCCAGGGGAACATCATTCAGGGCAACCTCGCTGATGGTATAAGCACCAAGCATCAAGTCACACCATGTGCGAGAACCACTTCCATCGGCTGCGATTGGAATATCAAAATTACCATTAAGAGATGTTCCTTCAATATGGACAGTCAGCGTTCCTGGGAAAGGTACACTCGGATCGAACCCCGTTACGCCATCAAAAATAAACTGCTTATTGATCTCCAGACAACCCTTTTCGACTGCCTGAACTCCCCACTCAGTAAAACCATTATCAGCAGGCCCTACCACAGCTCCGTGCTGGGCAAAGAAAACTACATACATCAACTCCGGATCAAACTTTTCATTTGGAACCAAGACCAGATAATTTGCCCAACCGCTGCCGTTACCGATGTTGTAATCAACAATTACATAATGACCATCAATTTCATATACCAATTCTGCATTACCTTCAAAATCGGGTATATCACCAACTGGGAAAGTGCCATCGTCCACAAGATCTTTATCATCAGTTTGCCAGATCTGAAACAAATCAACACTCAAGTGTGGATTCCCAGCTGTCTGGTTAACGTCGAAAGCAAATTCCCTGTACCAAATACCTTCACCATCAATTTGAACTAATGGAACATCACTTAACAAGAGTGACCTGGTTTGTGGTTTTTCATCGTACTCAATGTCCTTATTCTTTCGGTCACTATTATAACCACGTTCTATACCAGTTTGCCCCGCTTGTAAGGATAGGTATGTGTTGAATCTTCCTGTACCTGACGATTGTTCGGAGCGCCACTGCGTCCAGTACCCCCCATTGATCCAAGAAGCGTCTTCATCAGCTCCAATTGTCAAATCAACGGCTTTACCATAATCTGTATCATTTTCATATGCCGACCCAATAGCTGGAAATAAAGTGAACATCATCAGAAGAATTATCAAAACAGTTAGCCCATATTTTCTATATCCCATTCTCTTCTCACTCCTCCTTAAAAGATTGTTACCGCTTTAATCACTTTAGCCACTCAGAGTAATCAGTTTACCGTTCGGGCAAACAGCTTGTATTCACGGCCTCCTTTCCAGTTGTCATTCATTTGTGCCTAAAGGCCGTTCAGACCATCAGGATTTGGGGCATCCCTCCTTGCTTAATGAACCGTTCTGACGCAGGTATTTCCTATTTCATATGCCATCAGGTTCAACTCGAAATTCTTCCACCTCTTTCTTTGATTGAGTTCTGTCTCTGCCAGGCCCATCACTCCTTTCCATCGGTTCCTGTGGGATGGAGTTGACGGCCTTCCGGTACAACGGGCGTTCATGACCATGAATAAAACGGTCATTCATTTCTATTTAGAAGTTTCTTGCATCTCTTGATACCTGATCGGGCAACCTGCCCGGTTGTGATGCTATCACCTGCGGCAGGTGCTGGTGAGGCCGCCGGCTTCCTTCCAGGCATCAAGGCCGTCTTCCATGAGGTAGGCTTCCACGCCGGCCATGTTCAGCAGCATCACAGCGTAGGCGGCGTTGATGTTTTTGGAGCAAAAGACGGCG
>JAWSUV010000106.1:0-9986 GCA_033549305.1 Bacillota bacterium | reverse complement strand
CGTGGCTGAAAACGCTGCGGCTCCCGGCAAGTTTCTCCTCGTGGGATTCCTGATTGCCTACACCCGGGAACAGTGGCTGGAGGACAACCCCGGCTGGATTGAAGAAGTAAACTGGCATCCCAATTTTGACCCTGAGCGGCTGGAAAGTTTTGTGGTGGTGGACAAAACCGCGATCCGCTCCCATCTGACAGGCCACGGGATTGGCAGCGAGCTTTACAAGCGCCTGATTGCCGATATCCGCCCCCTGGGCATTAACACCATCATGGCCGAAACCATCATCAGCCCCATTCCCAATTTCGCCTCTCTCGCGTTCCGAAAAAAGCAGGATTATTCCCTGGCAGGGATTCGCTACGAACCTTATTTGGGCGAAATGTACACCGACCTGATCTATTACAAGGATATTTCCCATTTCTAATCCCTGTCTCCCTTTTGTGCCGTTGTTCTTTCTTTTAGGCCGCAGCGGCAGGCGCTTTCCGATAAAGCCCTGTCCCCACTTGCCCTGCCGGCTCTTCGTTCCGTTAAAAAAGAAAAACAGTCCCACTTTTTCCAGGACTGTTTTTTGTGCGCTGTTCATTCATTCTGTTTCAATGCCGGGCATCAGGGACCTTGCGTCCTGTCCTCTTTTCCGGCTGCTTCCGTACGGTGCTTGCTGCCCGCCTCTTCCCGGCAGATGGTTTCCGCCACTTCCATCAGCAGCGCCACGGTTCGGACCCGTTTCGCTTCTTCCCTGAAATACTCAGCCATCCGGATCTGGGTGGCTTCTCCGGAGGCTTTCAGATGCAGCTGTGACTGAGGGAGCGTTTCTGTTAATGTCGTTGATGGTTGGTGGGCTTTATGAAACGGAATCACCTTTTTACCCAAGCAACTCACTTCCTTTTTTGTCTCCAGCGTTTTCCCGGCAGCACAGGGCGGTTCCGCGCCTGCGGAACCAAACAGTTGCCCTGGTTGTTTTATTTCGATGCCTCCGGCCAAAATCCTTTTTTTTGACCGTATTTTTTCATCAAAAAACCCTTCCTCAGACTCTTTTTCAGTCTTCGGAAGGGTTTTCCCGTTCGGTTATTAGAATTAATCTTCGTCTTCTTCTGTTTCATCCACTGTTGGCACAGCAGCGGCATCCATTTCTTCTTCTTCGGCTTCTGCTGGTTCCTCTTCAGCCTGCTGGACATACACCAGCGTTGCCACAACGGTTTCCAGGTCATCAAGAATTTCAATGTTCTCGTCGCCGGCAATGTTCAGGTCGGCGAAGGTGATGTTGTCCTTCTCCTTCAGCAGAGATGCATCCACTTCCACGTGCTCCGGCATATGGCGCGGGTACATCTGCAGATCCACTTCGTTGGTTTGTACCTGGAGGATGAAATCATCCCGTTCCACTTCATCCCGGTGAAGCACATGAATGTTGAAGGTCATTTTCAGTTTTTCTTTTTCATCCAGCGCCTGCAGGTCGAGGTGGAAGAACAGGTTCTTCATATTCTCCTTCTGGATTTCCTTGATGATGGCGAACATTTTTTCGCCGCCCATGTTCAGGGTAATTTTTCGGTTGGTGCCGAATTCAGCAATGAGGCTTCTGAGTTCGCGTTCATCGACATAAACTTCGCGGGTTTCCATGCTTTTATTGTAGACGACCGCAGGGATATTGCCCATCTTTCGGGCTGCTTTGACGTTCATGCCCTGGATGGTATCCCGGGAAACAATGGTCAAGACGGGGTTTGTTGCCATGGGGTTCACTCTCCTTTCCTGTTTTCAGGAATTTTCAATGGTGCGTTCCGGCTAATCTTTCGCCGCGGGGTTGATTTCAGTCTCTTCAGTGCCTTCCGGAATGACTTCCGGTTCAGGCGGCAGCGGCGGTGTTTCGTAGCGGGTCAGTCCCTGTCGGAACGCTTCCAGGGTTTCAGCCGTTTCATCCAGCTTGTAGATGCGTCCGGGATTGCCGTGAGCATCCCAGTCAGTGCCGTTCCACCAGATCGCCACCCGGATGTTTGAAAACCGGGGCATCTGCTGAAACATGTCGCGGATCCAGGCGGCCTTGTCGCCCCCAAAGGAGTTGGATCCGAACTCCGTGATCATGAAGGGGTGACTGAACAGGCGCTCATATTCCCCATAAAGGGGCGGGTAGACTTCTTGGAAGGGACGCCATGGCTCTCCGGGGAAATAAGTGCCCGGATTGTAGCCGGTCAGGCCAATAATGTCCGTATAATCGTCTCCCGGATAGTAGGTTAAATAGTGGTTCCAGGCAAAACCCGGAAAGGATTCGTCGTGAGGATTCCATACCCAGATCACATTCTCCACGCCGGCTTCTTCGAAGAACCGGTATACATACCGCCAGGAAGCCAGGTACAGTTCCGTGTCCATGGAGGCAAAGTAGGCGGAATAGGAGCACCAGTCGCCGTTCATCTCGTTGTTCAGCCGGAAGATGACCGGATCACCGTATAGCTTCAGTCCCTGTGCATAGCTTTCCAGCAACGCGTCATGCTCGCCTTCCAGCAGGGCATAGAGGCTTCGGTTGTTTTCCGATTTGTCCATGTATTCCGTCTGCAGGGTCAGCACAACATGCCGGTCCTGCTGCCGGGCGATTGTCAGCTCCTGCATCGGAAACTGGCTGTCCAGGCTCTTGTACAGCAGCAGAAAACGAAACTGGTAGTCCAGCTCCCGTTCCAACCGGTACAGCGGGTTCATATTCCGGGGCGCCGCCGGCTCGAAAATGCCCCAGGCCAGGTCTTCATTGTCCACAAAATAATGGTCGTAAAACCGCTGGGTCTCTTCGCTCCACACGCGTTCCACCGGTTCATACCGCACATGCAGCCGGGGGGTGGCATTCTTTTCCGTCAGCCGGAAGCTCTCAATGATCCGGCGGTGCTGTGTGAGGGGTGCCGCCGATTTGATCAGCAGCGTGTAGACTTCCCGGTTGTTTTTGACAACCACGGCTTTTGCATAGTAGGGCATGTCCAGCTCCGCCCGGGGCAGTGCTGTCCGGCGCCACTGAAGTAACTGAACCGTCATGCCGTCCACGATCAGGGTTTCCGCTGCTTCCAACAGGTGATCCTGCCGGTTGTTCAGAAATCCGCGGCTGTAAGCCGTGTAACCCTGTGCGCTGTGTACGGTCCCGTGAAAATCATCGTAATAAATCTCGACCCGGGTGGTGTCGTCTGCCAGAACAGCACGGACTGCCGACAGCGACATGTCCGGTGCCAGTGTATCGGGAAGATCGAGGGCATAACCCCTGGACCGATTGTGAAACGTCATCCATCCATCGCTTCCCGGTATCAGCTGCTGCACATCGTCTGAGGAGTCCCAGACCAGATCGTGTGTCAGGCGGCCGTTGACAATGGTGACCGGCAGGGTGCCGGTTGTTTCTGCGCTGACGGCTGCGGGCGGCAGCATCACTGCTGCGATGAGCAGGGCTGCCAGCAGGGTCAGTGCCGGTCGTCTGTTTGTTTTCATGGCGAGGCTCCTTTGCCGGTTTCTGTTAACAGTGCACAGGCAAAAATAGCCTGAAGGTCGCCCGTCAGACTATCCAAAGTGACTTAATCAACGGTGTATGGCAGCAACGCCATATGTCTGGAACGTTTGATGGCCTGGGTGACATCACGCTGGTGAATCGCGCAGTTGCCGGTGATTCGACGGGGTAAAATCTTGCCGCGCTCCGTCAGGTACTTTTTCAAACGGCCAATTTCTTTGTAATCCAGCACCGCTTTCTTATCGGCACAAAAGGTGCAGATCTTTTTGCGTGCTTTCCGTTTTCTTCGATTGTTCATCATGGGAATCTTCCCTCCTTCTTTCAAATGGTGCAGTCTTGCCTAAAACGGCAAATCTTCATCGTCTTCCATGGTTTCAAATTCTTCCAGGTCAATGTCGTCGGGATTGAATCCGCCGTCATCGTTCTTTTGATTTTGCTGGTTGCTGCGCTGGGGTGAAGCCGGTCGTGTCTGCTGAAAATCATCGCCGCCGGATTTGCCGGACGAGCTTAGAAATTCCACCTGATTGCCGACTACCTCGGTAACATAGCGCTTTTCGCCGTTCTGGGCTTCATAGGAACGAACCTGCATACGGCCCTGCACACCCACCTGGCTGCCTTTGGTCAAATAGTTGGCGCAGTTTTCCGCCTGCTTCTCCCAGACGACCACAGGGATGAAATCAGCTTCCTGGTCTTTTCCAAATCCTCGGTTTACTGCAACGGTTAAAGTCGTCACCGCTTTCCCGGTGCCTGTATATCTCAGTTCAGGGTCTCTGGCCAGTCTTCCGATTAAAACGACGCTGTTCATCGTCTCACCATCCTATTCTTCGATTTTGACAATCATGTGCCGGATGACTTCATCCGCAATCTTCAGGTTACGGTCCAGTTCATGGTTCAGATCCGGTCCAGCCTGATAATTGACCAACAAATAGAAGCCCTCTTTTAATTTCTGAATTTCATAGGCCAGCTTGCGGAGTCCCCATTCTTCAACAGTATCGACGGACCCGTCTGCTTCAATGATGCCTTTGAATTTCTCTAGGAGCGCTTCTCGTTGTGCTTCTTCGGTATCGGGTTTTAAAACGTACATCAGTTCGTACTTGTTCATTCATTTCACCTCCCTCTGGACTAAACGGCCCTGCTTTACGCAGGGCAGAGAAGTTGTTTCTCTTGATTTAATTGTATCTTCTCTACACAACTAGGTATTATAGCATGAATAGCCACTGATCGCAATGGTTTTTTCTATGGCACCCGAAAAGGCGGCGATTCGGCCATCACGTTTCCACTGGTGGTCATTCGCTGCAGCACCATAACGCTGCCGGGTTCCAGCCGGCTCTCTATGAGGAGAGTGTTTTCGTCCAGGCACCAGAAATCCACTGGTATCTGATCCACCAGCAATGTCAGACGGGGATCAAAGCGGCCGCCTGAAATTTCCGTGGTCATGTTTTCGTGTTTGATCTCATGAATGACGAGTTCCTGCACACTTTGACGGTAGCTGTCATTTTCTGCGATCACCCATTTCCCGGTATCTCCTTCCGGTGTCTGCTGCAGAAAGAGAAGGTTGGCCTGGTGGTATTTTGCCCGGGCCAGCTGGTATTCACTGGTCTCTGCGGAAACGCGCCTGCCGGAAGCGTTGATGCCGTGATCCCGCATGAGCAGCGGCATTTCCTCACGAATGGACGCCACCACCTTGAGATACTGGGGCATTTCTTTCCGGGCCAGCTGCAGGAGTTGGGGTGCCAGGAAAGAGGCGTTCATCACCGGCTGTTCCCCGGTGGGGGTGCCGTAGTTGGACCAGAAGATATAGGGCACCGTCATCATCCGCAGGTCTTTCATGAGTTCATGATTGGATTCACTGCCGATGTAGCCGGTTTCCCGAAACACCAGATGGTCTTCCCCCAGCATCGGCAGATGATCTCCGAAAAACAGCAGCAGGGTTGGCTCGGCCTGCTCCCGCAGGTAATCCACCAGCCGTCCCAGGGCACGATCCGACAGATGGATGCCCTGGGCATAGGTATTCAGGAGCGTGGCGGCGGCGGGTGACAGGGATTCTTCCACTTTAATCTGAAAATCTTCTTCCGCATAACGCTCGTTGCTGTAAGGGCCGTGATTCTGCATGGTGATGACGGTGGCAAAAACAGGCTGTGTGCTGGTTTCCAGGAGGCGAATCAGGCGATCGGTGAGAAAATCGTCGGAAACATATTCTCCCACCAGTTCCGGGTCTTCCATCGAATCGATGGATTCAAAAACGTCAAATCCCAGGTTCTGATAAACGCTGACCCGGTTATAGAACCAGTCGGTATAGGGATGAATGCCGATGGATTGATATCCCTGTTTCCTGAAAATGGATGCCAGGGACGGTATGGGGTCCGTAATGCCCTGATTGTAGACGATGTGCCAGTTGTTTTTATAATTGAGCAGGGACATACCCGTCAGCACTTCATACTCCGTATTGCCCGTCCCCCCGCTGAACACGGGCACATAGATTTCCCCATGCAGGCTTTCCTCCCGGAGCGATTCAAAAACAGGAATGGGGTTGTGGGTAAAGCTAACATCCAGTTTGCTGACATCCCAGAAGGATTCACTCATGATCACGATGACGTGGGGCTCCACCTCAGCTGGCGCTTCCTCCGTTTCCGCCACCAGGATCTGTCCCACCTTTTCCGCCGCCGTCATCATGGCTTCAGCATCATAAGGCGTCTGGACTCTGGCGGGCATGATAAACGTATACAGGAATCCGTTTTCCCACATATCTTCTTCCGGATTAAGGATGATCTGTGCCGCACCCAGAAGCAGCAATGCCGTGACGATCAGGGAAAAGCTGATCCACCGGGGCCTCCCGGCGTTTTCCGGCGGCATCCACCGTTTCAGCCAGATCACGCCGCCGACTGCAAGCACCGCTCCGATCAGGAGGTGCCGGGTGTAGTGCAGCTGCACGAGAACCGGCATCATCGTCCACAGTTCACGCCATAATGTGAGGTCTCCCCGGCTGAGAGGTGCTGTCCTGACCACAAACTTAATGCCGTTCACTGCGCCGAGGAGCAAGGCCGGCATTCCCACCGCCAGGGTTGACGCATACAGACTGGAGGTGAGCAGCGCTGCCACTCCTGCCACCCCTGCCATCAGCAGCAGATTCAGCACAAACGGAACGGGCTGGGTGACAAGCCAGAAGAGTGTCCGGTTAATGGACGCACGAAAAAACAGCTCATTGAGAAGGATGATTCCTCCAAAAACCAGCATCATCTGCAAGAAGGGTTTCCCATGGACCTGCAGGTCCTTTGCGCACTTCCTGCAACAAAGTGTACTCTGTTCCATGGCCTTGTGACCGAATGCCTGAACCTTCTGA
The DNA here is from genome assembly GCA_033549305.1 of Bacillota bacterium. GTDB lineage: Bacteria > Bacillota > Clostridia > Peptostreptococcales > Tindalliaceae > Anoxynatronum. Next base: position 3,192 of record JAWSUV010000106.1, on the reverse strand, counting down.
ATGATTTTGTGTCCTGTTTCCATTCATACCGCCGCTTTCTTCCTTTTTGTCATGGCACTGAAATTCTACCATATCCCGGCGGCGTGTTCAATACAGCACGAAAACCTCCCCTCACACAGGGAGGTTTTGGCTTTTCCTTCCACTTTCAGCAGGGTGTTTGCCTACAGCTTATACTCCGTTAATTCTTCACAGTAACTGCACCGGTAGCGGATCTTCTCATTGGGCACCAGCGTGAATTCCGGCACGGCACATTCATCCACTGCGCTGATACAACGGGGATTCTTGCAGCTGAACAGGCCGCTGACCTTTTCCGGCAAAGTGGCCTGCATTTTCTCAACGACTTCTTCGTTCTCAATATAGTTGACGGTAATGCCTGGATCGATGAGGCCCAGAATCCGCAGGTCGACCGTGAGATCGTCCTGGATCTTGATGATGTCTTTTGTGCCCCGTTTGCTGGAGGAAACATGCATCAGCAGCACCGCCGGTGACTGGCTCCGGTCCAGGCGGAGTTTTTCAAACACTTTTAACCCTTTTCCTGCCGGAATATGATCGATGACAATCCCTTTTTTGATGGCTGTCACTTCTAACACGGCACTTCCACCCCCATTACAGCGGACAGCAGCGCCATCCGGATATAAACGCCCATGGCCGCCTGCTCAAAGTACTTTGCCCTGGGATCCTCATCCACATCATACCCGATTTCATTCACCCGGGGCAGGGGATGGAGAATCATCAGGCTTTCCTTGGCCGCCTTCAGTTTGTCCCCGTTCAGAATGTAACTGTCTTTCAGTTTCACATATTCCTCCTCGTTGAAGAATCTTTCTTTCTGGATCCGGGTCATATAAAGCAGGTCTATTTCTTCAATGCAGTTTTCCAGGTACGACGTTTCCTGGATCCGGATATGGTACCTGCTTTTAAGTTCATCCCGCAGGTGGCGGGGAATTCGCAGCTCATCCGGTGAAACCAGGAAAAACGTCATGCCCGGGAACCGGCACAGGGTTTTCAGCAATGAATGGACCGTTCGGCCAAAAAGGAGGTCGCCGCAAAAGGCCACTTTCATGTTTTCGATGGGGCCGTAGTATTTCCGCAAGGTCAGCAGATCCGTCAGGGTCTGGGTGGGATGCTGGTGGCCCCCGTCGCCGGCATTGATCACAGGAACCGTTGCGTACTGCGAAGCCAGTCTGGGCGCTCCTTCCCGGGGATGCCGGATCACCAGGGCATGCGCGTAGTCGTCCATCACCCGAACCGTGTCCGCCAGGCTTTCCCCTTTAGCGGCGGAGCTGACAGCGGCATCGGAAAATCCCAGCACCTGCCCTCCCAGGCGCAGCATGGCGGATTCAAAACTGAGGCGTGTCCGGGTGCTGGGTTCATAGAACAGGGTGCCCAGTATTTTCCCCCGGCAGCAGCCTGCAAAATCTTCCGGCCGGGCTTCCATACGAAGGCCCAAATCCAACAGGTGGTTCATTTCTTCCATTGATAAATCTTCGGGATCAATGAGATGATGCCCGACCAAACTTTCCAGATTCATGTGCGGTCCCCCTTCTGGCTTATCCAAAAAATGGTTTTTCCTGTTCCCTTCTTTTGATGCGAAGTCACTGCCATCCCTCTGTCTCTGTCTGTTTCCTGATGTACATTTCACCCCTCATTTTCTGTCCAATGAAAAACGCCCTCTCACTCCGAAAAGGATGAAAGGGCGCAAATGCCAGGGGTGCCGTGCGACGGGCCGCTGATCAGGGACCGTGCCGATTGAGTGTGCCTTTTTAGCCTCTCGGGACTAAATTAAAGGAGCCGTATTCAGTTGCTGGAAAAAGAATACCATACCCTGCGTTTCCGGTCAAGTCTTTAGGCGAAACGCATGTCGCTGACAATCCCTCTACACAATGTAGAGTTTGCGGCCAAAGAGCTTTTTAAAATCCTTGCTGAAGGTCATGGCTGTGATAATTTCCAGTTCAGGCGAATTAGTGGTTTTCACCATGATTTGCACATCCGTCTCTGTTAGGTAGCAGGTGACATCCTGAACGCTGCCGGTTTCGCTCCGGTCCAGTTTTTCCGCGATCCTGACAAAAAGGCTCAGCTTTTGAATGATCTCCATGTCTTTTTCGTTGATCAGCATATCGTACTGTTTCCAGTCTTCCTTCAGGTCCAGTGACCGGTGCATGCCCACCAGATAGGCGCACATGAGCCGCTCCCGGTTGCGCAGTCCGTTGAGCCGGGCATTCAGCGCCAGGTAAAACCCATGTTTGTGGTGGTTGTAATAGTCAATGTACATGCCGACGTCGTGGAGGAGCGCTCCCACCGCCAGCAGGCGGCGTTCCGCTGCTCCCAGGCCGTGGATTTCCCGCGTCTGGTCAAAAAGAGAGAGGGCCAGTTTTTTGACATGATGGCAGTGCTCCAGATTCATCTCGAAATTTTTCAGGATATTGTCCACCGAATGGAAGGTGACATCTGTGACGAATTCGCCGTTATTGCCGGTTTCCTTCAGGTACTGCTCATAAAACACCCCTTCACGCAGGCCGTTTCCACTGATCATCAGCTTGCCTGAATCCAGGGTTTTCAGCAGTGCCCGGAGGGGTGCCACTCCGGCCGCAATGATGTCGGAGCGGTCTTTATTCACGCCGGGAATCTGCCGGATCTCTTCCACCGTGCCCTTTGTCAGCTGCTGGTAATGTTCTTCCACTTCGTCAAACCGCATCTGGTAGTTGTGGAGACTTTCCAGCGGGTAGCCGATCTTGTGTTTGTTCATTTTGGCCAGAGTCCGGATGGTTCCCCCCAGGCCGACGACAGGGTATCCCTTCAGGGGTTTCAGCCAGTCAAGTTCAGCCAGATTTTTCTTCACGTACTGTTCCACTTTTTTCACTTTTTCCGGCGTGATGGTCTCCTTCCCCAGAAATTGCTCAGTCAGGTTGACCGCTCCGAAGGGGAAGGAAACAGCTTTTTTCAGCTGTCGGTCTTCAAACCAGGCCACTTCGGTCGAGGCTCCGCCAATATCGATCATGACGCCGGATTCCACCCGCATGGTGTTGATCACTCCCAGGTAACCGTACCGGGCTTCCTCTTCCCCGGAGGCCACCCGGAAATCGAAACCGGTCTCCATCTTCACCTTGTCCAGAAACAGTTCCTGATTGGCGGCATTTCGCACAGCAGCGGTGGCGATCGGGATCACCTGGTCCGCCTGATGTACCTGAATCAGTT
>JAWSUV010000105.1:0-10006 GCA_033549305.1 Bacillota bacterium | reverse complement strand
CCAGAATATTCATCTCAGCGGATTCAAAGAGGGGTTTCACTTCCTCCGCCGACTTCACATACATCTGCTGCTCCCTGTAGCCGTTCATGAACTGCCGGGAGGGGGAGGTGATGTCGACGGTGCGGGTTTCGCCGTTCCATTGGATGGCGGCGCCCAGGTTTTCGGAGATCACCCGCAGGGGCACCAGGGTGCGGCCGTCCACGATGACGGGGGTGACGTCCGTATCCAGTTCGGTGCCGTCCAGAAAGATCCGGATCAAGGTTTCGCCGCGCACCACGGTGGAGACCAGAAAGAGTAAAGCGATGAGAATGGCAATGGCTGTCATGGTTTTCCGTTTCATTTGGCATACCACCCACTTTCTGTTTTTCCAACAAAAAACCGGCCAAAAACCGGCCGGTTACGCCACTTGCTCCCTCCAGGATCAGGCGTCCATCTATGCCTGAAGTTCACCGCATTCCTTTTGCTGCTGATGCGTATGCTTCATATAAAAGATGCACATGCTTTCATACCCTGAACCTATCATGAAGGATATGTCAATACATGCCACCAGGTGGTAGAGGGGTGGTAGATTTGTTAACATTTTTTCGTTACATTTTCGGCAATCTGTTCAGTAAAAAGATGTTTCCCCCCAGCGGATCTGTGATTTCGGCCATCGGCAAGAAATCGATCATTCAGTCCTTTTCTTCCTATTTGTTCCTTACCCCTGTCACGGTGTGTCAATCGCTGATAATAATTTTTAATTAAACGCTTGTTCGTTGTTTTCCGTTCAGGAGTTGCCCCCTTTCAACCCGTCCGATGAGCAGTGAGATGCTTTTCGTGAAAACGTATTTCTCTCTAAATAAAAAAGGCACCAGCCATTCAGCATGGTTGGTGCCTTTTCCGTTGCTTTTTCTGTTACTCAGCCATCGGTGGTCCCCAGTCCATGTCCGCAGGCATGCCAACAACCGCATGGGCGATGACATACACCGGACCTTCATATGGCCCCGGGTCGCTGCCGCGCACATAGTGTCCCGGTGCTACTGTGTCTCTGCCGTTTGGCAGTTTCGGATACTTATCATACCCGATATAGACGTCGGTCTTTTCCAGGATGTATCCAGGCTTCATTTCAAAGACGACCTCTACACTTCCATCTTCATAGGTGACTCGTACCAATCCGACAAGGGTGCCTTTGCTGGTGTCGCACTGGGCGGCGGCTGCCCACAGATCAAAGGTGTGTTCACCTTCATCTATTAGGTTCGTCCAGCCCCAGTTGCTGCTATTTGGAAAATCTGAGCAGAATGAAACGGAAGGATCTCCTTTGGCCCATGCACTCTCGTAGAAAGGCAGGCACTGGACATTGACCTTGAGGCTGGCTTCGGCATATTTTTCCGTTTCAACGATGCTGGCCGTGTTGTCGTACTGGAAGGCGCCACATTCGTCATAATCTGCCCGGGCGAAATCCTTGTCGTAAGTGAATTGTCCGCCATTGGGAGCGGTCACAGTACCAAGCTCAACTTCACCGAAGAGGTCGCTGATGTCTTTAATGGTCACGGTTTTATTGGTTTCTTCATCGGGATCGCCCCAGACAATGGCTGCTTTTGCACAATAATCCGCTCTTTCTGTTACGACCTTAACCCTGTTGAAGCCCTCAACTTTGCAGTCCACATCCTCGTCGTAGCTCCCGAAGATGGATTTGCCGACTTCGAGCAGGTAGGGGAAGGTTACAGGATCATCGTATTCATCCACCCACACCACATTGTCCGTAATCAACACGCCGCTGAGCCTGTCATAGATTGCGGTGATCATGGCATCAGCAGTTCCGGTGTTTTCAACAGTGATGTCACCACTCACGTTAAAACCGCTGTCTTCGTAACCTTCGTAAGTCACGTCCACGGTCCAGGTGGCGGTTTCATCTCCGCTGCCGTCATAAAAGAGCCAGATCTTGGCAATGTCATCAAGTTCATAGCCATTATCGGTTTCCACTTTTTTGTCGATATCCCAGAAGTGTTCTCGAATAAACGTAGTAACAGCTGTTTTGGTAACCGTAAGTTCCTCACACCGGATATTAACCAGGAGAGTGGCTTTCGCTTCTTGGCCCGTCTCGACAATAGAGGCGGTATTATCGAATCTGAGATCTGCGCCGCATTGATCATCGTAATCAATCCAGGCAAAATCCTTATCATAGGTGAATGTGGCATTGTTGGGCGCTGTAACCGAGCCGAGACTCACTTCGCCGAAAAGATCGCTGATGTCCTTAATGTTCACGGTTTTGTTGATCTCGGTGGTTGGGTCGCCCCAGACAATCGGTTCGCTTGCATAGTATTCTTCCCGCTCGGTGGTCACCGTGACTTCGTTGAAGCCTTCAAAATATCCATCTTCATCATACGTGCAGATCAGGGTGGCGCCGACAGCCAGGGTGTAGGGGAATTCCACACAACAATCCACATCAATAGTTGAGCCGGCAAGTACATCCTCGATGCCGGTGATCACCGCCGGCAGGGTACCGGTGTTTTCGATGGTGATCGTCCCGGAGACATTCCAGCCGCTGTCTTCGTATCCTTCATAAGTCACATCAATCATCCAGGTCGCCGTTTCATCACCCTCGTCGCCCGGGCCGATGAGCCAGATTTTGGGGAATTCACCCTCATCAATTTCTTCTGTGATTCCGTTCTCAGTCTCAACCTTCTTTTCGATATCCCAGAAATGCTCACGCTCAAAGGATGTGACGACTGTCTTGCTGACTGTCAGCTCCTCGAACCCGGGACAGTAGTCGGATATTACCAGACCGCCTCCAGGGCCGGGGGTACCTCCGTACAGCTCGATTGTTGCGGTGAGGCCGTCCAGATCGAAATATGGGGTGTAGAAATGCCATACTTCTGCGTTGAGGGGCTCCCCCTTTGCATAGTTGCCGGATCCGGTTCCTCCCAGGATCAGTAATGCATCTGTTGACTGACCTTTGGTGCTGAAGACCCAATGGATCCAGCCGCCTTCGGGACGATCACCCATATCATCCGGATAACAATCCAGGGAATCTTTGCCGCGACCGTCCCAGTCTTCTGTATAACTCGGTCCAGTTTCAACTGCCATCAGCATCAGGCCGCCAGCAGGTTCATCAATTAAGACTGGTCTACCTCCGGTTCCGGTTGCGGTACTTCAACCTGCCGACCGCCCCGGTTGGAATTGCCGGAATTGCCCGGCGCGGCAACTGCCATGATCCCGGGACCAAAGGCCAAGGCAAACAACAGCACCAGCGCAATGATCAGCCGAACTTTGGAATCTTTCCTGTAAACCATTGTTTCTCACTCCTGCCTTGCAGAGTCAGCCCTTTTTGTCTGCTGCCCCCAGATGCTGTGAGACTGTTTTTCGATGCGTTTTTTTCCATGGCACCACTCCTTCTCATGAAATCAAAAAACCGGCCATCTAAAATGGCCGGTTACGCTAGTGGCTCCTTCCGGGATCAAGCGTCCAAATATGCCCGGCTTTCATCGCACTCCATTTTCCTCTCTATTCACTTTGTGAGCATGGACAGTTTTTTCTAGTGTAATCGTATCATGAATCACCATGACATTCATGCTCCTGAGTGGTAAGCGTGCCGCGGACAGCAAAAAAGCCGGTGTTTCTCCGGCTTTCTTCGGTACAGGATGCCGATGTGGGCACTACCTGATAAGCCCTTTCTCCCGGGCGACCTGGATGGCCTGATTGCGGTTGGTGACCATTAGTTTTCCATAAATGTTGCGGGTGTGCACCTTGACCGTGGTTTGTTTGATAGATAGTTTTTTACCGATTTCCCCGTTGGTCAACCCGGAGGCCAGCAGTTGGAGCACCTGGTTTTCCCGTGTCGTCAGGGGTTCAATGAATTCGTCAAAGGACACTGCTGGCCTTGATGGCAAGTCTTTACTCAATGAACGCACGTGCCTGCGGGTTTCGTCCAGCAGGGTTTGTGCGTAGTCCGTGATGCCGGCGTTTCCGTTCAGGCCGTTTTTCTTCTGCTGAATGAGGGCTTTGAGCACTGGGTAGATCCGGGCGCCCTCATCCACAAAGATCCGGCAGTATGCCTGGGGATGCGCCAGTGCCAACGCCTTGTGGAGACTGGCGACGGCGTCCTGTTCACCTCCCTGGTGGTAGTGACAGACCGCCATGAGGGTCAGGGATTCCACCTGCTGCAACAGCCGGTTTTGCTGTTCGCTGAAGGCCAGCATCTGTTCCAGTTCCAGCCAGGCTTCCAGGTAAAACTGCTGGTCGATCAGGGCACGCACATGGACCCCATGGGCGAAATAAGAACCGGCATCGGGCTGCTGGCATAGGGTAAGCCCGCAATTTTCCATCCAGGCTGTGATATCCTTCAGTGTCCCCCTCTCCAGCTTCAGCCGGGTGCCGAGGGCTTCCAGGCGGCAGACCTGGTTGTCCAGGCCGGCCTGCTTCAGCAAGCCGACGGCTTTTTCCACATTTTTGGGTGCTTCGCGGATGGCTCCCCGGGCGGTCATGACCCTGGTCAGCAGGATCACCGCCGGCACATAGAGGCCCCATAGCTTCTCCGATTCTGCCTGTCCCAGTGCCCGCATCAGGAGGGGGACCGCTTCTTTCAGCTCGTTGCGCTCGTAGTGGATTTCGGCCTCCAGCAGCCACAAACCGCACCCGGCGGCCTGGTTGATGCGGTGGATTCCGTTGAAGAGCCACCCCTGGTCTGTTTTCAGCAGGGAAAGGTGTCCGTGAAAGCCATACCGGCTGGCCAGCAGGCTGTGTTCCATATCGGGCAGGGTCAGGGCACGGCTGATCTGGGGATAGGCGGTCTTAAAACCGACTTCGTTGAGCACTGCCCGCATGTGACCGGCCGCTGCAGGAAGATCACCGGTCAGCCGCGCATGATTGGCCTGGAGAAGTTTCAGCTCAATCTCCTGCTGCCACAGGTAACCGCAAATGTCCGGGTGGTTGTTTTCATCGTGGTTCAGTCTTTCCGCCTGCCGTATGTATTTTTGTGTCCTGTCCGGATGGCCATCGATCAAATGCAACCAGCCGGCAATGACCAGCAGGGGCAGGCTGGCGGCCATTATGTCTGCCGGTATGCGTTTCAGCCACATTTTAAGGGTCATCATCTGCTTGCTGCCCTGCATCCTCCGGGGAGCCATTTTTTCGATTAGGCTGCCGGCTTTTCCGTAATTATGGGCTTTCAGGTAGCACAAAACCGCCTGGTCCATGATGTGACGGGCTTCATAGTAGGTAGCCGCTCGTTGATACAGGTCTCGCGCCAACGGCTTCTGCATGGTCATGAGACGGTTTTTCAAAAAGGACGCCAGCAGTTTGTGGTACCGGTACCAGCCTTTCCGCCGGTGCAGGGTAATGATCAGGTGGCTGTCGTCTGCCAGCCGTTTCAGCATCTGGCCGCTGTCCTTCCGGCCTGTCACCGCCTCACAAAGCGGCACCGTCATTCGGTCGAGGATAGAGGTTTTCAGCAGAAACTCCTGGGTTTCCCCGTCCCACTGCGACAGGACTTCATCTGTCAGGTAGGCGGCGGTATTGTCCTGGTACAGGAGGGTTTCCAGCAGTCCCATGGAATTCCCGGAATGCCTCAGGTTGCGAAAAGCCAGGGCCAGTCCCATGGCCCAGCCTTCCGTCCTGGTTTCCACCACCTTCAGCTGATGGGGGCTCAGGTGCAGGCCGTAATGACCGGCCAGTTTCCGGATTTCGTGATTGTCAAAGCGCAGGGTGTCGGAGAGGATCATGCGCAGTCTTTTTTGTTCCATTTTCTCCCAGGGCAGGGACCGGGAAGGCCTTCTGCTGAGCAACAGAAGGTAAAGGCGGGGAAGTTTCAGCAGATGGAGCAAGGACCGGTGCACCAGCGGCTCCCGGATGACGTGAAAATCATCCAGCACGACGGCCAGCGGACCTGAAAAACCTTCCAGTTCCTGGAGGACGGCCTGGCAGATGCTGCCGGGATCGACAGTGTCCAAGGATTCCATCAGCGGTCTGAATTTTTTGGACATGGAGGGCATCACACTGTCCAAGGCCGATACCAGGTAGGCACAGAAGTACTCCAGGTCATTGTCCGCCTCGTCCATGGTGTACCAGGCTGTGGGAATCCCGCGGGAACGCAGCCATTCCGTGACGGAGATGGTTTTTCCGTAACCGGCCGGTGCGACCACCCAGGTGGCGCCGGGTTTTACCACCCGGTCAAATTCCTCCAGCACGCGGGGGCGCTGGATCAGACCGTCGTGAAGCCTTGGCATGTTGATTTTGGTGAGGAGTAAATCCTGGTGCTGCGGCTGCTGTACCAGTGTCAGCAGTGTCTTCTTTTCTTTCATGTTATCACCCCGCATGCTGTCATGGATGGCTGCACTACTCCGCCGCCGCCGGTGGGATTGTGCAGCCGGCGTGTGGGGCAGGAACCCGGATCGTTGAGAGCCGAATTGGTCATGTTAATATAATACGAAAATGGATGGGTTTTCCGGGATCTTTTTATGGGCGTCTTTCCTTTTGTTGTCCAGATTTGTCACTTTTTTCCTTTTCCGAAAAATCTACTCTCATTATACCCAACTTCTGTGACATACAGCGGACAAGCCTGTGATTTTTGTGTGACATCCAGGGGCAAATGCTGACAGTGGTCAGTGTTCCGCATCACCCAAAGACGCTTCCGGCAAAACAGAAAGATCCATCCCCATGATCTCCTGTGCCAGGGGTACATTACTGGTGATGAGGCCGTCGATGTCAAACTGGAGAACTTCCTTGATCTCCTCTTCGGTCTTTGGCGTCCAGACCCAGATGCCACGATTCAGCTGTTTCGCTCGCCGTACCAGATCACGGTTCAGCATGCCTGTCTGGATGGAGTAGAAGTCAACGTCCAGCCGGGCCAGGTTTCCGAGGGCATAATACATGATCTGGCCAATCCGGATGTCCGGGTTCAGCTTCCGCACTTCCCGCAGCAGTTCATCATCAAAGGACTGGACATAACTGGATGCCGCCATGTCCGTCATTTCCAGGGCCCGGACGATCTGGAAGGCCATTTCCCCGGCGGATCCATAGGTTTTTACGTCAATAAGGGCTTCCGCCTGACCGTGGATGAGCCGAAGAGCTTCTGCCAGGGTGGGAATCGGTTCGCCGGCAAAGGCGGAGGAGAAGGCGCTTCCGATTTCCAGTTCCTGGACTTCCGCGTAAGTCAGGTACGGGATCCGATCCTGGACCCCGGCCATCCGCTGAAGGGTCAGGTCATGGTGCAGGACCACCACCCCGTCGCTGGTCATCTGCACGTCGAATTCAATAACACCGGCCCCCATCTTCAGGGCGGATTGAATGGCACTGAGGGAGTTTTCCGGGGTATTCACGGCATCCGCCCGATGGGCGGCGATGGACACATTCCGCCCGATGTACAGCAGCTCCTGGTTCAGGGAATAGCCGCCATAAACGGTGACGGCCAGGTTCACGCTTAAAATGGCTGCCAGCAGTGTCCGGCGGCGCCGGAACAGTCGCTGGATGACGCGCTCGGTTTTTTCCATCCAGCGGAAATTGTATGTACGCAGCTGATCTGTTTCAGGAAAGCCTGACTGTCGGCACGCCTGGTGGTAGAGACGGGTCAGGTAGATCATGTTCACCGGCATCAGCATTAAGGTATACAGCCAGCCGGCAAAACCGGTCAGGGTGACCACCAGCTGGTTGAGGAGGTAGGTGATGGGAAATCCAGTCACCTCCGGCAGCCGTGAGAGAACGGTGAGGAACGCAAAGCCAAGTCCCAGGAGCAGCAGGTTCAAAAGCAGCAGCCTGAGCAGCAGGGACAGCCGGATCTTTCTGGTCAGAAGCACGCTGCGCTGGATGGCCTTTCGGGTGGACAATTTCTCCAGCAGTATGCCGTGGAGAGCAAAGATCCAGCGGAGGAGCAGGTACATCAGCACAGCCACTACGCCCCAGTACAGCATTCGGGTTAGGGGTGTTTCCATGACGTTTTCCATCAGCAGTGCCGGCGGCTGCAATCGGCCGGCAATCACGGGTTCAACGGGCAGTTCGATCAGGGGAAACAGGACCAGCATGATGAGAATGAAGTAAAACACCCCGAATCCGATGATCCGGTGGAGGGAATGAACGGCGGTGATGAACGCTTCCGTGAGAAGAATTGTTCTGTGACTGTATTTTTTGTGAGCGATAATGACCAGGGTTCCCAGTTCCAGAAAAATCAGTATCACTGCAATGGCGGCCAGGAAAAAAAGGCCCGCTGCGGCGCGGTAGTTCAGCAACATCCGAAAGACATCCCGGTTCAGCAGCACACCGGATCCGGTCAGCAACAGCAGCCGGTTGAATAAATAAGAAAGAACCGGGACAAAGAGATAGCTGGTTGCCAGCAGGTAAAAGAGACCGAAAGCCAGGTAGATCCGCCAGGAACGCCGAAAATCCATGAAGCTTTTCAACATCAGTGCAAACATCCATCTCACCATCCCGGGGTTTCCAGCAGGTGTTTTCGGAGGGTCTTTGATCCGAATACTTCCGTTTTTTCTGATAAAGTAAGGGATACAGCCGGTGGCCGTATCCCTTATGGGGTGTTTTTGGTGGAGACGAGGGGAGTCGAACCCCTGTCCGAAGGCCCTTTGCCATCAGTTTCTCCGAGCGCAGCTGCTGATTTGGATCTCGCCTTGCCTGACCGCCAGCAACAGCGTTCAGGTTTGACCAGCCCCGATTGTGCAACGCAGGGTCAAGGCAACTCCCTGCGACGTTCCCCGCTAGATGACGTCACTATCCGGTTCGCGGGACTACCGGTAGTGACGAGCAGCTATCTTAAGCTGCTAAAGCGTAATTATCGTTTGCGTTTATCTTTAGGTGTCCCGTTCTTTAACGTGTACCCGAAACAAAACACGGCTCGCTTCTGAAAACTCCAAACCCCCGTCGAGACCAGTACGTCCCCTTACTGTTTCTGCCGTTCCCGCAACTCTTTCTGTATGCGGCGGTCGGCATCACGCCTGGCGATGGTTTCCCGTTTATCATACTGGGCTTTACCCCGGGCCACTGCCAGCTCGATTTTCACCTTCCCGTTCTTCAGGTATGCTTTCAGCGGGATGAGAGAATACCCCTTCTGCTGCACATACCCGATGAGCTTGCGGATTTCACGCTTGTGCAGGAGCAGCTTGCGCACCCGTATGGGATCAGTATTGAATATATTTCCCTGTTCATAGGGACTTATATGTACATTATACAGGAAAACCTCACTATTTTCAACCTTGGCATAACCTTCCTTCAGGTTGATCCGGCCGCCGCGGATGGATTTCACCTCAGTGCCTTTCAGGACAATGCCCGTTTCGTAGGTTTCCTCGATGAAATAGTCGTGACGGGCTTTACGGTTTTGCGCAATCACTTTGATGTTTTCTGCCATTCAGGTTTCTTCCTTTCAGGAAATAATTCAACCGCACCCCTTCATCACTGACAGGCACGGTACCACTGTATCATGTCTGGCGGAATTGGTCCACTTCTTTTCGTGTTGGCAGGGAACTTTGCGCTCCCATACGGGTAGCGGTGAGAGCACCGGCAGCATTGGCAAAGGCCAGAGCCTCCGGCAGTTTGCTGCCTTCTCCCAACGCCACCACCAGCGCCGCATTGAAGGCATCACCGGCGGCGGTGGTATCCACCGCTACAATGTTATACGGGGCGGCGTTGACAATGGTTTCACTGGTCCTCGCCAGGGATCCCCTGGCGCCCAGGGTGACCACCACGGTACTGACGCCTTTTTTCAGCAGGACTTCGGCCCCTTCCTCTATGCCTCTTACCCCCGACAGCAAAGCCAGTTCCGTTTCATTGGGGGTCAGGATGTCCACCAGGGAAATCAGCTCTTCCGGCAGCTGGGCAGCCGGGGCCGGATTGAGCAGCACTTTTTTATTCAGTCTTTTAGCCAGTGTGGCTGCCGTCAGTACGCTTTCCATGGGTATTTCCAGCTGAATCATGACCCAGTCGGCCTCCCTGATCAGTGCTTCCTGCTCCTCTACCCATTGGAAACTGACATCGCCATTTGCACCTGGATATACCAGGATGGTATTGTCCCCCTGGCGGTCCACGGTGA
>JAWSUV010000104.1:0-10028 GCA_033549305.1 Bacillota bacterium | reverse complement strand
TACCCAACAAACAAATGTTGAGTGATCAATGCTCTCGGGTTTCCGAGAGGGTTAACCAGATGAAAGGAGGGACAATCATGTCAACAATAAAAGTGGTTCACTATTTAAATAACTTCTTTGCCGGAATCGGCGGGGAAGAAAAAGCAGACATCCTCCCCATGGAAAAACAGGGGAAGGTGGGACCGGGGTTAGCTCTCGCCCAGGCGCTGGGAGAAGGTTCTGAGATTGTCGCAACAGTGATTTGCGGCGACAACTATTTCGGTGAAAACCTGAAGGCAGCGGAAAGTGCCGTCCTTGAAATGATCAGCCGGCATCAGCCGGACCTGGTCATTACAGGACCCGCATTTAACGCCGGTCGCTATGGTGTTGCCTGCGGTGCCGTAGCCAAAGCGGTGGAAGAGCAGCTGGGCATTCCGGCAGTCACCGGAATGTTTGAAGAAAACCCGGGCCTGGACCTTTACCGTAAAGACTTGTTCATCATTAAGACCGGTCATTCTGCCGCAGGGATGACCAAAGCTGTCAAAGCGATGGCTGCTTTGGGGCTGAAACTGGCAAAAGGAGAAGAAGCCGGACCGCCTGAAGAAGAAGGGTATCACCAGCGTGGGATCCGCGTGAATTACTGGGCAGAAAAGCGTGCTTCTATGCGGGCGGTGGAAATGATCCTCAAAAAAGTCAAAGGTGAGCCTTTTGAGACAGAATATCCCATGCCTGATTTTGGCCGGGTGGAGCCCATGCCGGCCATCGAAGATATGTCGAAAATTAAGCTGGCGATCGTCACTTCCGGCGGTATTGTCCCGACGGGCAATCCGGACCGGATTGAGTCCTCCAGTTCTACTAAATACGGCGTTTATGACATCAGCGGTCTTGATTCCATGCCGGCGGAACTGTTCACGTCCGTTCATGGCGGATATGACCGCACCTATGCCCTGGAAGACATCAACCGGGTCGTTCCCCTGGATGTTCTCCGGGACCTGGAACGGGAAGGGGTTATCGGAGAACTGGCCGATTATTTCATCTCCACCACCGGGACTGGAACCTCCGTTGGCAGTTCTCGCGGATTCGCCACAGCTTTTTCGCAAAAACTCCTGGCTGACGGGGTCGGAGCGGTGATTCTTACCTCAACCTGAGGCACTTGTACACGTTGCGGCGCAACGATGGTGAAGGAAATTGAACGGGCTGGCATACCGGTGGTCCATATCGCCACGGTCGTACCCATTGCACTGACTGTAGGAGCCAACCGGATTGTACCGGCCATTGGCATTCCATACCCCCTGGGAAACCCAAATCTAGAAATCGCAAGTGAAAAAGCCCTGCGGCGCAGTCTGGTGGAAAGGGCCTTGAAAGCTCTGCAGACGCCTGTTGACGGCCAGAAAGTCTTTGATGATATGGCATAAACAGGATGAAGCAGAATGCATCATTGTAAAAGAAAGTGCTGAGCAGGAGGGCATCTGCGCCTTCCTGCTTTTATTATGGTATGATAGATTTATGGTACAGAAAGATGAATATGAAATCAGCAGGGATGTGATCGTATTGAGTGACGTGAGGCACCGAAGCAAGAGTAATCTGCGAAAATTTTTTATGCCCCGTTCTTTTTTTCTGGTGGTATCTATTTTAGGACAGATGGCCTTCGTCATCGGGGTTATTTTGCGCTTCAACGAATACTTTGCCTTTTTCTACGCTGCCAGCCTGGTGCTGAGTCTTGTGGCATTTCTCTGGGTGGTGAACAGCCAGATCAACCCGGCCTACAAAATTGCCTGGATCATTCCCATCATGCTCTTCCCGATTTTCGGAGGCTTGTTCTATTTGTTTCTGGGACGCAGCAAAATGAGCCGAAAGACGCAAGAAAAAATGAAAAACTTTGATGATACAGTGAGGACGGCTCTATTCACGCATAAGACAGACATCCACACCAAATGCCTTCAAATGCTGGAAAAAATGAATGGGGATGCAGCCATACAATCCCGTTACATCTCTGAGATTGCGGGTTATCCGCCATATCCCGATGCAGTGAGTGAATATCTGCCCATTGGGGAGGAAAAATTTGAGAAACTCCGGGAGGAACTCAAAAAAGCGGAGCATTATATTTTCCTGGAGTATTTTATTATTGAAGAGGGGGTTATGTGGAACCAGATTCTTGAGATCCTTCAGGAAAAAGCAGCACAGGGTGTGGATGTCCGGCTGATTTATGACGACCTGGGATGCCTGTATACCCTGCCACATGGATATCACAGAAAACTGGAAGCCATGGGTATTAAATGCTGTGTGTTTAATCCCCTGATTCCACTTCTCTCCCTGAGACAAAATAACAGGGATCACCGGAAAATCACAGTGATTGACGGCCATACCGGGTTCACCGGCGGCATTAACCTGGCGGATGAATATATCAATGAAATTGTTAAATACGGTCACTGGAAAGATACCGCCATCATGCTGAAGGGACCTGCTGTCTGGAACCTGACGGTTATGTTTTTGGCAATGTGGGACTATCTCCGGGGAGTGGAAGAGGATTTTAGCCGGTTTAAGATTTATGCGGGCTTTGACAAAGCAGGTGATGCATATGGCGCTGAGGTTTTTTATGATGACAGCACTGCTCTTGATAGTGACATTGACGCCGGTTGCGTACAGCCCTTTGCTGACAGCCCCCTGGATAATGAGCCCGTGAGTGAAACGATCTACCTGAATATGATTTACAAAGCGAAAAAATTCGTCTATATCACGACACCCTATCTCATCATCGCCAATGAAATGGTCACTGCCCTCTGCTCCGCAGCCAAAGGCGGCGTCGACGTGAGGATTATCACCCCCCATAAGTGGGACAAGCGGTTGGTACACATGGTGACCCGCACATATTACAAGACGCTGGTGGACAGCGGGGTGAAAATATATGAGTACACTCCTGGATTTATGCATGGTAAAACCTTTGTGGTGGATGATTTCTACGGAGTGGTGGGGACCATCAACATGGATTACCGCAGCCTTTACCTCCACTTTGAATGCGGGGTGTGGATGTTTAATACTCCCAGCGTTCTTGAATTAAGACAGGACTTTCTTGATACGCTGAATGTCTGCCATCAGATCACACCGGAAGACTTCAAAGAGATTCGGTGGTACGGCGCCCTTGCCGGGTCAGTCTTAAGGGTATTTGCACCGATCCTGTAAAAAACCCCTCTCCATCCTGGAAAGGGGGTTTTTTGTAAGAATTTTTTAAGGGTCAATGTTATCTGGTTAACGGCTGGTCAATGGACACATGGCCGGCCAGGGACTCGATAACCTCTCCTTCGACCACAATCTGAACACGGTCAATCTCCTGCAGCTGCACCAGGGTCCAGACAATGGAATTGACGAGCACACCTTCTGCTTCAGCACCGAGGTTCACATCTGCCAGTTCCTGTGAAAAATCAACCGTGGCAAGGCCGGCTTCGACCGTGATTCCCAGCAGCTTGACTTCCCGGGGAATGATCCGTTTCAGCGATGCGGATTCCGGGCCGGCAAGAAGAACAGTCAGCACATCTTCAGGTGTCACATCTTTTGACTGAAAGGTGCGGGTTTCTCCTTCGGTCAAAAAGGCCGTGTCTGTCTCGCGCATGAAATACAGGGTGACTTCCTGAAGGCCGCGGCGCAGCTCACGGATCTGGCCGGTGACGGTGTTAATGCCAGTTCCGTCAAAGCGGATGATCTCACTGGGATACGTTAAGGCCATGGTCACCATTTCCTCAATGCCCGGTATCTCCAGTTCAGCTTCGACATACACTTCACCAGGCTGTACTTCCGACACAGTGAGCACTTTCATGATATAACCGCCTGTGGGCCGTTCGCCGCCGGATGCCATGGCATAGATCCAGTCACCTTCCGGACGAGAGTGGATCCCCTGGTTCAACCGGTTCTCTTCCACCCAGGCAGCCAGATCATCAGGCAGGGCACCCGGATCAACAGTTTCAAATTCAATCCGGCGAAGAACAAAGTCAGGTTCTCCTGTTGTGACACGGACCATACGATTCACCCCGTCCCATTCAACATTAGCCTCCAGGTTTTCGGCAACAAAACGCAGCGGCACAAGGGTACGGCTGTTGAGAATGCGGGCAGGCACCTGCATTTGCGTTGCCTGGCCGTTTATCAGGGCTGTTTGGCTGTCAATGGTCAGCAAAATGGTGGTGTCATCCTGGGTAATCGTCACGGTACGGCTGTCCCCATCCCAGTTGACCTCGGCACCGAGGGCGCGCAGCAAGTGTGCCACCGGGACCAGTGTGCGGCCGTCTTCAATCACCGGCGATACGTCAGTCACCAATGGCTGGCCGTCAATTTCGATTTGAATAGCTGGCTGTGCGGATACACCGGCTGTCAATGGAATCAGTAACAGCACCACTGAAAGGAAAATCATGCAGCCTCTTTTTGATTTTTGAACGTTGCGCATAATGGTCACTCCTTTACTGGTTGAAATTCATTTCACATCTATTCATAGAGACGGGATTCCTGTCAGGAAGTTGCAGGAAGATGCATCACACCTTTTCCAGATCAGCGATGATCCCCTGGATAATCTTTCGGGTTATCCAGGCAAGAATCCATCCGGTGCCTGGCAGTGCAGGCTTGAAAGTCCCTGACCAGCGAATTTTCGTCTTATTTCCAAGGCCGTTGAATTCCGCCCGGCCATGATACTCTTTGACCGGTGCTCCAGATAGAAGTGAGTAGGTAAATGCATGGGGAGGATCGATGGTTTCAATGCGCTCAACAAACTGTCTGTTTCCGTTGGTAATGGTTCGAATCGTACCTGCGCCATATGCCTTGGGATCGCCAGCGTGATTAATCACGACAGTGTTGCCGTTTCCTGGAAAGTCGGCGAAGTTGCTGATGAAGGCCCAGACCTTTTCTGGTGGTGTGGAGATCACTCTTTCAACTGTGACTGTTTTCAATGCTGCTCCCCCTGTTGGAAAGACATCCGATGCTTATTTATTGTTTATCCCGTTAAGCGGTTTTTACTCAAACAGCTCAAAAATGTTGCTGGAGATCTGTTTTGCTGGCTGTGTCAGGAATGTTTAGGGAGACTTTTTGAATTTAAGCATGAATCTCTGGGAAACAGGGTATGTGTTCAGATAAGACCTTGAAATCGACTGGCTTAACGGACCTGAAAGGGTTTTCGTTGAAAATTGAGGGCAAGATTTCATACAGATGAAAATGAAAGGAGGCACCATTATGACCACAAAATCCATTGAGTCCGTCTGGGATTATCCGCGTCCGCCCCGGCTGGAAGCGTTTAAGGGAGTCGTGAAGGTCATCGGGGGAGGAATGACCATCGCTGAAAGCACCAATAGCTTTCGGGTGCTCGAAACCAGTCATCCGCCGGTGTACTACATTCCCAAAGAAGATATTGCCATGACATATCTGGAAAAAACCTCCAAAACCTCCTACTGCGAATACAAAGGAAAGGCAACTTACTGGAATCTGAAAATTAATTGCACTGTCATCCACGAAGCTGCATGGAGTTATGAATTACCGGTGCCGGTTTACAGAGCCATCACCGGGTACCTGGCTTTTTATGCCGAAAAAGTGGACGCCTGCTATGTGGATGATGAAAAAGTGAAACCACAGGATGGGAATTTTTACGGCGGCTGGATTACCTCACATATCAAAGGACCCTTTAAAGGCGCCCCGGGGACGGAAGGTTGGTAAACAACCCAGACATAGATTTGGATTTATTTCTGTTATTGTTATTCGGCCCTTAAAGCGTATAATGGAAGAATAGAAAGTTGAACGATGATTAATCATGACAGATAAGAGGTGATTGCATTTGCCCAGACCCCGAAAATGGCGCCGCGTCTGTGAACTGCCGGAAAGCAATCTTTACGGCCCTTTACATGGCCCAAAAGCAGACCGTCAGAAACTGATCATGACCGTGGAGGAATATGAGACGATCCGGCTCATTGACCTGGAAAACATGACCCAGGAGGAGTGTGCTGAACAAATGGGTGTTGCCCGTACGACCGTTCAGCGGATTTATAATGATGCCCGGAAAAAACTGGCCGCCTCGCTGGTGGAAGGCCATCTCGTGAAGATTGAGGGCGGCGACTATCAATTGTGTAATGGCGATCATCAGCACGTCGGTTGCGGCCGCTGTCGGCGAAACCGCTTTTAAACACACAAAACTCCCTGATGAATCCAGGCAGTCAGATCATGACATGCCTGGTGTTTATTTTCGGGTGTTTTTTATGGGAAAAATTACGTTTGCTCTGACAATGCGTCTATCAGAAAATCTTTAAACCGAATTTCCATCGGCGAAAGGGAGCGGTATTTGTGATGGACCAGATAAAAATTGCGTTCCAGTTCCAGCTCAGGAACTCGGATAGCGTAAAAACGCTCTTCTGTCAATTCTTTTTCAATGGCACGCCGTGACAGGATAGAGACGCCCATCCCATTTAAGATACAGGTTTTAATGACTTCGGTATTTTCGATATAAGCGATAATTTTCAACTCCCGGATACTGTGTTTGCTTTTCTTGACGGCTGCTTCAAATTTTTTGCGTGTCCCAGAGCCCTGCTCTCTGAAAAGGTAGGGCAGTTTTATGAGACTTTCCCAGGCAGGGTTTTTCAGGAGGTGCTTATACCGACTGGTGGCGGGTGTGACAAGAGCCAATTCGTCGGAAAGCAGCTGATGGAAAGACAAGTGGTTATGAGTGCTGCGGCTGCCAACGATGCCCAGATTGTACTCTTCAGACAGGACACCTTCAATAATTTTTTCTGAAGGCAGGTGAGACATCGTCAGTGTGACTTCTGGATAGGCTTGGTGAAACCGGCATAAAAACTCCGGCAGTATGTATTGTTCCGGAATGGTGCTGGCTGCAATGTCCACCTGTCCCACGAATGTACCCCGGTATTCATTCAGTTTAAACTGGGCGCTGGTCTTCAGGGACAGTAAATTCTCCGCATATTCGTAAAGGATTTCACCTGCCGGAGTCAGCGAAATTTGCTTGCTGCTGCGATTGAGCAACGTTGTTTTCAGTTCTTTTTCAAGGTTGATAATATGGCTGCTCAGAGTGGGCTGGGTTAAAAAAAGATGTTCCGCCGCTTTGGAATAGCTTCGATATTTCGCGATGGCTACAAAGGTTTCCAGTTGTTTAAAATCCACGTTTCCACCTCCTGATGTATTCATGTTTCATCTCATTATATCATTTACGGAGACTGCAGACACTCAGTGAAAGAGCTGCGCGATAAAACCTTTTTATGGATTTGAAGAGAATGATCGAAAAATGTAATCCACGGCACCGAAAAATGCATGTGGTAGTCGTGACCTGTTTCAACTGATCATCTTCAGAAGAATCAATTGAAATGACGCATAAAAGATGGTCAAAATGAATACTGAGAGTTATTTCTGGCTCCCGTTGTGGTATGATGAGAATATAATAGGCATATGTCAATAACAATCCAAAACACATTTTGATAATCCCAAAAAACAGGAGGTGGCTATGATGTCGTTTAGTCGTTACAATGCATCCATGACCAGTCAGACAAAGCTTAGAACTCCCCATGATTACGCGCCTGCATCAGGTATGTGTACCGTGTGCACTGATGACTGTCCGGGCCCTTGTGAGATCGGCCGTTCGGCCGTTAATGGGCCGGAAGTACTGTATCCACCACAGCGGGCGACATCTCAGGCAGCTTCAGAAAAAGATTACCCCATCGATTTTTCCCATTTCAATATCAATGGACGCTGTTACGGCAGTTTTGGAAGTGATACCGGCCAGACAGGTTATACTGCCGCCAATCTTACCACAACCGTGGGGAATGGACCGGATCCGATTAAATTGAAAGCGCCATACGTCTTTCCGGCCATTGCTAAACTCAATTGGCAGGGATATTACACAGGTGCAGCGCTTGCAGGCGTCATCGCAGTCATTGGTGAGGATATGCCAACCACTGATCCTGGAGCTGTCATTAAACAGGGGCGTGTCGTACAGCTTCCTCAGATGAAGGAAAGACTGGAAGCTTTCTATCGCTACAACGAAGGATACGGTGCACTTTTCCTGCAGGCCAATACGGATGATGAACGGCTGGGATTACTGGACTATGCCATTGAAGAACTTGGATTGGAAGCTGCGGAACTGAAAATCGGGCAGGGAGCTAAGGGAGTTCAAATGATGGGTCAGCTGCCCTCTCTCGAGAAAGCCCTGAGTATGAAAGAAATGGGGTATGATGTTTACCCTGATCCGGAGGATCCGGAGGTGGCGTCAGCCTATCAAAAAGGACAGGGGGCTCCTTTTTATAAAGTTGGCCAGAATCCGGAATGGGAACCGGAATCTTTTGCGCGCAGAGTGGAGACGTTGCGGAAAAAGGGAGCCAAGTATGTTTCCGTAAAAATGGGGCCTTATCGACCGGCGGATATTGCCAGAACCCTGTTGATCGCTTCGCAGGCAGGGGTGGATATGGTCACGCTGGACGGTGCCGGCGGCGGTACCGGAAACAGTCCCCTCAGAATGATGAATGAGTGGGGGTATCCGACGGTTTATCTGGAAACAATTGTTCGTCAGGTGTGCGAAAAAATGGTCGGTAAGAAGATGCATTTGCCGGCAGTGGTCATGGCTGGTGGATTTGCCTTCGAGGATCAGGTATTCAAAGGCCTGGCCATGGGAGCTCCCCATGTAAAACTCATTGGTCTCGGGCGGGCACCGATGGCCGCTGCCATGGTTGCAGAAACCCTGGCGAAATCCGGTGATGTCACCTTCAGCTGCCTGAACGAACTGAAAGGCCGATTTGGGGAAGAGGCGTTGACGCTTGCTCCGGGCGGCATTGGAGCTTACAATTATGTACAGCGTGTCAGCACCGGGGTGCAGCAACTGATGTCTCTGTGCAGGAAATACAGCCTGGAAAGGATTGATCGTGATGACATCGTTGCTCTCACCCGGGAAGCTGCGGATGTGACGGGGATTGTTCATGCTGTGGATCTGGACCTGATGGAAGTGGAAGAACTATTCCGATAGATCACTTCCTGGTACGAAGGATCACCCTTCATGATGCTGCCTGTGGAAACGACGGGTGCCGTATTAATCGATACGGCACTTTTTTATGATCCTTTGTGAGACCCATCGGTCTAAGTTAAATATACTGATGGATAAAGCAGGAAATCGACTGGAGATGTCGAAAGAAAAAACAGGAAACCAACTGACAGAAAATGATTATGATTGCCCTGACGCGGATGCGTGATGATTGAACATGGATGAAATGACGGAATGATGATAACGCGACGTATTTGGGTGGTATGAGATGGATATGAATGGAATACTTCGATGAACAGGAGGGGCTGACTTGAACATCACCCGCCTCATGGTTCAAATCGGTCTGCCGCTGCTGGTCATGATCTTTCTGGTGGTGGAAATTATCATCCCCAGGGTTATGCCCAGCCAGCAGCCGAGGCAGGTGCGGCGCAACACTGCCAAGGGCTTCATTTTGGTGAATACCCTGATACTGGCGTCCACTTACCCGGAAATCATTCAGGAACCCATAAGCTATCGTCTGGGAGGCGTTTTTGGTCAGGGCATGTTTTTTAGCATTGATCTTCTGAGTTATCCTTTTCTCATCATGGCAGGTATTTTATGGCTTCTGGTGGGTTATTACAGCATGGAAGATATTCATTACCTCTTCTATTCCATCACCTATCTGGCGACAATCGGTGCTTTCCTGGCCGGCGATTTTCTCAGTTTCTTTCTATTTTTTGAAATCATGACCTTTGGCTCTTATGCCCTGATGGTTTATCACCGCGGAGAAGAGCAGCTGGAGGCGGGATTCGTCTACCTGTATATGGGCATCATAGGGGGGTTGCTGGTGTTAAGTGGAATCCTGCTCCTGGTGGCTTATACCGGTACAGCTGAATGGATTCATCTGGCAGCCCGGTTCAGTGAAATGGGCACTATAAAGTATTTTATCGCGTTTTTTCTGCTGACAGGACTGGGAATGAAAGCAGGTATGGTGCCATTCCATTTTTGGATGCCGCGAATCTATGGGGAGGCGCCTTTCGCAGTGGTGATATTATCTTCTGCCATGCTG
>JAWSUV010000103.1:0-10084 GCA_033549305.1 Bacillota bacterium | reverse complement strand
AAAAACGGAAAGAAAGGACCCCTCAGCCAGCAGGTCCTGATGGATCAAGGGTCTTATCCTTTCTGTTCAGCCGGTATAACCGCTGAAATGACTGCCCAGTCTCCCATAGAGCGTGTTTCCGTCAGCAGCAGCCCGGCATCGACCATCGCTTTTTCCACTACTGAAATTTTCTCGTTGATTATACCGGAAGCAATCCATTTCCCTCCCGGAAGTAAATAGCGGTGTATATCGGGACACATTTTTACGATGATCTCTGCAATAATGTTGGAAACCAGCAGATCCACCTTCTCCTCCACCACATCCATGAGATTCCCCTGACGGATTTCCACAATATCCCTCACATTGTTGAGGCTGGCATTCCGCGTTGATACTTCCACAGCAACCGGATCCAGATCCACTCCGATCGCTTTTCGGCAACCCAACAGCGCCGCTGCAATTGCCAAAATACCACTGCCGCATCCGATATCCAGAACAATGGTATTATCGTTAACACTTTTTTCAAGTTCCTGCAGACAAAGAACTGTGGTTTCATGTGTACCGGTCCCAAAAGCCATTCCGGGGTCCAGTTCGAGAATCAGATCGTCACCGACAGCCTGATAGTCTTCCCAGGTGGGCTTGATCACAATCCGCTTTCCTGGTTTCTGGGGTTTGAAATATTTCTTCCATTCTTCGCTCCAGTCCTCTTCATCCAACGGCTGCATGGCCACTTCACCGGAGCCAATATCCAGACCAAAGCTGGGTAACAGCTTCACAGCTTTTCGGATCAGATCCACCTGTACCGCAACCTCTGCGGTATCCGGCAGATATCCTTTTACCACAGCGCCTTCATAATAACTGTCAGTCAGGGTTTCATCCACTAATTCCCATGCGTCGTCACCGCGATCAAGCAACTCGAGATCCCGCGGATCCTCAATGGCAACACCATTGACACCGGCGTCGTATAGCACGTTCGCCACTGCTTCCACTGCACTAGTGGTGGTTTTAACGGAAACCTCAATCCACTTCATCGCACCCATCCTTTCCATCCCTATGCAGTGAATGATACCCTATATGTTAAACATTTCTTTCACTTTTCCAAAAAAAGATTTTCGCTGTTCGTGGGAATCCTCATGGCTGCAGGAAGCAAACTTACGCAACAGGTCCTTCTGTTCTTCAGTCAGGTTTTTCGGGGTTTCAATATTGACTTTCACATACTGGTCGCCTTTGCCGAATCCACGGGGATTGGCAACCCCCTTTCCTTTCATGCGAAACACGGTACCGCTCTGTGTGCCTTCCGGAATTTTATGTTTCACTTTTCCTTCCAGAGTAGGCACTTCAATGGTATCACCTAAGGTCGCCTGGACAAAGGTGATGGGTACGTCACAGATAATGTCATTTCCTTCCCGGACAAACAGGGAATGTGGTTTTACCGTTAACACCACATAGAGATCACCGGGAGGACCCCCTTTTTCCCCTGGGGCTCCTTCACCAGGTACATTGATGATAGAACCGTTGTCTACACCTGGCGGAATGTTTACAGTAATTTTTTTCTTTTTCCGGACTTTACCGCTGCCGCCGCATTCCGAGCAATGTGTTTCAATAATCTTGCCCTCTCCATGACAGTGATCACAGGGTCGGACATTAACGATCTGTCCCAGCGGCGTACGCTGGGTAAACCGGACTTCTCCAGTTCCGTTGCAGTGAGTGCAGGTGCTGGTGTCTGTTCCGGGTTCCGCCCCGCTGCCGCCACAGTGGTCACAGATATCCTGCTTGTTTACCTGTATGGTTTTTTCCTTGCCAAAAACCGCCTCTTCGAAGGTAATGGTCATTTCATACTGCAAATTAGGACCCTTTTGCGGGCCTCTGCGCCTGCGGGAGGAAAAACCGCCACCGCCGAACATATCGAAAATGTCACCGAAAACATCTTCAAAACCGCCGCCACCAAAACCGCCAAACCCGCCCTGGCCGCCGGCGCCATTTGCTCCCAGCCCGGCATAGCCGAACTGATCATACAGCTTTCTTTTTTCAGGACTGCTGAGAATCTCATAAGCCTCATTGGCTTCCTTGAACTTTTCACCGGCCTGTTGATCATCCGGATTTCTGTCAGGATGGTATTTCATAGCCAGCTTCCGGTATGCCTTCTTGATTTCATTCTGTCCGGCATTTTTCTCAACACCAAGTATTTCATAACAGTCTCTTTTTGCCACTTTTTCACCACCCTAACTCTTCAGTGCGTCAGACTCATCTTTCGGACCCTTTATATATCAACGGTCCATTCTCTGCGATTCGCGAAAGACAACCGCATGACAGGGGACTGTCATGCGGTTTGTTGATTACTTGTCGTCGTCCACTTCTTCAAATTCAGCATCAACCACATTATCGTCCGCCGCGGTCTGACCATGCCCTTCATCGGCACCTTCCTGATGAGACACGTTTTCATACATTTTCTGTGAAATTTCATGGAATACGGTTGTCACGGCTTCTATGCCCGCCTTCATGCCTTCCAGGTCATCTGCTTCGAGAGCTTTCTTAAGTGTGGCAAGATCAGCTTCCACTTTTTCTTTCTGGGCCGGCTCAATTTTGTTCTCAACTTCTTTCATGGTTTTTTCCGTTTGATAGATCAGGGAATCTGCCTGGTTGTGAGTTTCGATCTTTTCTTTTTTCAATCTGTCTTCTTCCGCAAATTTCTCTGCCTCTTTTACTTTTCGTTCGATCTCTTCGGGCGATAAATTGGTGGAAGACGTGATGGTAATTTTTTGTTCCTTGCCGGTTCCCAGGTCTTTCGCCGAAACATTGACAATCCCGTTGGCGTCAATATCAAAGCTGACTTCGATCTGCGGAACACCGCGTGGCGCAGGCGGAATGCCTGAAAGCTCGAATCTTCCCATGGTAATGTTGTCGGCAGCCATCTGACGTTCTCCCTGCAGGACATGTATATCAACAGACGGCTGATTATCGGCAGCTGTTGAGAAAATCTGACTTTTTTTGGTCGGAATGGTGGTATTGCGCTCAATTAACTGTGTGAACACACCACCCAGGGTTTCAATCCCCAGGGAAAGAGGTGTCACATCAAGCAGTAATACATCCTTTACTTCGCCAGTAAGGACACCGCCCTGGATGGCTGCACCCAACGCGACTACTTCGTCCGGGTTGACGCCTTTGTGGGGTTCTTTTCCGGTGATGCGCTTGACTGCTTCCTGCACTGCCGGCGTCCGCGTGGATCCTCCCACCAGGATCACTTTATCAATGTCATCAGGTTTCAGTTTAGCATCAGCCATCGCTTTTTTCATCGGGTCAACGGTTTTTTCAACCAGAAAGCCTGTCAGTTCATCAAATTTCGCGCGTGACAGATCGATACTCAAGTGTTTCGGCCCTTCATTGGTGGCCGTAATAAAAGGCAGGTTTATATTGGTGTTCATGGTGCTGGAAAGTTCTTTTTTAGCCTTCTCAGCTGCTTCTTTCAATCGCTGCATGGCCATTTTGTCTTTGCGAAGATCAACGCCTTCCTGTTTTTTGAACTCATCCGCAATGTATTCCATCAGCACTTGATCAAAGTCATCGCCACCCAGGTGATTGTTACCGTTGGTTGCCAGCACTTCAAAGACACCATCTCCCAATTCCAGAATGGAAACGTCGAAGGTCCCTCCGCCCAGGTCATAAACCAGCACTTTCTGCTGAATTTCTGTTTTATCAAGGCCATACGCCAGGGATGCAGCTGTCGGCTCGTTGATAATTCGCAGCACATTTAAACCTGCAATTTTTCCGGCGTCCTTGGTCGCCTGTCTCTGGCTGTCGGTGAAATAGGCGGGAACGGTGATCACTGCATCTTTCACGGTTTCGCCTAAATAGCTTTCAGCATCCGTCTTGAGCTTCTGCAGAATCATTGCCGAGATTTCCTGCGGTGAATAGGCTTTCCCATCAATCACATTCTTCTCGTCTGTCCCCATATGCCGTTTGATGGACATGATGGTTCGTTCGGAATTTGTCACTGCCTGCCGCTTGGCCGGTTCTCCTACAATGCGCTCCCCGTCCTTGCTGAAAGCCACTACAGAGGGGGTAACCCGATTTCCTTCAGAATTGGGAATAATCGTCGGCTCGCCGCCTTCCAGCACTGCCACGCATGAGTTGGTAGTTCCCAGGTCAATTCCAATCACTTTGCTCATATCTGTTTCCTCCTTTTATGATAGATCCAATCGCTTTAACAGTTTTATCTTCATGCATCAAGACTGGTAGACTTTCACCATGCTGGGACGCAGCACACGGCCTTTCAGCAGGTAGCCTTTTTGCATTACTTCCGCGACAGTGTTTTGCTGTTCTTCCGTTTCACAGGGTTCCGTCATAACAGCGTGGTGCAGGTGCATGTCAAAGGGTTGATTAAGCGCGTCAATTTCGGTGATGTTGTGCTTTTCCAGCACTTGAACCAGTTGCTGTCGAATCATATCAATCCCTGTGTAAAGCTCATCTTCCCGTTCCTTCATAGTGTTAAGAGCTCTTTCAAAATTATCGATCACCGGCAGTATGTCTCTGGCCAGTTCTTCACAGCCAAATGCATACAATGTCGATTTTTCTTTCTCTACACGTCTTTTATAGTTTTGAAATTCAGCCTGCAGCCGCAACAGTCGCTCCTTTGTTTGCTGCAACTCATCCGGTGGACTCTCGTCCGGCTCTTCTTCTTTCAGTTCCGGTTCCTGATCATCATCTTTCGCCGTTACTGCGGCTTCCTCCGGTTCACTTTCTTCTGCTTCACCGGATCCCGCTGTAACCAGCTCTTCCTGATCCTTATGAAGTTCTGTTATTTCATGGGATTCCTCCGTTGGTTTTCTGCTCACCACTTGACACCCGCTTTCTTTTAGCTTTTTGCATAATGAGAGTGCAAAGCAAATCACTTCGCACTCCGATCAAGATCTACTTTCATGCTGCCCACTGTCTCATGACTTGTTTTTCAAAGCCTGGTTCATTAACCGGCTCATCTGGTCGAGCACATCAATGACATGGGCATAGTCCATACGGGTAGGTCCGATCACACTCATCCATCCCACTGTCTGGTTATCCATCTGGTAAGAAGCCGTGACAATACTGCATTCCTTGGCACGCTGTACCTGATTTTCGCTGCCGATAGAGATTTTAAGCTGGCCGCCCGCCGGATCAGTGATCATCTGACTGATCACTTGTTTTTCTTCCATCAACGTTAAAAAATCTCTGGCTTTGGTTAAATCACTGAATTCAGGAAAATTTAAAATATTGGTCGTCCCGCTGAGATACAACCCAATGTCGCTCATTTGCTCCAGCGTGTGGAACAGTTCCGGCATCACGTCGTGCACTGAGCTGTGAAAGACGGCCAGTTCCGTCTGGAGCTCGCCCGCCAGGCGGGTTTCAATTTCCTCCAATGTCAGTCCGGAAAACTTTTGATTCAAAAAATTGGCGATTTTTTCCAGTTCATCCCCCGTCAACTCCGGCGGAACATGGAAAATGGGATTCTGGATTAATCCGGTGTTGGTGACAAAAACCGCCAGCATGTTTTCATCATCAATCCGCGCCAATTTGATGTGCTTCAACCGGCTCTTTTTTACCTGAGGAGCCAGGACAATCGAGGTATAGCTGGTAAACTCTGATAACAGCTTTGAGGTGTACTGAAGCATTTGCTCCAGTTCATGATATTGCCGCAGCAGTTCGGTTTTCAGCCGCACCCGGTTCTGGTCCGCCATCTGCTTGATTTCCATCAGCTGGTCCACATACAACCGGTACCCTTTATCAGATGGTACTCTTCCGGCAGAAGTATGCGGCTGTTTAATCAATCCCAGTTCCTCCAAATCCGCCATCTCGTTGCGGATGGTGGCTGGACTGATTCCCAGATTATATTTTTTGGACAGGCTTCGAGAACCCACCGGTTCGGCAGATTCAATGTAATCTTTCACAATAGCTTGTAGAATCATCATTTTTCGATCATTCAGCATCATAGCGATCACCCTGTTTGATATCACTTAATTTGTTAGCACTCTCATCTGGTGAGTGCTAATGCCTGATATCAAAATACCATTTTAACCTCCGTTTGTCAACCCTGCGACTTCAGATTCATCTGGCTGATCTTCGGCATTTTCATCCAGCATCAAGGCCGTAAAGACCTGGTTTGAAAAATCGATCCCGGTTTCTGTGAGCCGTACCCGGCCATCTTCCCTCACCAGAAGTCTCTTTTCCATCAGGCGGGGCAGAACGACAGGATAAAAATCCATGAGGGATCTGCCATATCGGTGCTGAAAGGCTGATTCAGAAATGCCTTCTCGAAGGCGCAGGCTCAGAAAACAGGTTTCGCTTACTGATTCCCTCAGGGACACCCGTTGGCGATTTGCCACAGGATATTCTTTCTCCTTCAACCGTTTCACGTATTCTTCCAGTGAAACCGTGTTTTCATAGCGCTCCCCGTTCAGAAAACCATGAGCTCCTGCCCCGACACCCAGGTATTCCCGATTTTTCCAGTAAGTGAGATTATGCCGGCACTGATTGCCAGGCTTTGCATAGTTGGAAATTTCATAGTGATCATATCCTTGGGCCTGCAACCAGTCAATGGCATGTCGAAACATCTTCCATTCGAGGTCTTCGTCCACTGCCTGGAATTGATTTTGAAAAAGTCTGTCAAAAAGGGGAGTACCTTTTTCATATGTCAGACCGTAGCAGGAAAGATGGTCAAGTTGGAGCTGCACCATTTTTTCCAGACTCTGGTGCCATGAATCCAGGCTCTGACCCGGTATTCCAAAAATCAAATCACCGCTGATATTACTAAATCCGGCTTTTCGGGCCGATTCAACGGCATGATAAAAATCCGCAGGGCTGTGGTGCCTGCCCAGAAAAGTCAGCAGCGCTTCATGTGTGGACTGAAGGCCCAGGCTGAGACGGTTAACACCCGCCTCCCGGTACCCACGCAATATGTCTTCCGTCAGCATCTCCGGATTCGCTTCGAGACTGATTTCAGCGTCTGGCAACAGAGTGCCGGCTGCTGAGATGGTTTCGATAATCTGGTTCACTTGATCTGATGTCAGCAGAGAGGGAGTTCCGCCACCGAAAAAAACCGTGGAGACCTGCCGCTCTGACAGGACTCCCCGGTATTGGCTGATTTCACTCACCAGTGCCGCCACATAAGGTGCCAGCATCTCCAGCCGGTCTGGCCAGGATAAGAAATCACAATAACTGCACTTCCGGCGGCAAAACGGAATATGAATGTACAGGCTCAGCACCTGGGGTTTTAATGGTTCACCCATAAAAAAGATCCTTTCAAAAGGCTGCATCCAGAATCCTCTAAATGACCTTAACTGTCCAGTTTGAGCACTGACATAAACGCTTTCTGAGGCACTTCCACATTCCCAACCTGACGCATGCGGCGTTTGCCTTCTTTCTGCTTTTCAAGCAGTTTCTTTTTCCGTGTAATATCGCCGCCGTAACACTTTGCTGTGACATCTTTTCGCAGGGCCTTCACGGTTTCACGCGCAATGATTTTCTGCCCGATGGACGCCTGTATCGGAACAGCAAACTGGTGGCGCGGAATTTCATCCTTCAGTTTTTCACACATGAGACGGCCCCTTTCGTAGGCTTTGCTGGTGTGGACGATGAAGGAAAGGGCATCCACCTGTTCTCCGTTGATGAGAATGTCCAGCTTCACCAACTGGGCTTCCCGGTATCCCAGCATTTCATAATCCAGCGAACCATATCCCCGTGTCCGGGATTTCAGGGCATCGAAAAAGTCATAGATCACTTCATTCAGCGGCAGTTCATAATTCAGGTTTACCCGGGTCTGATCCAGGTAGGCCATGTCCTTCATGGTTCCCCGCCGTTCCTGGCAGAGTTCCATGACGGAACCCACGTATTCGTTCAAGACCATGATTGCCGCCTTCACAATGGGCTCCTTGATAAGTCGGATTTCCTGAGGTTGTGGCAGATTGGCCGGGTTTTGGATCATGACCACTTCCCCGTTGGTTTTATGGACTTCATAGATGACACTGGGGGCAGTGGTCACCAGGTCCAGGTCGAATTCCCGTTCCAGCCGTTCCTGAATGATTTCCATGTGTAGCAGACCAAGGAATCCACAGCGAAATCCAAAGCCCAGGGCGGCGGAGGTTTCACTTTCGAATACGAGAGCCGCGTCATTCACCTGGAGCCGTTCCAGGGCATCTTTGACATCCTCGAATTTTTCCCCTTCTGCCGGATAGATCCCGCAGTATACCATTGGTGTTACTTTTCGGTACCCCGGAAAAGGAGTTACAGCCGAGCGCCTGGCTTCAGTGATGGTATCCCCCACACGACAGTGGCGCACTTCCTTTATACTGGCAGCCACATAGCCAACATCTCCCGCACGCAGCACATCCCTTTCGATGGGACCGGGAGAAAATTCCCCCACTTCGGTGACTTCAAATTCTTTTTTGCCGGCCATCATCCGGATCCGCATGCCTTTCTTCAGTTCTCCGTCCACCATGCGGATATAGCCGATAACCCCCCGGTAATTATCATAGAGGGAATCAAATATCAGCGCTTTCAGCGGGTTTTCTTCATCCCCCTTTGGCGGCGGAATCCGCTTCACCACAGCCTCCAGTACATCTTCAATGTTCAGGCCGTCTTTGGCAGAAATCAATGGAATGTCCGTGGTGTCCAGTCCGATGATGTCTTCAATCTCATGTTTTACTTCTTCGATCCGGGCACTGGGCAGATCAATTTTATTGATCACCGGTATGATTTCCAGATCCTGTTCCAGCGCAAGATAGACGTTGGCCAGTGTCTGGGCTTCAATCCCCTGAGCGGCATCCACCACCAGAATCGCCCCTTCACAGGCTGCCAGACTGCGGGAGACCTCATAGGTAAAGTCCACGTGTCCCGGTGTATCAATTAGGTTCAACTGGTATTCCTGGCCGTCAAGGGCCTTATAGTTCAACCGGATTGTTTGCAGCTTTATCGTAATGCCCCGTTCACGTTCCAGTTCCATGTTGTCCAACAGCTGTTCTTTCATATCCCGGTGACTGACCAGGCCTGTGGTCTCGATCAACCGGTCTGCCAACGTGGACTTACCGTGATCAATATGGGCAATAATACTGAAATTACGAATTCTATTTTGACGTTCTGATGACAACGAAACTCCTCCTTCTAAAAACAGACCCCTTACCGAAGGGATTATACCACACTGGTCCCTTCTCTTTCAATCACTTCCGCGAAAATCCCCAGTCAACGGTCATAAACGTCAAGCCATTGAGACTATCCGAAGCAGGTTTCAGCAGACAGGCTGTACAATGAAACTTCTGCCATCTACGCGACCGCACTCATTGACGTTAATCAGCTATTGATTTTTAGGATGGCTTTTGGTATAGTTAGAATGTTAATGAGGCATAAGGGGGTGAACTGATTGGCTAATATTAAATCTGCAATGAAGCGTATTCGTGTGATTCGCAAAAAATCCGCCCGGAACAAAATGATCAAGTCCCAGCTAAAGACTGCTATCAAACGTTTTGAAGAAGCGCTGGATCAGGATCAGTTTGATGTGGCAAAAGAAAAACTTCAATATGTAGATAAAAAGTTGAAGCAAGCTGCCGCCAAAAACATCATTCATAAAAACAATGCATCCAGAAAACTGTCCCGTCTGACAAAGAGAATCAACAAAGTTATTAAAGCATAACGGACTCATGACTAACGACCTTTATTTTTTTTAAAAAAAAAGCGTTCTGAATCAATCAGAGACGCTTTTTTTATTTCAGGGCTGACATATATCCGCAATCAAGAGCTCCATAGAGGTTTGCGCTTCCAGTGAACCCTGTTTCATCTGCCGGTCAAGCGTTAGAAATCCGTTAAGAAGCCGGACCAGGTCCCCTTCCTCGAAACGTTTGCTGTAGGCCAAGGTTTTTTTCATGGCATAGGGGTGCTGCTTGAGTGTGGTTGCCATTTTCGAGACCGTATGGCCTTGTCGGGACAGCTCCCGCACTCGAAGCATCAACTTGAACTGATTCCGCAGGTAACCGATAATTTTCATCATCGGTTCCCCGTTTCCCAGCAGTTTATGGAGCCGGACCTGGGTTTCCGCTGGCTGTTTACCGGCAAAGCTTTCAATCAGCATGAAGATATCGTTTTGAAATGC
>JAWSUV010000102.1:6020-10092 GCA_033549305.1 Bacillota bacterium | reverse complement strand
GGGGGCCCTGCGCGCCGCTCTTTTCTGGACCATTCTGCTGGCTGCTATCGGATGGTTCCGCTACGCCGGCTTCATCGGATCCCGTGGTATACATCTGATTGTGGTCTTCTTTTATTTTTCCGATGAGTTCTGCATTAATGTGTGGTGTCCCTTCCGGTCCTGGATGATTGGAAATTTATGCTGCAACACCTGCCGAATATTCAACTGGGGGCATTTCATGATATTTTCTCCCTACCTCTTTCTGCCTTCTTTCTGGGCCTGGATTCTGGTCGCGGTTGCCGCTGCCATTCTGATCCAGTGGGAAGTGATGCACGCCCGCCACGCCGACCGTTTTACTGCCCTCTCCAACGCCAGCCTTCAGTGCATCAACTGCCTGAAAGCCCAGTGCCATTACGTCCGAAACCGACAGCTGCAGGGATGAGCGGCAGGTGAAGATCAAAGCGGGTCTTTCCTTTTAGGGTTACATCACCTGTGACTCCATTCAACCTGCCCGACCCCATTTAACCTGTCGCGGCTTAAAAGACACTAATGATGCCCGAGTGATGCGGTTGGTGCTGACGGATCAACGCAAGCCCTTTTGGGCACAAACTAAACCGAAGGTCGTCCTTGTCATAAAATCAATTTTCAGCA
The DNA here is from genome assembly GCA_033549305.1 of Bacillota bacterium. GTDB lineage: Bacteria > Bacillota > Clostridia > Peptostreptococcales > Tindalliaceae > Anoxynatronum. The sequence goes on along the minus strand of JAWSUV010000102.1, from coordinate 9,462 downwards.
ACATGAATAAACTGCAGTTTAGCCCACACCCGTCGAATCCTTCAGAAGCTGCTGACCAATGTGAATTCGATCGAAGAATCTAAATCCGATGGGGAGACCGTCATCATCTATTCTGATATCGACAGCACGCTTGACTACGTCAATGGCGAACGTCGCACCATGGATGCCGCCCTGGTGGAATGGGATCCCGGCATGAGAAGGGTCACTGTCACCTACCAGGCACAGCAGCCTTAAACCAGTAGTAAGGAGCCATCATAACGCCAACCAACTATGATCACTGCGTCAGTTAAAAACCCCGGAACCTCTCATCAAAAGAGATGTTCCGGGGTATTGCCGTTATGGGCACCAGTGATGTTTTGGGTTCCCTCTTAAGCTGTTGCTTCTTGTTGCTTTTACCGGTCCATGGCCGTTACCATCCCAGGCCCCTCAACAGTTTCAGGAGCAGCGTCATCGACTCTGCCCGGTTGATGGGCTGGTTGGGGCGCAACGTTCCGTCATCATAACCGGATACGGTGCCTACAGCAACAGCTCCGACAGCCCAAGAAGGTACCTCTGCTGCATCTGTAAAGACGGACAGATCCGCAGGGGTTCCAAACCCAGGCACATCCCGCAGCGCATCCGAGATCAGCACCGCTGCCTCAATCCGTGTCATTTCATCCTGCGGTGCGAACCGGCTGCCTTTTGGTCTCACCAGCCCAGCATCGGTCATTGATGCAATAAACGGACGGGCCCAGCCGGCAATGTCATCGGCATCGGTATAGTTCGCCTGCAGGATGAGATTGTTTTCAAAATCGCTTTTGTAGGTCAAAGTCGGATAAAAATGGGTGTCTCCCGGCGCCAGTCCAAGGATTTTAGCCACAACAGTGGTCAGTTCCGCCCGTGTAATGGTTCGGTTTACACCGGCAGGCCGCACCAGACTGGCAGGATTATTCGGATTGGGATATCCTGAAATCAACCCCAGGCCATTCATGCGATTAATGATGGGCTCCGCCCAGTACCCTGCTGCAACATCTGTAAAGCGGGGCTGAATACATCCAAACACCACAAACCATCCGCTGTAATTTCCATCATTCCGGGCACGCACCTCGTTGGAAGGTAGTGGATAACTGGCCAGTGCGACCCATTTTTCATAGGTCTCATTCCAGTAAAAGACTTTGGGATAACGGTCAGAGCTTCCGTCCGTGTTCCAGTCATTGTAGCTCATGACAAAGGAATCGCCCGGCGCCGCCATGTACTGGGGTTCACTCCAGACCAGGTATCCCGGCTGCCTGTCCAGGATTTTTTCAATCGGCAGGTCTTCGGTCTCGGGCGGGTCTTCGGGCGTATCATCAGGGACGTCTTCCTCCCACACCCTGAGAATGGCGTCATCAGTCGCGCTGTAGGTACCGGTCAGGCCGGGCGGTATCCCCTCATAGCTGGCGGTTACAAGGCTTTCGCCCACCCGGTCACCCCGGTAACGTCCGTTCCCCGCTGCTGTCGCAATGTCATCAGCAATCACCCAATCGGAAACGTCAGTGACATTCAATACATCGGCGGTGTCTGAACGATTCAGGTATGCTTCATACTGCTGCGTTTCTCCAACCTGAACGGACGCAAGCGGCGGGATGACTTCCATCCAGATCCGCACCTGTTCCACCGGTTCCCGAACGCTTAAACGGGCCTGGCCTTCCAGCCGCAGGGGCGCCCGCACCACGACTTGTTCCGTATAAAATGCGCGGATCGAAGCGGCCCCCGGACTGATCCCCGTAAAGGATCCACTTTCGGTCCCTGCCTCAGCAATATCCGGTCTATCCGCAGTCCACATACACTCATCCGTGACCTCCGGCCCCAGCGTGGTGCCTCCGTCATAACTCAGATAAGCGCGGTATTGCTGCGTCTCTCCAACATAAATTTGGGCGGTTACTGGCACAATCACAAGGTTCACATCCTGTTGGGCCACCGCAGTCGGCATCAGAAGTCCGAGCACGATGAGCAGGATCATGAAACCCCGCAGAACAGCTATGCCTGGTTTTTGATGTTCTATCCATCTCATGTAAATACCCTCCTCTCTACTATCACTCCAGAGGAACACATCACATCCCAATTATTTGCTGAATATTCTGTAATTTATTTCCATAAATCACCTTCTTGCTCTGTTTCACCAACCTGCATGCTGAATGCACCTGATTTTTGACGAACACAATGATCTCCAGAAATCATCTGAGTGGCTTTTTCTACCTATCATCTTATCACAGAAGGCCGCTCCTTTCTATTTGCATTGCTGGAGTTCATTGCTGGGGGTTTTTTGCGCTCCCAGGTGCACGATGTGCATGCAGGTTGTATATTTTCCTGTGCTACCTCAGAATCCGAATCAGGTTTCCCAGATTATACACCAGCAGCCACAACAGCCCCGGAAAGACCAGCAGCAGGATGATCCAGCTTCGAGTTCGACGCCCTTTTTTTAGGGCTTCACCGGCCTGAATCAGTTCTTCGTCCGGGGCAGGCTGTTCCGATTCTCCTTCACCAATCAGAGCTCTGGCTTCTCCCAATGAATCCGCCGGCACATACAAATCGACACCGTAAGTCGACATTGCCATATAAATCTCCAGGTACTGCCCGGCACCCCGCTGTTTTTTCAGTACTGGAATGTTCTCCGCTGCCAGCAGCGATTCAATCATTCCCGCCTCAAACTCATTCGACACGGATGTCAGCAGAACCTCTTCCATCATTGTTTACCCCTTTCAAAATTCCTTTGTATATGGAGTTACCCTGTCAGTGTAATCCACGGGTTTCCGTTTGATTCCTTTTTCCTCATGATATAATAGGTCAAGAACGCGATGATCCATGATGACTGAAAATCAGTTCATGAAGAATATAATCCAGAGGAGGTTCCATCAATGAGTAAACACCATTCTGAAACCATGGGTTTCGCCACCAAATGCTGCCACGCAGGCCAGAACTGTGACCCGGTCACCGGGGCACACAATACCCCCATTTACCAAACCACCACTTACGCGTTTCAGGATGTGGACCACGGGGCCAGGCTGTTCCGTGACGCCTTCAATCCGGAGGTCGGCCTGCAGGATGGATATATTTATACCCGTTTTGGCAACCCCACCCAGCAGGCTTTGGAAAAAAAGATCGCCGCTCTGGAGGAAGGAGAAGCCGCCCTGGCTTTCAGCTCCGGCATGGCGGCCATTTCTGCCGTGTTTTTCCTCCTGGTGAAGCCGGGAGACCGGATTCTGGCGGACAACAGCCTCTACGGCACCACCCGGGATTTTCTGGTACAGATCATGGAAAAGTTCGGTGCCAAGGTTACCTTTTTGGATTTCAGCAACCTGATACAGGTGCGAATGGCCCTCAGTTCGGAAACCAAAGTGCTATACTGCGAATCACCCACCAACCCCCGATTGAAATGTGTGAACATCGCCTCTTTGGCTGCCCTGGCGAAAACCGTGGGTGC
>JAWSUV010000102.1:0-6010 GCA_033549305.1 Bacillota bacterium | reverse complement strand
CACCGTGGTGGACAACACTTTCCTGACCCCCTTCTTTCAAAAACCCCTGCTGCTGGGCGCCGACGTGGTGGTGCATAGTGCCACCAAGTACCTGAGCGGCCATGGCGACTGCATCTCCGGGCTGGTGGTGGGCTCCCAGCGGATGATCAACGAACTGCGGTGCGTGGTCCACAATAACCTGGGCGGCGTCATCAGCCCCTTCAACGCCTGGCTGGTGCTTCGCGGAATCAAAACCCTTCCGCTGCGCATGAAACAGCACGAATTGAACGCCATGTCCATCGCGGCATTCCTGCAGAATCATCCCGCCGTGGAAGCTGTTCATTACCCGGGACTCGCCACCCATCCCCAGCATGCCGTTGCGAAAAAACAGGCTTCAGGATACGGGGGAGTGCTCAGCTTTGAACTGAAAGGCGGTTTTGATGCCGGCAAGTCCCTCATGAACCGTGTGAAACTCTGCACGCTGGCCGTCAGTCTGGGAGATGTGGATACCCTCATCGAACACCCCGCTTCCACCACCCATGCGGTGGTGCCACGGGAGGAACGTCTGGCTGCCGGGCTTACCGACGGGCTGGTGAGGCTCTCCGTGGGAATCGAATCTCTGGAAGATCTCATCCACGATTTGCAGCAGGGCCTGGCTGTCGAATGATTCCTAACGGAGGGAGAAAGAATGATCCTGAATGATCAAATAATGGGTCCAACGTCTCCGGTAAGGTTCTATGCTGGATCTGGATGATATTCCCAATGGTGATCACCGTGATAAATCATCAGTTTGGTCATGCCGCCGTCAACGGTGATGTTTTCACCCGTGATAAAACCGGCTTTATCGCTGCACAGAAACAGCACCAGGTTGGCAATATCTCGAGGATTCCCCACTCTTCCGGCAGGGTGCTGAGTGTTGTCCGCCGGCTCGAAATCGCTGCCTTCTGTGTCGATCCAGCCCGGACTGACAGCATTGACCCGCACTTTGCCTGCCAGACTCACAGCAAGGGCATGGGTCAGGGCCGCAATCGCGCCCTTGGCGGCGGAATAGCTTTCCGTGTTCGGCTGGCTCATCCGTTCCCTGGTAGAAGAAATGTTAACGATGGCAGCCTCCTTGGAAAAGTGATCTTTCAGCAGCTTTGCCAGCATGAACGGCGCTGTCACACCGGTGTGCAGCACATAGTTGAAGTCATCCCAGGAACAGTTGTCAATGCCCCCAATAAACAGGGCGGCATTGTTGATGAGAAAGTCCACCCGGCCATATTCCGCGATGACTTTGGCGGTAAAAGAGCGAAGCGTTGCTTCCTCGGCAAGATCACCCACAAAATAATCATTGGGAAGCTTATCGATCACGCACACATGAGCCCCTTCTTCCCGGAATGACTCACCAATCACTTTTCCGATTCCCCACGCACCGCCGGTTACGATCACGACTTTATCCGCAAACATCTCAGTCACCCTTTCTAAAGGACTTCGCCCAGTTGCTGCGCTCTTTTGAGCGCATCTGTCTGATAAATATCATCCATGGCATGAACACCTGGATATGCGAGGATGCCACGATCCTGCCAGTTCATATAGTGGGCGATGGCCCGGTAGCTGCCACTGATCCCTTTAAAAATAACGGGATCATCGTCTCCGCCCACGACCATCAGCACGCACTCGCTGATTTTCAACGGCTGGGGACTGCGCTTGCCCGCATAGGCGTACATTTTGTCAATGGCTGACTTCAGCTGTACCGGGAAGGAGAACCAGTAAAGAGGAGTTGCATAAACAATGACATCTGCTTGCTCCAGAAAGGGGTACAGATGATCGAAATCATCGGTAAACACACAGGGTTTGCCTTTGCTCCAGCATCCTTCGCAGGCGACACATCCATCGATCTGATGATCAGCGGACCTAAAAATGGTTACCTGATGGCCTGCCAGTTCAGCGCCTTTTTTAAGAGCTTCTGCCATTTGCTCGCTGTTGCCCCTTTTACGGGGGCTGCCGGTCAAAATTAAAATGTTTTTCTTTTTCATCAAACTCCTCCTCTTCGTTGTTCATTTTGTGGCGATCCACTGTCTGGCAATCCGCCAATTCGTTCATGAACATTTTACCCGCTTAACTGCTCTATTCAACCTGAATCGGCAAAACCCTTCTCCTTTTAATGATTTTTCCCGGCTTTTTCTTCTGAGCCGTTCTTATCAGTGTCCTGATAATAGACAAACCTGGATTCGTTTTCTTTCAACGAATCCAGGCTTTTTTTTGCTGTCAAAGTCAGATGATCTTTTCATTTACAAAACTTTCGCTGCGCCAATAAAGCGGGACTGCCAGTATCCAGCATCATCCAGCCGGTCAAAGGACACGGTTCTGCCTGTGGAGGGTGCATGGATGAATGTGTTGTCTCCCACATAAATGCCCACATGGGAGGGGCCTGCCTTATAGGTGGTAAAAAACACCAGGTCGCCCGGCACCAGTTCACTGGAATCAATCTTGTCCACTGCCCGGAACATGGCATCTGTCGAACGGGGTAATACGATGCCGTGCTTCGCCATGATGTAAGACACATAGCCGGAGCAGTCGAAACCACTGGGGCTGGACCCGCCCCGTCGGTAAGGGGTTCCTTCCAGGGAATAAGCCACTTCCAGAACGCTTTCCCGCAGATTGTTGGCGGCATCCATCTCTTCTTCCAGTAAACGGGCTGCTTCTTCCACCATCTGCTGTCTGGTTTCTTCAGCACGGTCGCCCATGGACTTGGTCAGGATCACCGAAGCTTCTGCCCGGGTGATGCTGTGATCGGCACGGAAAGTGCCGTCAGGGTATCCGGATAACCAGCCTTCTTCGTAAGCCGTCAGCACATAGGGTTGATATATGTCTGGAATCAGGTCAAAATCGGTAAATGGAATCTCAGCATCTTCCACAAATCCTGGCTTGATGTCATTGGTTCGAACTAATATCCGTGCGGCTGACCCTCGATTGATCGGGCTGTTCAATACTTCCCTGTTTTCCATCCCTGATTCAACGGCGCCCATGGCTTCTGCACCGCGTATGTAATTCATAGCCCAATGTTCTCCTGTTGCTGCCTCATACTCATAATGCCGGGCTTTCATTGCCAATACGATAAATTCTGCCTGACTGATGGTGTCGTTGGGGCGAAAAGTGCTGTCTTCATACCCTCTCACCAAATCCATTTCCGCCAGGGTCAGCACATAGCCCACATGCCAGTCCGAATAATTCACATCTGCAAAGCCTGGTTGATTTGCATACACCGCGGTTGTCATGGTTGTACTCATAAGGAATGCGCCTGTTACACCTAATACACCTCTGATCAGTTTTTTCACAGCAACACTCCTCACGTCATTTTTGTAAAGTGCGCAATACCCTTTTTCAACGGTGTTAAACGGAATTATATCATAATACTGAGATTTGTAAACTTTTATCGTTTTTCATCAATATGCTGCAATGCTGAAACTCAGCAACCTGAATGTTGCTGTTGCCATAGAATTCATTATACCAGCTTAAGTTTTTTGAATCACGGGACTTTACGCCCTTCTTCCTGGGACCTTTAGTTTTTTTGCAGCGAAGTGGTCGTGACAAAAGAAAAATCTGACATGCTGTAACGGAATCAAAAAAGCAAAAAACCCGGGCAGCCACCGGGTTTTTGCTTGTCCATCATGGACATTTTTTAAGTATTCAGTTTGAAAGACATTACTCATTGCGGATGGCCTCCAGGGCACTCAGCCTCATGGCACGGCGGGCGGGTGAGTAGCCGGCGACAATGCCAATGAGGGTGGAAAAGCCAACGGCCATAAGGGCCAGCTGAAAGGGAATCACCGACATCTTGGTGGTGCTGCCCGGTCCCATGAAGCTGGCACCAATGCGGTTAAGCCCCAGGGAGACCACAAAGCTGATGCCGATTCCCAGCACGCCGCCAAGAAAGCCGATCAGCCCTGCTTCGATGAGAAAGAGCTTGCGGATGTCGGTGAGCCGGGCGCCGATCACCTTCATGACTCCGATTTCCCTCGTGCGTTCATAAATGCTCATGATCATGGTGTTGGTGATCCCAATGGCGGCCACCAGCAGGCTGACGGCACCGATGCCCCCCAGAATCATCTGGATCATGCGCGACGTTTCCTTCATGGAGTTAAGGATGTCGGTAAGGCTGAAGGTCTGGTGCCCCATTGCCTTGATGGCGTCTTGCACCGATTCCACATCTTCAATGCGGTTCACCTTCACCTGCACCCGTTCGTACTGGCTGTTGTCCACCCGGCCTCTGTCATTCCGGTTGTTCCGCTGCTGTTCTTCCAGGATTTTTTCCAGGGACGTGCGGTTCATATAGGCGTTGTAGTCTTTTTCGCTGTTGCTCTGTGCCAGAATACCCACTCCCCGGACGTCGTATATTTTCGGCGCCGGACCGTCGTTTCCATCATCATACCGGTTCCGCGTTTCCCCGTACTGCATGTCGGAGGTCATGGTGAGCTTGGCGGAGAGCATATCCACGGGCGGCGGCGCGTCTCCGTTCATACCCAGAAAATATCGGTTCTGGTTATTCATTCTGGGGTTATAAAAGTTGTAGGCCACGGATTTTCCAAAAACCATGGTGTCCTTGTCCGATGCCTGGAGAAGCCTTCCTGCTTCCGCTTCGAAGCCAAAGGCTTCCATCACTTCCGGGTCCACCCCCATAATGCTGACATAGCCCACGTACCGGCCAGCCGCCATTTTCATGTAGGCGCTTCGCTGGGGCATCACCGCTTTTACCCCGGGGATCTGACGAAACTGGGCCACCGCAGCATCGTCCAGTTTGGTCTGGGACCCTCCACTGCTGCCTCCCATCATGCCCATTTCGTAGTAACCGTAGTTGTTCACGTCGATAATGGTCAGGTCGCCCATGTAGGCCAGCTGCTCCTGAAACCCCCTGTCCATGGCGATGCCGAGTGACAGCATCACCACAATGGAGCAGGTGCCGATGATAACGCCCAGCACTGTCAGCACAGACCGTGTTTTTCGGCGAAGCAGGTTGCCAAAACCCATGAGAATCAGGTCGCGGTTACTCATCGTCTTCCACTTCCTCCAGTTTCTTTTTGCGACGGCGGCGGAACCACAAGCCGCCAGCAATGGCAGCCGCCGCCACAACTCCGCCAATGATCCAGGGCAGCTTGCCTCTGCCGCTTTGGTTCATTGTGGGTTCTTCATTGAAAAAGTCCTCCGGGGGTCCCATCATTTCCATCACATTGATGTCGAAGGTCTTTTCCACCACATGCTGCTGGTCAATTTCATCGTCGAACCGGAAAACCACCTTCCCGGACATTTCTCCCATCTCCGTAGGAATGATGGTGGCGTCATAGTAATTGCTGGCACCGCCGTCCATGTTACCGATGTAAAGGGCCCCATCGGAGGTATCAAAATCGCCTTCAATGCTCACCACCAGGTTGCGGATCTTGCCTCTTCCGGCATTGTAAAACTCCAGACTAACGGGCAGGGGGTTCCCCACAAAGGCTTCCATGCCGGTTTCCACTTCGCCGAACACCAGCCTTGCCTCCTGGATCACCGGTACTCCGATGATTTCACGGGTCGTGTAGGCCGTGCCGGAATTGTCTTCGTATTCAATGTCGGCGTACAGGTTATGAATTTTATAACCGGCGTCGGGGCGGGGACGCAGGATGATCCCCCGTTCCACGCGGCTGTTGGGAGCAATGCGCTGGATAAAAAAGGTGTTGCTGCTGTCAACGGGGGAGAATACATCTCCCTCAGAAGTGAGGCTGATGCGGATGTTGCGCACCGCTTCTCCCGTATGGGTGTTGAAAAAAGAGATGGTCAGCGGAAAGCTGCTGCCCGCCTCCACGTACTCCGTGGGAATCCGGTACTGGTCGATGATGATCTTGGGCGTACCGCTGGAAGCCCCGGTGTTGCCCACCAGCACACCGGCGAACTGCACCACCGCATCGTTACTGTTGTCGTTTTTCAGCGGCTCCACCCGGATTTCAAGGGGATAGTTTTTCGCTTCAATACCGTCCTTGGCAAAAAAAGTGAAGCTGACCTCCCGTGCTTCTCC
>JAWSUV010000101.1:0-10136 GCA_033549305.1 Bacillota bacterium | reverse complement strand
GGAAAAGAAACAGGGGCCAATGTTTACGCAGGCACCATTCTGGATAACGGCACCATTCAAATCGTGGCGGACCGGGTGGGTGAGGACACCACCTTCGGCAAAATCATCGAACTTGTCGAAGAGGCGCAGGATTCAAAGTCCGAGGCGGAACGCTTCATCGACCGCTTTGCCAAGTATTACACGCCCGCCGTTCTTGTCCTTGGCGTGGTGGTGTGGTTCATTTCAGGAGATCTTGAACTGGCCATCACCATTCTGGTGCTCGGTTGTCCGGGCGCGCTGGTGATCGGTGTTCCCGTATCAAACGTGGCCGGCATTGGAAACGGGGCGCGCCATGGGGTGCTCCTGAAAGGCAGTGAGGTCATCAATGACTTCAGCCGGCTGGACACCATGATCTTTGACAAAACGGGCACCCTGACCCTGGGAAACCCATCTGTCGCTGAAAAAGAATATTTCGGGAACAACATTGAGGAAGTGCTGGGTTATCTCGCAAGCATTGAACGGGAATCGGATCACCCGCTGGCCAGGGCCGTTTTGCGGGAAATCGGTGACACATCATTCTCACCGGTGGAAAAGACGAAAGTTGTCAAAGGCGGCGGCATTTCCGCGCAGGTGAACGGGCATCGCGTGGCTGTCGGAAACGCAGCCCTGATGGAACAGGAACATGTCAGGTTCAGCGATCAAGCCAGAGAAGCAGAGGAGCGTTTCGAAAAAAGTGGCAATTCCCTCGTTTTCACTTCCGTTGACGGGGAGCTGAAGGTCATCATGGGCGTTCGGGACCAAATTCGCCCAGGGGTTCGCGAAGACCTGCAAAAGCTCAGAAAACTGGGCGTCAAAAACCTGGTGATGCTTTCCGGCGACAACCAGGGAACCGTTGACTTGATCGGCAGCGAACTGGGCTTAACGGAAGCGCACGGCAATATGCTGCCGGAAGATAAATCGGCATTTGTCAAAAGGCTCATTGGAGAAGGGCAGATCGTCGCCTTTGTGGGAGACGGGGTGAATGACAGCCCCTCCCTGGCACTGGCGCACATTGGAATCGCCATGGGAAGCGGGACGGATGTGGCGATTGAAACCTCGGACGTTGTCCTGATGAATTCAGATTTCAGCCGGCTGCCGCACGCTTTGGGGTTAACCATCGCGACGGCGCGTAACATGCGGCAGAACATTGTCATTGCTGTCGGGGTGGTGCTGATCCTGCTGTCCGGACTGTTGTTCAGCGAATGGTTGAACATGTCCATCGGCATGCTGGTGCACGAAGCGAGCATCCTGGTGGTGATCCTGAACGGAATGAGGCTATTGCGTTATCATGTCTGATAACAGGAATCGAAAAAATGGAAGAAGGGAGAGATTATTCAGTGAAAACAGCCACCATCCGGTTGGAAACGTTAACCTGTCCATCCTGCATGCTGAAAATTGAAGGAGCGCTGAAAGGGCTGGACGGCATTGACAAGGAGACGGTAAATGTTTCGTTCAACACCAGCAAGGCAAAAGTGAACTTTGACGAAAATAAAGTTTCCCTCGAAGCCATCGTCACGGCGATTCAAAAGCTGGGGTATGAAGTGCTCAAAGCAAGTGTCAAATAATCGGTCCATCAACAACTGAATGCGGGAAAACCAGGACAGCGATTAACTGGAACAGCTGCTGCACTATCATAGCAAGAGCCAACCTCGGTTGGCTCTTGTCATTTTGTAACCGGTAACATGGGCGGAACCGGTAACCGGACGAACCGGTAACCGGTAACCGGGACGGAGGTAATGTAACCTTCAGGGTTCTGCTGCATGTACGACATTTTGGTGGTACAAGCTTGATTTAGTTTGCGATGGTATCACTCATAATGGGAATCTCATACCCCACGCCGGTGTCTCAAATCAATGGCTGTGAAAGAGGGAAAAAGATCACCTGATGGGAAAAAGATAAAAAATAGTTGCGCACACAACCCGCAGGTGATATACTGTATCATAAAAGTTGTGTGCACAACATACCATAGAAAGAGGTGAAAAAATGACTGACTCACCGGAACAACTGGGCGATTTCATTGTCTCCATTTATAAAGAGTTGAAATCCAAGACAGAAAAAGAACTAAAGCCCCATGGAATCGGCATGGGACAGCTGCACATTTTAATGCTTTTCTATGCACGGCCCAACAGCCGTTTTTCACAAAACGACCTGGTTAAACAGCTGAACATCGACAAAGGAAACATTAGCCGGAATGTCAAGAAACTGATGGAAAAAAATTACTTGGAACAAGCCGACGACCACACAAAAAACTACCACTTGTCTGAACAGGGAAACGAGATTAAAAAGGAAATCATGACCGCCTTTATGTTCCTTCACCAAGGAATGACAAAAGGCATCCCACAAAATGAACTACAGCGAACGGTGCAGGTGCTTTCAAAAATAGCCAAAAACATGGAGGGCCTGGAATGAAAGTGTTCATCATCTACTTTAGCGGTACGGGCAACACAAAAAGCATTGCCCAGGGGTATGAACGAGCTTTGAAAAAACAGGGGCACACGCCCCACGAACTGATCCAGTGGGTACGAAGGCATATTCCACCGGTAACCGGCAACAAGAAGGCCCTGGTCTATTCAACCTCCGCAGGACTGAAAATGCCCATGGCGTTAAATCCATCGCCAAAAAGCTGAACAGCAGAGGCTACAGCGTCATCCATACACCCACCTTTGAGATGCCGCGAAACTTCTACCTGGATAAATATGCCCCCACGCCTGAACCAATCCAGGAAAAACAGTTCAGAGAGGCTGCGGCGAACATCATCCATTCAGTGGCGCAACTTGATCACACCACGCCAGTTATCATCAAAGAATCCGTGTTTATGATTGACCTGCTGGCAGATCTCTTCAGCCTCATGGCCAAGTCACTGGGAAAAAACTTCAACATCGACGAAACCTGCATCGCCTGCGGCACCTGTGAAAGCAATTGCCCCAAACAAAATATCTCTTATAAAGACAAAAAGTATTCCAACCGGTGCATTCTTTGCACACGTTGCATCCACAATTGTCCAGTCAATGCCATTACCTATAAGGGCAAGAAGATTGAGCCCTACAGGGTTCAACATGAAATAACACTTTAAATGAAACGTTGATACGGAGGTAATACAATGGTAAAAAAAACAATCACAGCCCTCATCATCGGCCTGGTGGCAGGACTGCTTGACTTAATTCCCCTGGTGATGGTTGGCGTGCCGCTGCTGAATATGATGTCCATCCTCATGTTTTGGGTGGTCACCAGCTATTTTGTCGCCAATGTGACGCTGATGAAAAACAACCTGCTCAACGGCTTGGTGCTGTCAACGGTCAATATGCTCCCCCTGGTCATGGTCATTTACACCATCAACCCGAAAGATTTTCTGCCCATGCTCTCAATGGCCCTGCTCCTTGGCCCCTTGGTGGGGTACCTGAACGGCCGCTTTAACCAATCAATTTCATAAACAGCAAGTTAAGAGATTCCCAATACTCCGCCCACCAGCTTGAGACCTGGTCATCTATGGAGGCAAAGGCACATGTTACAGCGCATGTTACCGGGACGGAGGTAATGTAACCTTTAATTGTGTCAACCAAGCTAAGTCCAGTTTTCAATTTGGGGTTTAAGGGTATTTACATATCAGGCGACAGGGTTTGATATTCCTTATGCAGCATTCATTGTTGCCGTTTCTCTTGTCGGGTTTTATCAGTTCAAAGGAGGGGTTTCCATGGGTGTAACCTTTATCAACCAACGTCGCTATTTATCCTGTCTGCAGAAAATACTCGGCTTTTTAATTGTTTTCCTGCTACTCACTTCTCTGTTAACGCCTGTGTGGGCCTATGAATTTCTCAACCCGGACGTGCTGGACCAGCTAAAACCCAATGATCCCATATTCGATGTCATTAAGTTGGCTAACATTAAAGCACCTGCCAACCTGAAGGCCTCGTCAAAAACACAGGGTGTTATTGTGCTGACATGGGTCGACCAATCGGACAACGAGCATGGCTTTATCGTGGAACGCCGGGGAGAAATCAATGATTTTGCCCAGGTGGCCGTGCTGCCACGGAACACCTTTGGTTACACCGACAGTGAAAACTCCACCTATCCCATCTTCCCTGGGGAAACCTATTATTACCGGGTGAAAGCCTTTGATGACGAGGGCGAATCTGCCTACTCCAACACGGTGCAAATCACCGCATTGAAAACGGCGCCTCCCACACCACCAAAAATTGTCAGCGCAGTGATTGATCACTCATGGGGTAAGCCAGTGCAACTTGTCTGGGAAGATCGTTCCAATGATGAAACCCGTTTTGAGGTGCAGCGCCGAAAAGAAGGTGCTTCTTATGTCAAGGTGGCGGATTTGTCACCCAACACCACAGAATACAAAGATTCATTTGACTATGCAGAGGGAAACACCTATTATTACCGCGTCCAGGTCTTTAACCCCTATGGCTCCAGCTATTCCAACGAAATTCCCGTTCACTACCTGACGCAAAACATCAGCGGGCCCACGGTTGTCACCGGCATTGCCCAAAGTTCCACCTCGGTGCTTTTGAAATGGAGCCATGTGCCTGAAATCAGTGTTCCCAACCTGGTGGAAGGATACGAAATACTTGTGGGACAGGAAACACCTCTTTCTTATGCTATTGTTGACCCGAATGTGACGGAAATCTTGGTCACAGGCCTGCTGCCCGAAACAAATTATAATATGGCTGTTCAGGCCAAAGTGGGCAATAAAACTGGTCTTGGCACAGCAACCAAGGTGCTGACCGGTCCACTGCCTCCTGTTCAGGTAAAAGCGGTGAAGAAAAGTAACACAAGTGTTGAACTTACCTGGCAAACTAACTCCAAGTTTGCTTCTGAGTTGGACTATGTGATTGAATCCCGGGATGAACACAGTTCATTTTCAAGTCTTACACGTTTGAATCAACCTGCAGCCTTGAAATACACGGTCACCGGTCTGGATCCCAATAGAACTCATGCTTTTCGTGTTATTGCGTATAAACATATATCCCCCTCCGATCCATCGGATGTGGTTGTGCCCGGAGATGAACTTTCAACCAACCTTCCTTTTTCACCTTCCCAGGTGGAAATTGTGCTGAACGTGGGTCAATATGCCTTCTCCGTCAACGGCCAGCAACAGCAAATGGACGCTCAGCCCATGATTTTTCAGGGTAGAACCCTGCTGCCCATACGGTACATTACCGAAGCACTGGGGGCTGCCATCACCTGGAAGGGTGATGAACAAAAGGTCACCATCATCGAGGGTGAACGAGTGATTGAACTTTGGGTCAATAAAAACATGGCTATGGTCAACGGACAGCCAGTTCCCGTTGATGCAGGCAACACCCAGGTAACACCACTTATAGTGCCTCCAGGGCGTACCATGCTTCCCCTGCGTTTTGTCACTGAGAGCCTGGGTTGTCAGTTGGAATGGGATGGTGCCACCCAGCAAATTACCATCCTTCGTTAACAAATTAGCATGTTACATGGGGACGGAGGTAATGTAACCTTCGTGAATGCGTCAAGGTGAAGTAATATCCCGCGACAGATGCGCAGCGGAATGATTGGGTATAATGACCGCAGGCAGATGAACAATCATGACCCGGTACATGCGTGAGCACGAAAGCTTTATGGGGAGAAAACCAGGAACATGCCTATCCTGATTAAGCCGGTCAAATGACCGGCTTATGTTCATTCCATCGTCTTTTTCAGTACGCCATGCCTAACCCCTGATCACCTTTCCAATGATCCTGCACCCCGCCAGCTTTCCGTCTTTGTCCGTTTCAATCACTTCCGCATCCTTCCATGGATGCGGACGGCCTTCCCAGTGAGGGATCAGCTGCATCCGGCCGTCGTCTTCGATTTTCACCCGCCGAATCAGCACACCTTTCCCTTTCACATCCACCACGGCAATATCGCCTGTTCTCAGCCATTCCTGCCGTCGAAAACCCACCTGGTCACCCTTGCGGATGCCAAAGCCTGCCATGCTGTCGTCTTTCACCAGCAGGCACTGGCTGACTCCATAGTGCAATATCACAGACGCTGTTCCCAACAGGTTGGTTTCCCGCAGCAGAGGGGTGCCCGGTGCCGGAATGCGGTAAAGCGGCACCTCGATCATTTCCGGTTCTTCCACGTCCATCCCGCACAGCCAGTCGATGGATACTCCCAGATACTCTTCCAGACGCCTGGCTCTATGATACTTGGGATGGGTTTTCCCTTTTTCATAGCTGATAATGGTTGAGGTGCTTATTCCAATGCCATCTGCCAGATCTTCCTGTGTCAATCCCATTTCTTTCCGGATCTTTCGCAACCGCTCTGCAAATAAGTTCATAGGTGTCATCACTCCTATTGGTTTGTTGGGATTATCATCCCACCTTTATGAATACGGATAAAACACCATTTTGTCTGAAATGACGGATTATTGTCCCTACACCGTGTCCATTCCCCTTGTTATGATAACAAAGGCGGCGGACAAATATCCCGCCGCACATTCATCAGGAGGAGGACGATGTATTGGAAACACAGAACCGCAGGAATGAACGGCTGGTGAGGATCATGGAAAGCTGGGGCGTCACCCGGCAGCAGCTGGCGGATGTGCTGGCCATCAGCGTGAAGACCCTGATCCGGAAGATCAACGGCAGGCTGGACTGGCTGGTGACGGAATGCCGGCGCATCGCCCGGTTTTTCGGCACCACCATCGCCCATCTGTTTGACCACCGGGAGGTGAGCGCCCATGAATAACCGGAAGAACGAAAACATCCGGGACATCCGCCTGATCCGCCTCACCACCGAGAATTTCAAGGGTCGGACCATGACCCTGGAACTGGAGGGTCAAAACAAGGTCTTTTACGGCTGCAACGCCTCGGGCAAAACCACCGCCGTGGACGCCCTGGCCTACCTCTTCACCGGCCGGGACAGCGCCGGCAGCAGCCAGTTTATCATCAAGACCCTGGACCGGGAGGGCCAGCCTCTCAGCGGCCGGGAACACACGGTGGAAGGGGAATTTCAGGTGAACGGCGAGCCGCTGGTGGTGCGCAAAACCCACCGGGAAATCTGGCGCAAGGAGCCGGACACCGGCCGGCAGGTGTTCAGCGGCCACGACACGGAATATGTGGTGAACGGCGTGTCCACCACCATGACGGACTACCAGAAAACCCTGCACCGGCTGGTGCCGGCGGAAGTGCTGCCGCTGCTGATCAACCCCGCCGGGTTCAACGAGCTGCACTGGAAGGAACGGCGGCGGATCCTGCTGGCCTGCTGCGGCGACATCACCGATGAAGAGGTGATTGCCGCCAACCCGGATCTGGCGGAAGTGCCGGAGCTGCTCGGGGACCGTGATTCGGAGGAGTACACCAAGGTCCTGAAAACCCGCCTCTCCCTGACGGAGAAGAAGAAGGACGATGTGAAGACCCGCCACGAGGAAACCTGCCGCAAGATTCCCGCTGAGATGCTGAGCGACCCGGAAGCGGAAGGGATCAAAAAATCCCTGGCCGCCATTGACACTCAGATCAGGAAAGTGCGGGAGATCATCGCTTCCCTCGGCGGCGATGAATTGCTGGCGGAGCTGCGCCGGGACTGGCGGCAGGCCCAGGAAAAGGTGCTGATTCTGACCAGGCTCGCGAAGGACCGGCATAGCAAGATCGAGGAACTGATAAGCAAAATGGAAAACCTGCGCCGGAAGTGGGCCGAAACCGACAAAATGGTGTTCACCTTCACCGACATCTGCACCTGCCCTCTCTGTGGCCAGCTGATTCCGGAAAACATGCGCCTGGAGACCCGTGAGAAAGCCCTGGCGCAGTTTGAAGCGGACAAGGCGCAGAAGCTGGCGGATATCACCCGGGACGGGAGGGAGGCTGGTAATGACCTGGAATATCTCACCACGGCACAGCAGGAGGAAGGGAAGGAGCTGCAGGAAACGGAGGCAGATCTGGAGACACTGCAGCAGTACCTGAAGGACATGGAAGACGGCTGCCTGCAGGAGGCCAAAATGCTCCAGGAACAACTGGACGCCCTGACGGCCAAAGGGGACGTCATCCGTGAAAAGCTGGCCTACACCGTGGCGGCGGAACTGGCCAGGGAGCGGGCGGAGGAGCTGATGGAGGAGCGGAATTCCCTGGCGGCGGAATGCCAGGCGCTGGAGGCGCAGATCCGGCTGCTGGAGCGGTTTACCCGGGCCCGGATGCAGCTGCTGCAGGAGCGGGTGAACCGGCACTTCACCATGGCCCGGTTCCGCCTCTTTGAGGAGCAGGTGAAGGGCGGCTTCGCTGACTGCTGCGAAACCCTGTACGAGGGCGTCCCCTATGGCACCAACCTCAACGACGGGCATCGCGTGCAGGTGGGAGTGGACATCATCAACACCCTCAGCCGCCATTACGGCGTCACCCTGCCCCTGTTCATCGACCGGCGGGAGTCCATCGACGACCTGCCCCCCACCAACGCCCAGGTGATCAGCTTCTTCAACAGCAGGAAGGACACCTCCCTGCGCATGGAAGCGGACCACACCATTGAACCCCTGGGAGAGATGGAACCCCTGGGTGAGCCGCTGGAAGCGGGCCGCAGAGGCGTTCCCTTATCACCGGAACTGATTGCCGAACCCGCGGCCATGCCCGTGGCGGGCCCCGGGTTTTAGCGTCCATGACACCGCCGGAGCCGGAGCATACCATTCTCTCCCCTGTGCCGGGCGCCGCCCCCGGCGGCTGGCTCAAGCTCTACCGCTGCCTCATGGCCAAGCCCATCTGGACAGAGACCTCCCCCGAGCAGAAGGTGCTGCTCCTGTGCCTGCTGATGAAGGCCAACTACCGGGAAAACGAATGGATTCACCGGGGAGTGCCCTACCACCTGAAGCCGGGGCAGCTCATCACCAGCATCGAGTCCCTGATGAAAATGGGCGGTGAGGGACTGACACACAGAAAAGTGCGATCGGCGCTGGCGCTCTTTGAAAAGCTGGGATTTCTGACAATGGAAACGTCAAACAGAAATACCCTCATCACCATTGTAAACTGGGCAGCCTACCAGGCGGAGACGCCGGAAGCGACATGCGATGCGACACACAGGCGTCACACAGACGTCATGCAGACGTCACACAGCTTGACAACTAATAAGAAGTTAAGAAGTAAAGAAGGAGAAGAAGGGGTAGATGTAGGGGCCGGCGGCGCCGGCCGGACACATACACCGCCAAGAGATAAACCAGGAAAGACCGCAGGAAAAACAACCAGGGTTACGACCGCACATAAAACCGGTTTTCATTTGCCGGAAAGCAGGGGCAGCAACTACACCAACGACGAGCTGGAAGCCCTGCTGCAGGAAAAGCGAAAAGCCCACAGGGAAAAACTGCGGGCGGAAAGGGGTGGGGCATGACGAGGCAGCAGCGCGTGCGGTTCCGGGAAATCACCGATCTTCAGAAATCGGTGCTGGAATCACCCGTGGTGATTATTCTCGATGACCTGGACTTCTCCTGGTACCCGGAAGAGATTGACCTGTTCCGGCACCGCTGGAACAGCGGCCAGTCCCTGGAGATTCTCGCCAACCTGCTCCGCCCCGACCTTGCTCCGGAGGATGCCAGGGACGAAGTGAGGCTTCTGGCCCTCCACCTGTACCGCCAGGGCAATACCGATCGGGTGCCGTAAACACAGCCCTTGACAGTGGATTCATTTTGGATCAGGATGATGCACATAAAAGATTCCTCTGCTGTGGAAGAAGCAGAAACGCAGAAAAAATCCCTCTACTGATTCGTCAGCAGGGGGATTTTTTCACAGCGTAATATGTTCCTGATGGTTTGATGGGTTCTTTTCACGGCGCATCCTTTCCCAGACCGGTGATGCTCTTGGCCAGCTCGTGCACACTGTCCGACAGGCCTTCAATCTTGCCCTCCAGCCGTACCAGCAGATAGATGGACAGCACAATGGGAAACCCCACATTGGCCACCGGCGTTAACAGCTCATTGATCTTTTTCACCTCCATTCCCGACGTCACTGTGATGCTGACTGTTTAATAAACGGGGACAGAACCCCTGGGTCAGTCCAGGGGACCTGTCCCCTAGCGTCACTGGGGGCCGGAGGAATCTGTGATCCCGATGTTGGGGTCACAGGTGCTCCGTTCCCGGTATGATGTAGTTGCACATCAAATCATTTAACGGGTGTTTGGTTATTTGC
>JAWSUV010000100.1:0-10160 GCA_033549305.1 Bacillota bacterium | reverse complement strand
GCGACGCCGATCCTGTCGATGAGCTGGCCCAGGCTGATGTCCGATGTGGCGCCGATGATCTCTTCCGGGAAGCCAGTCACACCGGCGTGGGTTTGCGGGGTCACCTTCAGCAGCTCTGTGGTGCCGCCGGAGAGGTGCAGGGCGTAAAAGGGTTCCGTTGTATTCAGTCCCAGCGACCATAATCCGGCCGCCACATGGCCTTCCTGATGACTGAAAGGAAAACAGGGAATGCCGTGACTGGCGGCCAGGGACCGGGCCAGCGACGCGCCCGCCAGGAACACGGGCATATAGGAGCCTTCCACCCTGCGCGGACGGTCGCTGTAACCCGCCGCCGCCAGTTCCACCGTTTTGAGCACCGGCGCCAGTTTTTCCAGGAGCACCGGCAGTTCCCGCACATGCTGAAAAAGGGCGTCAGACTGCCTGAGGCCCCGTTCACCGTCCCTGACAGACAGCAGCTGCCGCTGATGGTCCAGCAGGCTGCCGGAGAGGTCCATCAGGGCGATGGAGGTGGTGTAATTGCTGGTGTCAAAGGCCAGCACCGCTTGTGTCTTTTTCACCGCATTCATTCCTTAGGCTGCCACATTATTCAAATGGCGCTCACTGAACTGCTGTTACACTGCGAATCCCCTACTCCTCTGCTTTTTCGGCCTTTTCCGCCGCCGCTTTATTCAGTGTCTGCCGGTCTTCGCCACGGTCCTTGAGGTAGGTGCCCAGAATGCCGTTGACAAAGGAGGAAGAATTTTCAGTGCTGAACTTTTTCGCCATTTCAATGGCTTCATTCACGGAGACATAGCTGGGGATGTCATCCATGTTCTGCATTTCCGCCAGGGCTACCCGCAGAATGGCCAGGTCCACCCGGGCAATCCGTTCCATCTCCCAGTCAATGGCATAGGAGCGGATCAGTTCATCCACTGCTTCCTGCTTGTCAATGACCTGCGACAGCACCTGAAGAACATACGGATCCTGAGGCTGCTCTTCCGGATTATTCTCCAGAAAACAGTGATACCCCGCCAGGCTGAATTCGTTCTTGATGATCATTTCATACACCAGCTGCATACACAGCTCCCGTGCTTCTTTCCGCTTCATGCAGGCAACCTCCCGTTTACTTAACTTCTTCCACTTCACCGTTCGGGAACTGAACCGCCTGCACATGAATGTCCACCGTGGCCACTTTCAGCGCGGTCATGGTTTCCACCATGGTTTTAACCTTATCCTGAATTTCCCAGGCAATTTCAGGAATGGTGATCCCGTATTCCACAATCAGATTCAGGTGCAGGTAAACGGATTCTCCTTTTACCTCCACCTTGACGCCTCTGGAAAGGTTTTTCTTGCCCAGCACTTCGGCGATGCCGCCGGTGATGCCCCCGCTCATGCCCGCCACGCCCTTCACTTCCACTGCGCTGAGGCTGGCGATGGTGGCGATCACGTCTTCCGCGATATTCACTTCGCCATAAGGATGCTCTTCCTGTACCATGCTGATTCCTCCTTAACAAAGAAAATCCCATGAATGATCAAAGGATTTTCCTGTCTTACGAATGAATTGCCGTGTTTATTCCTCTGTTTCCTGCACTTCTTCTTCTTCGCCCTCGTCTTCCTCTCCCCCGCAGGAACCGCAGCAGCATCCGCCGTCGTTGAAGTCGTCCACGTCGAACTCGATCAGTTCATGGCAGTGGGGGCAAAGCACTTCGGCATCTTCATCAAACAGGATATCTTCATCCAGATAGATGGTTTCGCCGCACTTGGGGCAGTCAATTTCCATGAAGTCGATGTCTTCGTCATCGTCTTCACCCTCTTCGTCATCCAGAATGCCTTCTTCCACATTCGCCAGGTCGTCATCCAGCGCTTCCACATATTCCGCCAGATCGTCCTGCTCTTCCTGCAGCTCTTCCATGGATGCGACAATCTCTTCCAGGGTGTCTAAAATCCCCAGCAGCAGTTTGCCTTCTTTTGAAGATTCTTTAATGTTGAGTCCTTCTGCCAGCCCTTTCAGGTAAGCGACGCTTTCAAACAAATGATTCATGTTACGCCTCCTTTTTTTTTACACCCTTGGATTGATAAATCTATCTGGTGATTCATTGATACCATTCTTGGTCAGTCCGCCGGGTCTACACCCGGGACATGTACTCGCCGCTGCGCGTATCAATGCGGATGGTGTCGCCCTCGTTGACAAAAAGGGGCACATGCACCACGGCGCCGGTTTCGACGGTGGCGGCTTTCGTGACATTCGAAGCCGTATCTCCCTTGATGCCCGGTTCGGTTACCACCACTTTCAATTCCACAAAGGTTGGCGCATCCAGCTGGAAGGCTAATCCATGATAAAACTTGACGGAGGCATTGTCGTTTTCCTTCATGTAGGGAATGGCGTCCTGCACCACTTCTTTGGTGAGAGGCATCTGTTCGTAGGTTTCGTTGTCCATGAAATAGTAAAGGTCTCCATCACTGTACAGGAACTGCATTTCCCTGGTTTCGA
The DNA here is from genome assembly GCA_033549305.1 of Bacillota bacterium. Taxonomy (GTDB): domain Bacteria; phylum Bacillota; class Clostridia; order Peptostreptococcales; family Tindalliaceae; genus Anoxynatronum. Next base: position 7,690 of record JAWSUV010000100.1, on the reverse strand, counting down.
TAACCGCCGGCTCAAATTTGTCATTGGGGTTAAAGGCTTCTTCGCGGATGGCGCCGGTTTTCAAGTTTTTGTACTTGGTCCGTACAAAAGCGGCGCCCTTGCCGGGCTTCACGTGCTGGAAATCCACCACGACACAGGGTTCACCCTCTTTGGTGAAGGTCTTTCCCTTTCGAAAATCGCTCGCGTAAATCATGTCGTTCCCTCCGCATCTTGTCTCGAATTTCCTGTACAGCTAACATCAGGTGTTTTAAGCCATTCTGCTTCTATCCGTTGCGTCCGTGTGTCTGCTCTTCCATTCTGTTCAGGCTGGTATGATCACCAGTTCCTTGCTGGATTTGGACAGCCTTTCATAACCGTTTTCCGTTACCAGCACCAGGTCCTCAATGCGCACCCCGCCCAGCTCCGGCAGATAAATGCCCGGTTCGATGGTGATGATGTTTCCAGGCTCCAGGGGAGTGGTCCCCAGGTGGTTCACATGGGGCAGCTCGTGGATCTCGATCCCCACGCCGTGACCCAGGCCGTGACCAAAATAATTGCCGTAGCCGGCTTCCGTGATGATGTTCCGGGCGATGGCATCCAGCTCCACGCCGGTAATGCCGGGGCGGACCGCTTCCAGGGAAGTCAGCTGCGCCTTCAAGACCGTGGCGTAAATCTCTTTTTGCGTTTCAGTGGGTTCCCCCACCACCACGGTGCGGGTCATATCCGAGCAGTACCCGTTCACCTGGTTGCCGAAGTCGAAAATCAGAAAATTGCCGGCCTCAATCAGTTTATCAGAAGCAATGCCGTGAGGCAAGGCGGATCTTATGCCCGAGGCGACAATAAACTGAAAGCTCACACCCCCGGCGCCGTGCCGGCGCATGAAAAATTCCAGCTCAATGGCCAGTTCCCGTTCGGAGATCCCGGGGCGGACTCTTCCCTGAATCATCTCCCAGCCTTCATCAGCCATTTCCGCGGCCCGGCGGATCTGCTTCACTTCTTCCGGTTCTTTGACGGACCGGATGACCGTCAGGTGGTTGTTCAGTGGAACCAGCTCGATGCCGGGAATTTCTTTCTCGTATTCCTTCGCCATGGAAAAGCTGATGAATTCCTCTTCTATCCCCACCCGTTTCAGTTGGAGGTCACGGATGTGTTTAACGGCAGATTCGTGCTTGCCGATTTCCAGATAAGTAAAATCAGGGCTTTGCGCCTGGGCCTGGCTTTTGTAGCGAAAATCCGTCACCAGGTACTGCGTGTCAGGAGTGATCACCACGGTACCGGCCGATCCGGTGAATCCGGCGGCATAGAACCGGTTGGCGGGTTTACTGAGCAGGACGGCGTCCACATTCGTTTCCGCAATCCAGTTGCGTATGGCATTCAGTCGTACGTTCATGAGGTTCCTCCAGTCGTTGTCACATGATTGATTCCACGATAGATTATATCATATATAATGACACAAGAACAGCCTGTCTCTGGTTGTGACGGGAGAATTAACGCTGTCGGACATATCGTTTGAAATGGAGTGAGCGTTGGCCATGAACAGCTGTTCTTATGCCAAAAGTGCAGCCGGAATGAATCCGGCTGCACCCGCAAGTCATGTTTAGCCTACTGGATACCGGTTAATCATCATCAAGGTCGATTCTTCTGCCTTCCTCAGCCGAAAGATAAGCCGCATAGACAAGTTTTACCGACTCGGCAGCCAGTTCATAATCACTGGAAGGCTTACGTCCGTAAGCAACGCACTCCATAAAATCCTGCAGCTCATCGGTATAGCCCCGGAGCACATCATCTGATACAAAGGAGCGGTTCCATCCCAACTTGCTTGGCAGCATTTCCGCAAGATAGAGATCCTCTATCTTCTGTTCATCCAGAAAATAGGTCTGGAGATAATCGGTTGGCGCCACGTTGCAGTTGAAGGTCGCATCATTGGCATAGATGTCGATGCAGGTTTTTGTGCCGCCCAGGTACGTATCAGAGCCAATGACAAGCGCTTTCGTGCCATCGGAGAAGGTCAGCGTCACGGTGATCGTGTCTTCCACATCCACCGGATCAGCCTTCAAATGACGCCGTTCTTCATCGGTGAGGCGGTCAACAATTCTACCCGCATCCGCGGTGACACTGACGACCCTGATGTGCTCCCCTTTTGAGGCGGCTTCCGTTTTCTTCAGCCACAGCATGCCGGTGAGCGGATGAATCGCATTGCGCATCAGCGAACCGCCCCCCGTTTGGTTCCAGTGCCCGGCGACCGGTGAACTGGATCCCCGGAGGCTGGCTTCTCCCTTCATGAATAGAATCCGGCTGCCTTTGGCGGTGATGAACTCAGCCGCTTTTCGAATATTCGGGGCATAGACGAAGTTTTCCGCGTACATGAACCATTTTCCGCTGGCATGAATGATTTCCCTGCCGTGTTGGAGCTCCTGGCAGACAGCCTCGTACATCCGTCGTTTGGGCACATTCCGGCCAATCATCTCCGGGTCGCCTTCCGAGCCAAAATAGCCGGTAAAGGGTTTTTCGCAGATGACATGTTTTCCCGCGTTCATGGCCCTGTACACCATCTCAGCATGCAGTGACGGCGGCGTTACAATGTCGATCACATCAATTTCAGGATCCCGGATGGCTCCCTGATAATCCGTCATCACCTGTTCGATTCCATAGGCAGCCTGCAGGGACGCAGCCTTTTCGGCATCAATGTCCACCAGGGCTTTCAAGCGGACATCCACACCATGGACTCTGGCATAGCTGTTGAGGTGAAGGACGGCGCCATAGCCTCCTCCCACCAGCGCAATAACCACCTGTTTCTTAGCCATTTCTTCACCACCTTATGTGCTGGAATGTTATGAAAGGGGTGAAGATATGATCATCTCCACCCCCTTTAGGTTGTTTAGACACGATGCTGTTTTTTCAGAGAGGTTGTCGGTTAACTGCGCTTACATCATCACGCAGAATGAGGAGACAGCTCTTTTATGCTGCCGGTGACTGATTAGGCACCTTCCAGGGCTTCCAGAAGCGCATCGACGTAATCCTGGCCGATGGCAGCGCCGATGGAGTCATAGACGCCCTGAGCTCGTTCAAGCACTTCGTCGATGAAGGTGGGTTCGAATTCGACCAGTTCCATACCGCCGTCAACCAGAATTTGCTTGTTGGTTTCATTGATTTCGACAAGCTGCGCTTCGATCTCAGCGGCGGCTTCTTTCACTGCCTGCATGAGCGCGTCCTGATACAGCGGGTCCAGGCCGTCAAACTTGCTGGCGTTGATCAGGAACTGGTTCACGTACAGAATGTGATGGGTCATGATCAGGTAATCCTGCACTTCCTGGAAGTTGGCGCCCACATTGGTGTCGGTGGCGTTTTCCTGGGCGTCGACAAGACCCTGCTGCAGGGAGACATACACTTCAGGCCAGGGCAGCGGTGTGGGAGAGGCTCCCAGTGACTGCCAGAAGGCGACATGGTTCGGGTTTTCCATGGTTCTGATCCGCAGGCCGTTGAAGTCTTCAATCGAGTTGATAGCCTTGTTGGAAGTGGTCTCACGGAACGTGCCGCCCTGCAGGTAATGCAGGATATACATATTCTTGGCTTTGTACGCTTCGTTGATTTTGTCGTAGAATGAACTTTGGTTCAGCGCATAGTCAATTTCTTCGGCATTATACTTGGCAAAGACCATCGGCAGGTCGAAGATGGCGACTTCCGGTACGAAGGATACGGTTTGGGCGGTTTGGGCGATGACAAAGTCAATGTCCCCGGCCAGCATCTGTCCCTGAAGCTCCTGGTCATTGCCCAGCTGGCTGTTGGGGAAATAATCGACTGTCAGCTTGCCGTCCGTAATGGCTGCCACTTTCTCGGCGACCAGTTCGCCGTAAAGCTGTGCCGCTGCACCCACACCTGAATTGTCAGCGCCGATTAACGTGACGGGTTCCAGTGCATCAAACCCTTCAGCGGGAGCCGGTTGTTCGCCTGGTTCTGCCGGTTCGGCTGGCTCTGCGGGAGCTGGTGCGGGGGATCCACAGGCTGCCAATACCATAGTCAATACCAATAACAGGATAAGCATTTTTTTCACGTTACATCCTCCTTTGTATGTTTCCATGTATCACTTCAAAAATTGTTTCAGAAGCCTGCTCTAAGCCATCAACCGCCTCCCTTCGATAAGGTATACATTTACCTGCACCTTTCTTACAGGAATACAAGGCTGAACCATGGGATATAGGTGATCATGAATAACGCGACGGCAAACGCCAGGATAAACGGAATGGCCTTGTTGGCCACTTGCATCGGTGGCGTGTCCGCAATGGTGCCGGCGACGAACAGATCAAGCCCGAAAGGCGGTGTTGCCAGACCGATGGAAAGACAGCAGACCATGATAACCCCAAAGTGAACCGGATCGACTCCCAAAGCGCGTACGGCAGGAAGGAGAATGGGTGCCATAATGACGATGGCCGGTCCGGTATCCATGACCATCCCCAGCAAGAGGAAGATCACCACGATCCCCGTCAGGACCGTAAAGCTGGACGTGAAGTTGTTGACGATGAATCCCTCAATCAGCGCAGGCGCCTTGGCCAGCGCCAGCACGCGGCCGAAAGCGATGGCAAAGGCCAGCACGAAGCAAAGCGGCGCATACGTTTTCACGGCTTTTCCCAGGAAGGGAATAATGCTTTTGACTGTAAAGGACTTGTAAATCACCAGGGATACAAACAGGGAGTAAAAGACTGAGATCACCGCGGCTTCCGTGGGGGTGACGATGCCCGAATAGATCCCGCCCAGGACAATGATCGGTGACAGCAGTGCCCAGAAACTTTCCTTGAACAGATTAAACAGGCCTCTTGCGCGCAGGTCTTTCATTCGGGCGCTTATTTTTTCTTTATCCTCACCCTTTCGAATACAGTAAACCACCGCATACACCATCATGGCAAGACCAATCAGAATTCCGGGCAGGATCCCGGCCAGAAAAAGGGCTCCGGTGGAGACGCCCGTGGCCAGCGAATACAGGACAAATGGGATGGAAGGCGGTATGATGACTCCGAGTCCTCCCGCTGTGGCAATCATTCCCGCTGACCAGGTTTTGTTGTACCCCATGTCCACCAGAAACGGAATGGTCATGGATCCTACCGCTGCAGTGGTTGCCGGTCCTGATCCGGAAATCGCTCCGTAAAACAGGCAGGTGAGGATCACGGCACAGGGCAGTCCGCCCGGCAGATTTCCCACGAAATAGGCGAAGAAATTAAAGAGCCTGCGGGAGATGCCGCCCTCTGCCATCAGAACGCCTCCCAGGATGAACAGCGGCACCGCCAGGATGGGCGTGGTGTCTGACCCTGAGAAACTGTTGGCGATCAGCTGCTGGATGGAACTTCCCGTACCACCCAGCATCAGCGGTGTCAGGGCACCCAGCACCATGCTCATGGTGATGGGAATGGCAAAAACCAGGCTTACCATAAAGACCAGAAATATCCAAAATGCCATTATGCATCACCTCCTGAAATTTCAGCGTTGCCTTTCAGTTTGACACCGGTGGCCTGCACTTCCTCTGCTGCTTCTTTCAGGACCACTTCCCGTGTAGATTCCGCCTTTTTGTTGAAGTTGCGGAAATTGATGATGATCTCCTGGATCATCCTGATGGAAGCGAGACCGAAGCCCAGGACAGTGGACAGATACATCATCCACATGGGAATCTGCATCGCCGGTGACATCTGACCGGTCGTCCTGATGATGCCGGTGTAGACGATCGCGTACCGGAACAGGATCAGAAACAATCCCAGCATGATCGTGTTGGTGATGATTTCGAGAGTCTTCCGCAGTTTATGCGGCAACATGTCCATGACAATGGTGACCCGCAGCATGTTCTGCTTGCGGATGGTGTATCCAAGGGAAAGAAAGACCGTCCAGATATAGCAGTAGCGGGCAAATTCTTCCGGCCAGGGCATGGACCTGAAAAAGGTCCGCGCCAGAATCTGTGTCATCATGACAGTCGAAATAATGGCCAGCAGAATAATCAGGATGGATTCTTCGAAGTGCTCGTTCAACCATTTAAATACTTTCAAGTGACTGCCTCCTTTCGATAATGGCTGTATAACCGCCGTTCCATTGTGTTATACATCGCCTCTGTGAGAAAGGATGGTGAAGAGTTCTTCCCGCATCACTTCGACGGGCGCATCCTGCCCGCTCCAAAGCTTAATCTGTTCGGCACCCTGGAACAGAGACATGCCCAGACCGTTCAGGATCTTACAGCCCACCAACTCTGCTTCCAGCAGGAACCGTGTTTTGGCGGGGTTGTAGGTGGCGTCGAAACACAGCTGCTCCGGCTTGAGGAATTCTTTGGGAACAGGTGTTTTATCAGCGGTGGCCGCCATGCCGAGGCCGGTGTTGTTCATGATCACATCGGATTCCCCGATTTTTTCCTTCAGGCTAGCCAGATCTTCCAGATCGACCAGTTCGGCAACCGGCGCAAACTTTTCGTTGATGTCATTCACCAGGTCCTGTGCCTTGGACATGGTCCGGTTGGCAATAAAAATCCTTTTGGCTCCGTAGAATGCCAGTACGCTGCAAATGGCCCGTCCTGCACCGCCGGATCCCAGGCAGAAGAACGTTGTTTGCGGCAGTTCCACTTCCGGCGCTTCTTCCTGCAGGGACCTCAGGAAACCGATGCCGTCCGTGTTGTAGGCTTTGAAGCGGCCGTCTTTGAGCACAAGGGTGTTGCTGGCATTCATCTTTTCGCACAGGGGATCCACCTCGTCCACATACTTCATCACTTCCACCTTGTTCGGTTTGGTTACGGCAGCCCCGGCAAAGCTCATGTAGCGGATGCCGTTGAGCACATCCGGCAGATGATCGTTTTCCACCTCCGAGTAAAAATACAGCATGTTAATGCCGGCAGCCCGGTAAGCCGCATTCTGCATGCGGGCCGCGTAGGACTGTGAAAGAGGTTTTCCCAGCAGCGCAATCATTTTCGTATGGATATTGACAGGCATAATTCTTCACTCCTCCTCTTGTCCGGCGATCCAGCAGCTTCCTGTTCGCCGTTTCTAATCAATTCCGTGATCAAACAGAAACAGCTTTGTTTTTGCCAGGCACTGGGCAGCATGGCCCAGGGCGCCCCGCTGTTCCATTTCCCGGGCATTGGGCAGTTCGATGGAAATCGGGTTGGCCGGCATGGCTTTCAGCATTCCTGCCAGATCAATGCCCCCATCGCCGGGATAGAGTCTCCCCTCCCGGGCGACCCCGATCATCTCGGGGTCATCCAAAGGAGGAATGTAACTTGGCCCGTCGCACAGGTGGATAAAGCCAAAGTTCGAGCGGTCGACGCTGGCCAGGTCTTCGGCTGTGATCCGTGAACGGTGCGCATGCAGGGTGTCCACCATCAGGCAGGCATTCGGCCGGTCCACGGTTTTCAGCACTTCCAGGGCACCATTCAGCCCGGTGACACCTGAAAAGGTCACAAATTCAAGGTTGACGCGCAGGGAATACCTGGCGGCTAAATCACATATTTTTGCAAAGTTTTCAAAGACAAACGCTTTGTCTTCCGTCCAGATGCTGGAGAGCACATCGGTCGCGCCCAACTCGGCGGCGGAAGCGAAGGCCGATTCATAATCCTCCACTTTCAGGTCTTCCCGCACACGGGCCAGCTCAATGTCCAACATTTTCATCCTGTATTCAGCTAACGCCTGCTGAATGGCCCTGAACAGAACCGGATCCTTGTCAAACTGAAAAAGCGGTTCATTGGGCAGAT
>JAWSUV010000099.1:0-10295 GCA_033549305.1 Bacillota bacterium | reverse complement strand
CTACCTGTTTCTTCCGGGAAATAAGGCCGGTTACAAAAATACCCTGATCGCCGCTGGTCTGAAAAGCCGTGGGAATCAGCTGTTTGTTTTTGCATCTGTAGAACAGGTACGATCCTTCTTTCAAAATGTCCGTTACCAGCAGCATGGTCAGTTCCAAATCCCGGTTCGCATGCACCTGGTCGATGGTCTCCATGATTTCGTCCCGGCGGTTGAACACTTCATCAGTGTCCAGTGTGAATACCTGGCTGATGCCGGCTTCAAATTTCCCCACCTGAAATTTTTTATAGTCTTTGTTGAAGACCTCCGCCATGGACTGATTCTTCAGGGAAGTGCCTGCATGGAACATTTCCATGGCATATTCTTCCAGGTTTACTTTCACTGACCGGTTCAGCTCCTCAGCGGCCCGCCGGTCCGCCAAAGTGGTAGTGGGGGATTTGAAAAAGAGGGTGTCGGACAGAATCCCGGAGAGAAGCAGCCCGGCGATGGGTGGCCGTGGTTCCAGACCGTGCTCTTGGTACATCTGGTAAATGATGGTGCATGTGCTTCCCACAGGTACGTTCCGGAAAGAAATGGGCAGGTTGGTGGAGATATCTCCCAGTTTGTGATGGTCGATGATTTCCAAAATTTCCGCTTCCTCCAAACCTTCCACACTCTGGGCATACTCATTGTGGTCCACCAGGATCACCCGTTTCCGGGTGGGACTCAAAATATGCCTGCGGTTCAGGAAGCCTGCCAGAATATTACCGTCATCCACCACCGGATAACTGCGGTAATGGGAGCGGCTCATTTCATCCCGTACGTCTTCCAGGTAATTGTTGGGGTAGAAGCGGATGACATCGCCGGTACGCATGATGGTGGACAGATATCCGCAGTGATGCACCATTTTGGAGGTGTAGTAGGTGTCCTTCGGAACGGAAAGCATGCAGATACCGGCTTCTTCCGCCATTTGTATGTAAGGGTCCGGTAGAGGGTTGCCCCCGGTGACGATGATCAACTGCACCCTGGATTCGATGGCATGCTCAATGATGTCATAGCGGTCGCCGACGATGATGATGCTCTGGGAGTTGAAAGTGCCTTTGATGGTATCCACATAGAAAGCGATAACAGAGACCTTCCCGTCAATTTCTCCCTGAGAGCCGGACAGCAGGGTGGCATCCAAATCCCGGATCAAATTGTCAGTGGAGGTATGCAATCGGTAAAAATCTCCCCGAATCAGCCCCATCGCGATATCCTTCATGCTGACGATTCCCTGAAGATGCTGATCCCGATCCAGAATAGGGAGTGTGGGAAGCTGTTTTTCCTCCATCAGCTGATAGGCTTCCAGGATGGAGGTGGTGGGAGGAAGGCCGGGGATCTGCTCCAGTGTCAGGTCCCGCACCTGGGTTTTGACATCCTGAAGAACCAGGGGCGGGGACATTCCAAACCGGTCCAGGACGAATTGGGTTTCCCGGGTGATGGCACCGGCAACGGCGGGCAGGGCATCAATCCCCAGACGCCGTTTAAGGGAAGCGTAACCGATGGCGGAACAAACAGAATCGGTATCCGGGTTTTTATGTCCAAAAATAAGCACTGGCATGGCAGGTCTCCTATCTTGCTATTTTGTTCAGCAATGAACCCGAAGCGTATGCTGGTTCTGGTACTGAAAATGAAACAAAAGCCGCATTCAAACGTCTTAATGATTAACCTATTACCCAGCGTTATACCATTATATCACGGATCAGTCAGTCACACAGCCATATATTCCTCAAGAACTTGTCAGGGAACCTGTTGCTGCTCACAGGCGGTTAAAATGGGTATCAATTAAACAGAACAGCAGATCAATGAGCAACCGGTGCTTCCGCAGGCAGACTGGGACATCAAGATATAAGCGCTATTTTGCAGCTTAAGACTCCGTCCAAAGAAAGAAGGCGTATCATGAAGATTAAAGCACTTTTTCAAGAGCTGATTCACAAATTTTCTACCAGTTTTAAACGGTTTCCGGTTTCCATGCTTTTTGCCGCCGCAGGGGTGGTGACGCTGATGATTAACAACCATACAGATTATCTGCAGCGGGATCAGCGTGAGTTTCTGGAGCGGTTGTCAATGATCCTGGCCATGGGCTTCCCCATGAGCCTGATCGTCCGGCTGTATTGGGAGCAAGTGCCCTGGCGCAGGCTGGTGTATGAACTATCGTCGTATGTGGGCGTAGCGGTTTTGCTGGTTCTGGGCTTCTATTTTCTGCTTCCGGAACTGGGTATGGTGCAGGCAACCCGGTACACCGGCTATATGCTCGCGCTGTTTCTGGTCTTCCTCCTGGTGCCTTACCGGAAAAATTTTGATGGGTTTGAAGCCTATGTGGTCAAACTCTTTACGGCATTTTTTGTCACCTATCTCTATTCAGGAATTCTCTATGGCGGGTTATCAGGAATACTGGGAGCCATCCATGTCCTGTTTGAGGTGGAGATTCCCTCGCGCTGGTATTTCGACCTGTTTTTGATCGTCTCAGGCTTCATCGCTCCGGCGGTGTTTCTGGGCGAAGTGCCCAGGACACGGGATGAAATGGAAGAGTACCAGTACTCCAAAGTGCTGAAAGGATTGCTGCTTTATATTGTGATGCCACTGCTGGTAGCCTACACGGCGATTTTATATGCTTTCTTTGTCCGGCTGCTGATCATCCGTGAATGGCCGCCGAACCTGGTTTCTCACCTGGTGGTGTGGTACGGTATTTTTACGGCCATCACACTCTTTTTAAGTGTTCCATTGAGAGAGCAGCATGGATGGGCAAGAACTTTTGCCCGGTGGATCCCTGCGGTGATCTTGGTACCCTTCGGCATTATGTTCTTTGGCATCGGAGTCAGAATTCATGCCTATGGCTTTACAGAGCCGCGCTATTTTCTGTTGATCACCGGATTCTGGCTTACAGGAGCCATGATTCATTACTTGTTGAGACACAAACAAGCGCAGCATCTGCCGATTGTGGCAGCATTGGCAGCAGTGGCTTTCCTGTCGGTGACAGGCCCCTGGAGCGGATATGCTGTTTCGAAGTGGAGTCAGTCCGGACGTTTTGACCGCCTGCTGGCAGAGAACCAGCTGAGGGGGCCGGATGGCCAGGTACAGTCGAATCCTGAAGTGCCTGAAGAAGCACAGAAAAGCATCAGTTCGATCCTCCAGTATTACGAACGGTACCACGATGTGCAGCAGCTGGGAGGGCTGCCGGAGGATTTTGAAGTAAGAGAGATGGAACCGGTCTTTGGGTTTGCGCCTATCTACGATTACGGCATTCCATGGGAGGGTCAGGAATACTTCTCCCTGGGGCGAATAGAAGAAGACCCGGGTGTTTTGAACATCGAACCGTATGACTATATGACCAGTTTTTACACCTATCGGAATCAGAGCCGCTCCGCAGCGGCAGATGGGGTGAGGGTTATTTATCATCAGGACAGCCGGCAGATTCGGATTCTTTCGGGTGAAACGATCCTGTATGGCAGAAGCCTGGACGATATGGTGGATCCCATTATCGAAAAAGGAGGGATTGGCCGTCAGGAGCCCCTTTCAAGGGAGGAAATGGTCTTTACGGATGAGACGGAAACTGTTACAGTAATGGTAGCCTTCCGATACATCAACGGCGCCGTTAACCGCAATACGGGAAAAGCAGAAGTGGAAGGCGCGGAAATGGAGATCTTTTTCTCTGTGAAGTAGGATTTTAAGTCATTGAAACCATCAAAGACAACTGGAGGGAAATAATGAAAAAAGCACAGATTGAAACTCGAAAAGGCACCATGGTGATTGAGCTGTTTGATGGGGACGCCCCCAACACGGTGGCCAACTTTGAAAAACTGATCAAAAAAGGTTTTTATGACGGCCTCACCTTCCACCGGGTCATCCCTGACTTCGTCATACAAGGCGGTTGCCCGAACGGCACCGGCACCGGTGGACCGGGATACACCATTAAATGCGAACTGGACAACAACCCGAACAAACATGAACGGGGAAGCCTTTCCATGGCTCATGCAGGACGGGATACCGGCGGCAGCCAGTTTTTCATCTGCCACAGTCCCCAGCCCCATCTGGACGGCAACCACACAGTTTTCGGCAAAGTGGTGGAAGGATTGGAAGTGGTTGATGACATCCGCCAGGGAGATCTTATGGAAAAAGTGACCATTATTGAAGAATAGACAGTGAAAACAGCCCTATAAAAAGAGTGCAGCCGGTTCACAGCCGGCTTTTTTTCTTGTCGTTTTTTTTAGATTATGGGTAATAAAGAAGGTAATAAAGAAGGAAGTACAGGACATTTGGATTTCAATTATATCGGATTAAGAGAGGTCCATGGCTGAAAATGGTTACAGATTTTAGACAATGAGGTGATTCGAAATGATCCATGAGAATACGCTGCCTGACGATCTGGATAAAATCATGCGCCAGTGCCCGCCGGACACAGTGATCGGTGAATTTGCCGGCCGGGACAGTGTGGCCGCGATCCTGAAAGGGATGGAACAGCCGGAGATTCATTATGTGCTGCCGGTGGTTACCTTTGCGCCGGTGGAGTATGGGGCTGCGGCAGTTCTGGAGGAAAATTACCAGCAGCTCCTGCGGCAGTCAGCACGGCAGTTTGGGGAACAAAAGAGCATCGGGCCGCTCATTTATTGGAGCAGCCAGCCTTTCTGGCAAGTGCTGAACGGCCCCTATATGGCACGGCTGCAGCGCCGGTACGGGTTCTATACCCCCTGCATCGCCTGTCATGCCTACTTTCATCTGGTGCGGATGCCATTGGCCCGACAGCTGGGCCAGGTGATCATCTCCGGAGAACGGGAAAGTCATGACGGCAGGTTGAAGGCCAACCAGCTGGGGATCTGCCTGGACAGCTATCAACGCATCATCAGCCATTTTGGTGTGGATCTGCTGATACCTTTGCGCCACATAAAAAATGGATCAGAGGTGGAATCACTGATAGGATGGGAATGGGCAGAAGGAGAAGCACAGCCGCAGTGTCTTTTCAGCGGGAATGAACGCGATGCACATGGTCGGGCAATGGTGGATAACACACGGATTAATGTCTTTTTGGATGGTTTTCTGGAACCAGTATGCAAGGCGCTGGGAACACTATTGCTTGAAAAGCCGGAAGCAACGCTGCAGGATTTAAAAAGAAAGATAGACAGTCTGGAGGAAATACTGTGAAAACGATACTGTTGATGCTGGACGGACTGGGGGATCGTCCCCAAAAAGAGCTTGAATGGAAGACACCGCTGGAAGCAGCTCTCACGCCCAATCTGGACACGCTTTGCCGGATGGCTGAAACGGGCATGCTGATTCCCTGGCGACAGGGGGTTCCCCTGGGGACAGAAGCCGCGCATTTTGTAATGCTGGGCTATGACATGGATGATTTCCCGGACCGCGGAGTTATCCATGCCCTGAGCATGGGAGAGGCCTTGGAGGAGGATATGGTGTACCTGGTGACCACCTGGGCCTGGGTAGAGGCGACGACAACGGAGTATCGGATTATTGAACGGAATGTGGCGCATCTGACACCGGCGGAATCGGACAAACTGGCCGAAGCTCTTCCCAGGGAGATTGACGGGTATGCATTTACCTGGAAGCTGGGGAAGAGTCCCCATGGTGTCCTGAAAATCCACAAAAATGGAATCAGTGGAAGCATATCCGACAGTGATCCTTTCTACCCGGACCGATCGGTGATGGAGGTACTGCCCTTTGAAACTGATGATCCTGAAGCTGCGAGCTCTGCCCGCGCGCTGAACCGGTACCTGAACACGATGTATGACCGGCTTGTACAACATCCGGTGAACCAGCAGCGGCGTGAAAAAGGGTTGCAGCCGGCCACCATGCTTCTGACGAAGTGGTGCGGCATGAAGCCCCCTATTGAACCATTTCACATACGTAATGGGATGAGCAGTCTGTTGTTGGGACAAAGCACTCTCATGGAAGGAATCGCCGCCCTCTTAAGAATGAAGTATCAATCCTACGAATCCGTGGCGGAAGCTGTCGACACGGCCCTGAAGGCCGAAGCGGATTATGTGCATATCCATACCAAAAGAACGGATGATGCCGCTCATACGAAAAACCCCTTGAACAAAGTGAGGGTATTGGAAGAGATTGATGAGGAACTCGGCAGGCTGGTGCATGCAGCCGGATCCCGGGAACACCTGATAATCGTCACTGGGGATCATACGACTCCCAGTTGCGGTGAGCTGATCCATGCCGGTGATTCGGTGCCCATCCTCTTTTGCGGCAGTCCAGTGCGACCGGATGCTGTTGAGGCCTTTGGTGAGCGCAGCTGCGCCACAGGCAGCCTGCGTATAACAGGGTCCGATTTGATGCCCATGATCCTCAACTATACAGAACGGGCTATCTTCTATAACTTTCGGCCTGGCAGTGTGCGGCGGCTCTACATCCAGACGGAAGTGCCCCTGCTTAATCCAACAATTTCTCCATGATGGTGGTGTCCACCCATCTGCCGTCCAGCATTCCCTGTCGGTAATAGGTGCCCACTTCCCGGAAGCCCTGACGCTTATACAGTTTCATACCGGGGATGTTGTCTGCAAAGGTGGTCAGCACCAGTTTGGAAAAGCGGTTCTTTTTAGCCACTTCCTCCAGTCCCTGGAGTAACAGCTTGCCGTATCCTTTGCCTCTGGCCTCTCGGGCCAGGTAGACTGATAAATCAGCCACACCGTCATAGCAGCAACGCGAATGAAAAGGGTTCAGGGATGCCCAGCCCAATATTTCTTTTTGCTGGTTTTCCAGCGCTATCACCTGGTACCGCGGATTTCGGCTGTGGTACCAGCGTTTGAGGTGTTCCAGATCTTTGGTGTCTTCTTCCAGAGTGGCCATGCGGTCTTCAATACCCTCGTTGTAAATGCGTGTAATTGCCGGCAAATCAGATTCACGGGCAATGCGAACAACAGGGGAAACGGTGGGGGATTGGCTCATGTGGCGCCTCCTTGCTCTTAATATATCCAGATGATATGCTACAGAGTATCACAAAAAAGAGCCGGTGAAAAGTCAAACCGGGGTTGACATTGATATTCTTCTATGTTAGGATTGATCCAATTTAATAAGGAACTCTTATAAAGAGCAGGCGGAGGGACTGGCCCAATGAAGCCCGGCAACCGGCGGCATAGCTGCACGGTGCTAATTCCTGTAGGTGTATGCCTAGGAGATGAGAGACAAGCAGTATTCGAACCTCTTGATGCACCCTTTGCGCAAGAGGTTTTCCTGTTTTGCTCTCAAAAAAGCGAAAGGAGCAATTGTCATGAAAGAAAAGCCACTGAAATTTGAAACCCTGCAAGTTCACGCCGGCCAGGAACCGGACCCAGCCACCGGATCCAGGGCGGTACCCATCTACCAAACTACATCCTATGTATTTGAAAACACCGACCACGCGGCCCGGTTGTTTTCTCTCGAGGAAGCCGGCAATATCTATACCCGCATCATGAATCCCACCAGCGATGTGTTTGAAAAACGCATGGCAGTCCTGGAAGGTGGGGTTGGTGCACTGGCGGTGGCTTCAGGGTCGGCTGCGGTGACCTATGCCATCATGAACATTGCCGGCGCCGGGGATGAAGTCGTGGCAGCCAATACCCTTTACGGCGGCAGCTATACCCTGCTGGATGCCCAGCTGCCCAAATACGGGATTAAGACGCATTTTGTCTGTCCTGATGATCCACAGAATTTTGAAGCAGCCATTAATGAAAAAACCAAAGCCATCTTTGTGGAAACCATCGGCAATCCCAATATTAACCTCATTGACCTGGAAGCCGTTTCAGCCATTGCCCACCGCCACGGCATCCCAGTAATCATCGACAATACCTTTGCCACTCCCTATCTGTACCGGCCCTTTGAACACGGTGCCGACATTGTGGTTCATTCCGCCACCAAATTCATCGGCGGCCATGGTACCAGCATTGGCGGTATCATCGTGGACGGCGGCACCTTTGACTGGAAAACCAGCGGCCGTTTTCCGGGCCTGACGGAGCCGGATCCCACCTATCACGGCATTCGATATGCAGAGACCTTTGGTGCGGCAGCTTTTATCGTCAAAGTACGGGTCCAGCTTTTGCGGGATACAGGCGCGGCTCTGAGTCCCTTCAACGCCTTTCTGTTCCTTCAGGGACTGGAAACCCTGTCCCTGCGGGTAGAAAGGCATGTGGCCAACACGCGAAAAATCGTTGGATTCCTTCAAAAACATCCCCGCGTGAGCTGGGTAAACTATCCGGAGCTGCCGGACAGCCCTTACCAGCATCTCGCAGAGCGGGATTTTCCAAAAGGAGTTGGATCTATTTTTACTTTCGGGATTGCCGGGGGACTGGAGGCAGGTAAAACGTTTATTGATTCTCTGAAAATATTTTCACTGCTGGCCAATGTAGCTGATGCCAAATCCCTGGTGATTCATCCTGCCAGTACCACCCACTCCCAGCTTTCCGAAGCACAGCAGAAAGAAGCCGGTATTTCACCGGATATGATTCGCGTATCCGTAGGGCTTGAAGATGCTGATGACCTCATTGATGACCTGAACCAGGCGCTGCAGCAGTCAGGGAGGTGACAGAGATGCCGGTGAAAATACTTGACAGCCTGCCCGCCTCTGATATTTTGGCGGCAGAAAATATTTTTGTCATGAAAGAAAGCCGGGCTTACCACCAGGATATCCGGCCCCTGCGCATCGCTATCCTCAACCTCATGCCGACTAAAATCGCCACTGAAACCCAACTGCTCCGTTTGCTGGGCAACACGGCTTTGCAGGTGGAAGTGGTGTTATTGCACCCTGCCACCTATGAATCAAAAAACACCTCGCAGCAACACTTGGAGACCTTCTACAAAAAATTTGAAGAAGTGAAGGAGGAAAAATTTGACGGCCTGATCATCACCGGAGCACCAGTTGAGCAGATGCCCTTTGAACAGGTGGCATACTGGGAAGAACTGCAGACAATTATGGAATGGAAAAACACCCATGTTTTTTCCACACTGTTTATCTGCTGGGCGGCCCAGGCAGCCTTGCAACACTTTTATGGGATCTCCAAATACCCACTTGACCAGAAAGTGTTCGGCGTCTACCGGCACCGGGTGCTTGATCCTAAGGTAAAACTGGTGCGCGGCTTTGATGATATTTTTGATGCGCCTCATTCGCGCCATACAGAAGTGCGGGCGGCGGATCTGGAAGAAATATCGGAGCTGCAACTGCTGGCCACTTCAAAAGAGGCAGGCGTTTATCTGGCCGCCACCAGGGACGGTAAAAACGTGTTTGTGACAGGCCATTCCGAGTATGATGCCCAGACACTGAAAGCGGAATATGACAGAGATGTGCTTGCAGGCCTTTCCATCGAAGTGCCGGTCAACTATTTTCCAGGCGATGATCCCGCCCGAGAACCCTATGTGTCCTGGCGGAGTCATGCCAATCTGTTGTTCGCCAACTGGCTGAACTATTATGTCTATCAGGAAACACCCTTTGATTTGAATGAGATAAGGTGAGAAATAGGTTCTACCCCAGTCGCTCCGGCGATGACATCTGGATATACCCAAACTCATATCGGCAGAAATTTCAAAGAAACCCTGTACTGATCATCAGCACAGGGTATCTTTTCGCAGATGAGAAGCGAGCGTTCTCATCTGCAGCAACGCTTCGAGATCACACCCCTAAACAGGTCAATTATTTCAATGCACAGTGATACTCATATGGTACAATAAATTGACAGTAGATCTCGGAAACATTCAGGTGAATGCATGAAACAAATCAGGGACATCATCGTATGAAATACCAGAGGGGTAATATGCGATCCTGTCGGATGATGAGGCATCATCCGGCAAAATGGGTACAATGAACAGGTAAGGGAGCTGAAGTAAATGTGGCTGAAGATATGCCGTATTTTGGCGGTTATAGCGGGCCTTGCGTTGCTGCCGGCCTGTCAGCCGACCGGCCGCAGTGTTTCGGAGCATCACTGGAGCAGTTCTCCGGATACAGTGCTCAGTGAATGGGTGTCAATACATTACCAGTCAGCTGAAGAGGCGGGTGGGAGGCGTTACCTGCAGTCGATGCCTTTTCAACCTGCCTATGGGTACCAGGGACCTTTTGTAACGGAACGATTTGATCGAGACTGGTTTCATGAGGATCAGGCACATTTCATCCAGCTGTTTCAGCAGCCGGCCTCTTCGGGGCAGACAATTAAAATGTACGGAGAAATCAGCCGGTTGAAGCAGCACCAGCAGCGGATCACCAGCCGAATCGCTGAAAAACATCCGATCTACCGGATCTACAGTCCTGAGGAAACGGATGAAATTAACAGTCTGTTTATCGCGATCCGCGCTCGCCA
>JAWSUV010000098.1:0-10405 GCA_033549305.1 Bacillota bacterium | reverse complement strand
AGAAAAAGCCGTCAAGAAAGCTTCCAAAAAATAGAAGAGATGCCGTTTAAGATGAAAAACCCTCCGCACAGAGGGTTTTTCTTTTCATGAAGCGACATTCTTCAAGATCATGTGATGATTGATTAAAAAGTCATTGGGATTTATCCTAAAGCGACATCCAGCACCATCATGACGGTAAAGCCAACCATGCAGCCGATGGTGGCGATGTCTGTGCGGTGGTCCCGCTGGGCTTCTGGAATCAGTTCCTCCACCACCACATAAATCATCGCACCGGCAGCAAAAGCAAGTGCATACGGAAGAATGGGCCGGGCATAGATCACTGCTGCAGCGCCAATGACACCGGAGATCGGTTCCACCACTCCTGAAGCCTGACCGTATAGAAAAGCTTTGGGGCGGCTGAGTCCTTCCCTGCGAAGCGGAATGGAGACGGCTGCTCCTTCAGGAAAGTTCTGAAGCCCAATCCCAATGGCCAGGGCTACCGCACCGGCCAGGCTTGCGGAAGGCAGTCCATAAGCGACTGCACCGAAAGCGACTCCCACTGCCAGTCCCTCCGGGATGTTATGCAGGGTAATGGCCAGCACCAGAAGGACACTGCGCTGCCAGCTGGTTTTAATCCCTTCTGCCTCAGATCGCGCAAGCCCTAAATGCAAATGGGGCAGCAGATTGTCCACCAGCAGCAGAAAAGCGCCGCCAGCTAAAAACCCAATGGCCACAGGCCTCCAGGATGAATACCCCATCTCTTCCGCCATTTCAATGGCGGGGGCCAACAGCGACCAGAAGCTGGCAGCAATCATGACACCGGCGGCAAACCCCAGCATCCCGTCAAGCACAACCTGATTGATTTTTTTGAAGAAGAACACCAGCGAAGCACCCAGGGCTGTCACTCCCCATGTAAACAAGGTTCCAATGAGTGCCTGCGTCACCGGATCGAACTGGCCAATCCATTCCAGCATCTTACGTGCCTCCTTCAATGACAGTATCATTTTTCGAGCTTCATCAATAAAACTGCCGGCTCACTTGCAAATAACTTCCGAGAATCCCTGATAAATCTGCTTACTTTTTGTTGCGCGTCATGACATCGAATATAACGGCGATGACCAGGATGCCGCCCCGGATGATGTACTGGCCGCTGCTGCCGATTCCCATCAGGTTCATGCCGCTGACAAGTGAAGCCATGACCAAAGCGCCAATGATGGATCCGGTGACTTTGCCAACTCCTCCTGCTGCTGAAACGCCTCCCACATATGCGGCGGCGATGGCATCCAGTTCAAAGAGTGTTCCCGCTGTGGTCGTTGCGGACTGGAGCCGTGACGTGTATAAAATCCCGGAAAGGGCTGCCAGCATACTCATGGACGCAAAGACAAAATAAGTGATTTTCTTCACATCAATCCCTGATAATGCAGCTGCTTCCGGATTTCCGCCGACTGCATAAATGTACCTCCCAAGGACGGTACGGTTGGTCATGAATTGATAGATTGCCACTGTGATCAGCACAATCACCACCGTCCAGGATAGCCCGTTGTACATCGCCAGAATCCGGGTCACATAAGCGATGAGGAATGAAATAAAGGCCAGTTTGGCTGCGAAGATGGGCATGGACATGATTTCAAAATTGTATTTGATTTTTGTGTTTCGCGCTCTGATTTCCATGAAAATAAAACCGGCGATGCTCAGTGCCCCAATGACGAGTGTGATAAAGTGATATCCCTGCAAAATGTTGATGTCTGGAATAAATCCATTGCCAATGGCATTAAAGGCACGGCTGGGAACAATGATGGTTCCAGTCCGGCTGGTCGCCTGGAGCAATGCCCCCCGGAAAATCATCATTCCTGCAAGTCCCACGACAAATGCGGGTATCTTAAGGTTAGCCACCAGAAACCCATTGAACAGTCCCACCAGACATCCCATCACCAGGACAATGGGGATCACGACCCACACTGGAAGATTATACTGCGTCAACAGGATGGCTGCCACAGCGCCCAGGAAACCTGCGAGAAATCCGACTGAAAGATCAATGTGCCGGATGACGATGACCAGCGTCATGCCTACCGCCAGCACGGCGATGTAGCCCATGGAATTGATGAGGTTGCTGATGTTCCGCGGCGACATAAACACCCCGTTGGTGAGAATGGAAAAGATCAGCATAATGATAAAGAGGGCAATAAACATGCCATAGGTTCGAACGTTCTTCTTTAAGATGGTTTTAAGTTCGTCGAAAAAATTCATATTCATCCTCCTACCAGAAGCATTTTTCTATTGTGTGGCCAGTTCCATGATTCTGTCCTGCGTTGCATCCACGGCGTTCATCTCTCCGGTGATCCGCCCTTCAGACATGACATAGATGCGATCGCTCATACCCATTACCTCCGGCAGTTCTGAAGAAATAATGATAATGCTCATCCCCTGCTCGATGAGTTTATTGATGATGGTATAGATTTCAAACTTGGCGCCTACATCAATCCCACGGGTGGGTTCGTCCAGAATCAAGACCTTGGGTTCTGTAAACAGCCATTTCCCCACTGAAACCTTCTGCTGATTACCTCCGCTGAGATTTCCAATGATCTGCTCGATGGAAGGCGTCTTGATGGTCAGTGCATCCTTATAGTGTTGGGCGATATTGATCTCCTCGTTTTCATCCACAATCCCCTGCCTGGAAAGTTTTTTTAAGTTCGCAAGGGAAATGTTGTTTTTCACGTCCTGGATGAGAATGAGGCCTTCTCTTTTTCGGTCTTCGGTCACGTAAGCCAGTCCTGCTTTGATGGCATCGCCGGGCTGCTTGAAGGAGACGGCTTCTCCATTCATATACATCTCGCCGCTGATTTTGTAATCACGCGGGTTCCCAAAAATACTGTAAGCCAATTCTGTGCGGCCTGCCCCAATCAGTCCGGCCACTCCCACCACTTCACCTGTTCGCACCTTGAGGTTGATGTTTTTCAGAATATCCCTGCCGCTGATATGGTCATGTGCATTCAGATCGATGATTTCCAATGCCACTTCGCCCGGATTCTTATGCTCCCGTTTGGGAAAAATATCGTTAATGGCACGGCCCACCATGTTTTTTATCAGTGCCGGCTCAGTAATTTCACCTTTGGATGCCTCCAGGGAACAGATGGTTTGTCCGTCTCTGAGAACCGTCACCGTATCGGCAATGGCAATGACCTCTCTTAGTTTGTGGGAGATCATGATTGAAGTAATCCCTTCTGCCTTGAGTTCTTTCAGCAGTTCCATCAGGTTTTCGGAATCGTCGTCATTCAGAGCAGCCGTCGGCTCATCCAGAATCAACAGATCAATGTTTTTGCTGAAGGCTTTGGCAATTTCCACCAGTTGTTGTTTCCCCACGCCAAGTTCCTTGATTTTGGTTTCCGGATTCACTTTCAGGCGTACCCGATCCAGTGTTTTTTTCGATTGAACAATGGTTTCATTCCAGTCAATCATTCCATTTTTCTTGATTTCATGACCCAGAAAGATATTTTCATAGACACTCAGCTCCGGGATCAGCGCCAACTCCTGGTAAATGATGGCAATCCCAGCTTTTTCACTATCCTGAATGCCATGGAAAGACTGGGTTTGATCATTCAGCACGATATCTCCGGTGTAGCTTCCGGAAGGCCATACGCCGGACAGCACTTTCATGAGCGTGGATTTTCCTGCGCCGTTTTCTCCCACCAGGCAATGGATTTCACCGCGTTTTACCTTGAAATTAACATTGTCAAGGGCTTTCACGCCTGGAAATTCCTTAATGATATGATTCATTTCCAAGATATAATCCGTTTTTTTCGATTCTTCGAATTGGGTTTGTCTATCCATTGATCACTCACCCCTGCCGTTTGTTTCTGGCACTTTCTTGCACCATTTTATCAAACAGATAAGTGAATAGTGAAAGCACGCAGCTTCCACTATTCACTCATATCCATTTTCTGATCTTCAGCCGGAGGATCCTGAGGTCAAGCGTCACGCCTGCCACTGGTCATGCTCCGACTTCATGGAAAGGTTCATACCCCTCCGCAGCCATCAACCCGCTGCATCTTTATGCCATGGGTTCTATTGCAGACCTGTAAACTCGGATTTTTCATAATATCCGGATTCGATGAGGGCCGCTTCCACGTTTTCACGATCTGCGACAACCACTTCTGTCTGCTTGGCTTCCACATCTTTTACGCCGTTGTTGTAGGATCCGGTTGTCTCAGGGGTATTGCCGTCCAGAACGGCCAGAGCCATATCAATGGAATCTTTTACCAGGGATCTGACATCCTTGAAAACCGTCATGGATTGTTTGCCGTCGATGATATACTGAACCGATGCTTTTTCCGCATCCTGCCCGGTAATCACATAGCTCGTGACGTCACCGTCAGTGGCAAAAGTATCTGCAATGGATCGAGCGGTTCCATCATTGGGGGCCAGAATGAACACATCGCCTTTGTCAGCGGTAACAGCGGCTGTTAAATGAGATTCGGCCTTGTTCTTGGCTTCGTTAAAGTCCCAGTTGGTGGTGACCTGGTTGATGATTCTGCCCATTTCGTCACGGGTAAGTGTAGCTTTGTCCTGTAAATTGACGGCTTCAGAAGAATTTTTAATCACAAAGGTACCGTCTGCAATTTTCGGCTGCAGCACATTCCAGGCTCCTTCAAAGAACAGGAAGGCATTGTTGTCCGAAGCAGCGCCGGCATACAGATAAAGGGGATTGCCGGTACCTGTGGCTTTGTCCACCAGGTATTGACCCTGGGCAGCACCAACGGCAATGGAGTCAAAAGTAACATAGTAATCAACTGCATCGGTGCCGGTGATCAGCCTGTCGTAGGAGATGACGGTTACGCCTTCTGCCCTGGCGGCTTCTGCAGCAGCTGCGGCAGCATCACCGTCATGCGGACAGATGATCAGTACTTTAATACCCTTTGTCAACAGTGATTCAACATTGGTTAATTCAGTCGCTGAAGACCCCTGGCTGAAAAGAATTTCCACGGAATAATCGGAAGCTTCCAGGGCTTCATTGAACCTGCTTTCGTCCTGTACCCATCTGGGTTCATCACGGGTGGGAAGCACAATGCCGATTTCCGGTCCCGCACTGACATCAGCAGCGGGTGCACATCCAGCCAGCAAGGTCATCCCCATCAATAAAACGGCTGCAACAGCAATTATTTTCCTATTTCTAAACATTTCTGTATTCCTCCCTTTTCTAATCAATCATTCAATAAAATGCACGTTCTGAATTCAATCTCTACTGATTTTCTGTTCTTTGTCCCTTTCCCCCTTTGTCGATCAATGTATGAATTTAGGCCCACCTTTATTCTACCCTCACCTCAAAATAGTTCACTTCACTAATTTAACCAATATTCTGTTATATTATCCTATTTTTCCTTTCATCAGCTTTGAAATGTAAAAACACGTAAATATTTAATGATAAATTTTTACGTGTTTGGTGGCATCCTATTCACTTATAACAATCTTTCTCTATGGCTGCACATTCATATAGACATCTTCTTTTCGGTGAAAGCCGCTGTCAATAATCACGTCATCGATGTTTTCCCGATCAATGACTGTGACAGGCAGTTTGTGGTAGGGGACCTGTGAGATTCCATTATCAATGGTATCTTCAGCCTCGATGTTCTCACCGGCATACAGTTTCAGGGCAATCTCCGCAGCGGTGGCTGCCAGCACATTAATGGGCTTGTACACCGTCGCCAGCTGGGTGCCCTCCACAATTCGCTGACAGGCTGAAATTTCGGCATCCTGGCTGACTACCATCACCTGCCCGGCCAGCTGCCATCTGGCCAGCACTTCGATGGCACCCATCGCCAGCACATCATTGGCCGCAATGATCCCATCCAGCTCACCGCTTGTCTTCAAATAAGACTCAACCACTTCTCTGGCGTATTGTTCACGCCATTCAAGCGCCCAGACCTCATCGGCAACAATCGTTTTGCCGGCTCTGCCGGGCAGGTTCAGCGCCCGATAGACCCCTTCCTGAATCATGGTTGAGTTGTAATCCTTTGGATCTCCATTAATCAGGAGCACCGTGGACTGCTCCCGGCCCATTCCTTCCAGTAGCCGGTCTGTCATACCAAAACCAATGTATTGGTTGTCAAAAGAGACGTAAGCATCCACCGGGGCATTGAATACCAAGCGATCATAAGCCAGGATTGAGATGCCTTCTCTCCGGGCTTCTTCCAGGACTTCAGTCAGTGAATAAGCATCGTTGGGTACCACAATGAGGACATCCACCTTCTGCTGAATTAATTCGCGGATCTGAGCCTGCTGTTTTTGCCGGTCTTCATTGGCAATCTGTACAAACACTTCCGCTCCCGCCTCATTCAGCTGTGCCACCAGCATTTCCAGATCCCGCTGCCAGCGTTCCACCACAAAGGTATCAAAAGAGATACCTATCCGTGGCACCTCATACACTTCTTCCTGTGGTTTGCAGGCAGTCACCAGCAGGAGCGTCAGCATCGACATGATCAGGAGCAGCAGCCGCCCTCTGTTTTTTTGCAGCATGTTCGATTTTCTCATTGTCTCATCCTCTGATAATCTTTCGGTGTCATCCCTTCATACTTCTTGAACGCCCGGATAAAGTAGTTGGTGTCATTGTACCCCACTCGCTCGCCCGTCTCCCGGATACTTTGACCTGAACGGTTCAACAACTGCTTGGCCTGTTCCATCCGCAGTTCGATGACATATTCCTTAAAAGTTGTTCCGGTATCTTCTTTGAAAATTTTAGATAGATAAGGAGCGCTGACACTGAGAATCTCAGCCGTCTTCTCCAGTGTTATTTCTTCCCCAAATGACTGTTGAATGATTTTAATGGCCTGGTAGGTCAACTCATTGTAATTGCCTCCGTCCATTTTAACATGGAGAGCAAACCATTCATTAATGATTCGCTCAAAGCTGTTCAACTTTAACGTGGGCGACTTGTGCAGCAGGTCGGTTAGATAATGACGGTCCCCGGTCAGCTTCGGATCAAAGACCTGGGCGATATTGACCAGGAGTTCCACCAGCACAGCCTCTGCCAGTTCAGCATTGTGGCTTGTCTCAAGCATGTTCAGGTACAGCCCTTCAAATTGCTTCAGGATTTGAACAAAATGCCTGGAGCGATTGACAAAAGCATCATGAACGGCTTTCTTCCCCATTAGGAAATCATTCATGGAAGCATTGCTCCGATGCAGTCGTTCAAACCGCTCCACCGATAAATCAGACTGCTTGATGGTTGTCATGGCCTCCACATAGGATTCGGAAATGTGTTCAATTTTCTTGATGCTGCCCAGGCCGATCCGGATTTTCAGACCGAATTTCTGAAGAACCTGATCGATCCAAAGCTGAGCATCAAAGGTTTGAATCCCTTCTGCCCCTTCGCAATAGATCATGACCCGATTCAGGTAAGGGCTGGATACAATGGCGTCATAACGCTGCTTCACGTCCATTTTAAGGACTTCTGCACACTTTGACACCTTGTGGTTGATTTGGTTCAATTCCTCTGTGTTGGATCTTGACGAGTAATTTGTAAAATCCACCACGGCGAAATGACCTCGGGTCATGGGCATTTCCAGGATTGTCCTGTAATGATTGATATATTTCATGTGGTTTCTGCCCAGAAGAATGGAATTAAAAAAATTGTTTTCCACCAGGCCGATGGAATGATAGAACCGTTCAATATTGCCCAGTTCCTGCTTCCGGCTGGCTTCATCTTCCCTGACTTTTACCATTACCTGCTGGAGTGTCTCCATCATCCTGGATTTACTGAGCGGCTTTAGCAGGTAGTCTTCCACATGAAAACGCACGGCGTCTTTCGCAAATTCGAACTGATCATGGGCTGTCACTATAATAATTTTCACATGGTTGTCGATCTTGCGGATCCGTTCAATGAGATCAATTCCAGAGATTCCCGGCATTTTAATGTCTGTCATCACAATCTGAGGCCGAAACTGATCAAATCGGATCAGGGCTTCCCGGCCGTTATAGGCAATCTGTAATTCCACATCCTCAAAATGCTGCCGGATGATATGGGTCACTGCTTCAATCACGATGTGTTCGTCGTCAACGACCATTACTCTCACTTGTGGTCACCTCCAGTGGCAGTGAAATCCGCACACGGGTAAAACGCTGCCATTCGCTTTCAAAGCTCAGTTTTCCGCCAAGATTCTTCAGGCGCTCATACACGTTTTCCAGCCCCAGACCTGTGGTATGACTTTCCGTGGCTCCTGCCTTGTGAAAGTCATTCCGATTCAGCCGTTCCAGAATTTCCGGCTCGATTCCCTGGCCGTTGTCTTCCACCTCGATGATCGCCATGCCGTCCCCCTCAGAAGCCCGGATCTTCACCCGCCGGTGGGCCAGACGATTGGCAAATCCATGGATGATGCTGTTTTCAATGACTGGCTGCAAAATCAGAGGGGGCATTATCACGGATTCCAGATGCGGGGCAACGTCAAACTGGAATGAAATACCGTCCCCATACCGCACCTGCATCAGCTGTGCATAGTGTTGTACGCTGCGGATTTCATCCAGGAGCGTCACCCGGTTGTTCTGAGGCTGAATGTTGTATCTGAACAGGTTGGAAAGATTCTCCAGGAAAACACTGGTGAGGTCTGCATTTTCAATCATGGCCAGCTGCATGCCGGCATTAAGGGTATTGAACAGAAAATGGGGGTTGATTTGAGACTGCAGGGCTTTTAACTCCGCCTCATTCAGCAAGTTTCTAATTTTCAGCTTTTCAATTTCCGAATCACGCAGCCTGTTTTCTGTCTCCACCTTGTCTTCCAGTTCACCGATATACATTTTAATGTTGCCTGTCATGGTATCGAAAGCCTTTTCCAGGATATCCGCCTCCCGAAAGCCGTGTACTGCCTGGTTGAAACCCTCGTACTGCCCCTGGGAAATCGCATTGGCCCGTTCGCTGAGAGCCATGATAGGCCGGGTGACCTCAGTGGAGAAGGAGAGAACAAAGAGAATTCCCAGGGCAATGAGCAGCCCCGTGATGAGAATCAGCCCCAGCTGAATGCGCTGCACCCGCTCAGACAGCAATTTGTGCTGCTCCAGGTTCCAGTCATAATCCCAGGTCAGTACTTCATCCACTTTCTGATTAATCAGCCCGCGGATGAGGGTGAGCTCACTAAAGGAAGCCAGATATTGCTCAATGTTCCGGACACGCTTAAAGTTGACGGCTTCTTCCCCCCGGTTCAGATAACCGTCAAGCATGCGGGAGATGTTGGTCATTTGCATCAGCATCGGATTTTCGTTGACGCCGTGATCCAGCCAGGCCTGGTAGGTCACGATTTGCTGCCGCGTATCCATGTAGGCCACAAAACTGTCCGAGTCCTTGGTGGCCAGGTAATTATCCACATGATGTTCAAAAGAATCCAGGGTGTCTTTCATCTGGTGGAGGGAAACGCTGGTTTCAAACATTTGCTCAATGGCCCGATTCACTCTGCTGGCCGCATAAAATGTATAAAAGAAACCGGCAAGATAGCTGAGCAGAATCACCAGGACAAACACGAACACTTTGCGCTTTAGGGTTTTATGGATCAGCCAGTTCACAGTCAACGCTCCTTACCAGTTTGTGATGACATCAAAGGGGACATTGACATAGGAAGAGATCCAGAAACCGCTGATCATCAGTTCGATGCTTTCAATCGCAATCTGTGCAATCGCATAGTGATCCTCCACGATGAGGCCGTACACCATCTCCTGCTGCAGGTAATTGGCCATTTCCTCTTCTGTTCCCCTTGCCAGCACCGCCACACGACCAACTGCATTACGGTCCACCAGCACCCGAATCGCCCGGTGCACATCCACAGAATCTGTGCAGATCAACGCCCCGATCCGGATATCATTGCTGAGCAGATCATCCGTGATCAGTTCAGCCCGTCGGGCGGTGGTGGAAAACTCACCGGCGATATGAACTCCACTTTCTGGCTGATTCAGTGTTTCATAGATGCCGGAGACAAAGTTGATCCGGGACGCTGACTGTTCTTCCGCCATCTCGCTTCCCAGGAGCAGGGCAATGCGCCCTTCCCCACCCAGTACATCCATTACCATTTCACCCATGGCTTTCCCCTGCTGGTATCCATTGGTCCCAATGTATACATCCCTGGTGGATTCCGGAGCATCATTGCCAATGAGCACAACAACCATGCCTGCTTCTTTGAGCGATTCGATCTCTTCATTCAAAATGGTGTGATTGTTGAGCCGGATGATCACTCCGTCCACACCAGTCAACTCAACCTGCTTAAAGACTTCCGCGACATTGTCTTCCGATACAGTCAGTAATTCCGCTACCAGCATGTGTTCCCGGGCAGCCTCCACAATGCCGCGATTAAAGGGCTCCGGGGTGCTCTCATCAACCAGGACTGCCAAATGGATTTCACGGACAATGGCCTCCGGACCATCGGCCAGATTAATCTGCCGAATGTCACTGATC
>JAWSUV010000097.1:0-10456 GCA_033549305.1 Bacillota bacterium | reverse complement strand
GCAAAAAGGGTGATTTTCGGGGGTTTTTGTAAATATCTGTCGAAAGTTGGGTTAACATTCTTTGCTAAACAGTTGCTGGCTTCAGTTCCTTGGCGAAATGGCAGGCCACATAACGTTCCGGCTCCAGCTCCCGCAGTTCAGGGGTGGTGTTTCTGCAGATCTCCTGGCGGTGCTGGCAGCGACCGAAGAAACGGCAGCCATCTGGCGGGTTGATAGGGCTTGGAATGTCCCCTTCCAGAATGATTTTTTTCCGTTCAACGTTCAGGGCCGGCACGGGAATGGCGGATAGCAGTGCCTGGGTGTAAGGGTGCAAGGGGGCTTTAAAGATGCTGTTGTACTCCGACAGCTCCACAATTTTACCCAGGTACATGACGGCAATCCGGTTACTCACGTGCTTCACCACGCTCAAGTCGTGGGAGATAAACAGATAAGTCAGGTGAAACTCTTCCTGCAGGTCCATCATCAGGTTCAGAATCTGTGCCTGGATGGAAACGTCCAAGGCGGATACCGGCTCGTCCTGCACAATGAACTTGGGGTTCAGGGCCAGGGCACGGGCCACGCCGATTCGCTGGCGGCGTCCGCCGTCCAGCTCATGGGGATACGTGTTGATCAGGCGTCGGGCCAAACCAACGGTGTCCATGAGTTTTTCCACCCGATTGTTCATATCAGAAGTGTCTTTAAACACCTTGTTCACCACAAGGGGCTCAGAAATGATCTCTGACAGGCTCATCCGGGGGTTCAGTGAGGCAAAAGGGTCCTGGAACACGATCTGCATCTGCATACGCATTTTTCGCATTTGTTCCTTGTTGTACGTAAGGATGTTTTCTCCTTCAAACCATATTTCGCCGGCAGTGGCTTCCAGCAGGCGCAACAGGACACGGCCGGTGGTGGATTTTCCGCAGCCGGATTCCCCTACCAGGCCCAGGGTTTCGCCTTTTTTGATGTACATGTTTACATCGTCCACAGCATGAAGCATACCTTTTTTAGTGCTAAAATATTTTTTGAGATTCTTGGCTTCCAGCAGGATTTCAGCCATTCAGCTCACCTGCCTCTTCTGGTGTAATGTCCTCGTACAGGAAACAATTGACCACATGGTCCGGTGCTGTGTGTGTACGGGCAGGGTATCGCGTTGGGCATACTTTCAGGGCCTTCGGACAGCGGGGGTGGAAAGGACAGCCTGTGGGCAGGTCCGTTGGGTCAGGCATCAAGCCCATGATTGGTTTCAAACGAGGTTCATCTGACTCGATGTTGGGGATGGAGCCAAAGAGACCGTGGGTGTAAGGATGTTGTGGGTTATTGAACAGGTTCTCTTTAGTGGTGTATTCCACCACGTGACCAGCGTACATAATGGCCACTTTGTCACATATTTCCGCCACGATTCCCAGGTCATGGGTGATCATGATCATAGAGGTTCTAAACTCCCGTTTAAGCTTGTTCATCAGTTCCAGCACCTGGGCCTGGATGGTCACATCCAAAGCGGTGGTGGGTTCGTCGGCGATGAGTAGCTCTGGGTTACAAGCCAAAGCGATGGCGATGATGACACGCTGTTTCATACCTCCGGAAAACTGATGGGGGAAATCGTTGGCCCGCTCAGGAGGGATACCAACGGTGGTCAGCATGTCCATGGACCGTTTGGTGGCTTCCGCTGCGCTCACCTTTTGGTGAAGTTTGATCACCTCGGAAATCTGGTCGCCAACGGTCATGACCGGGTTCAGGGAGGTCATGGGGTCCTGAAAGATCATGGAGATTTTATTTCCCCGGATTTTGCGCATTTCCGGCAGACGCTTTTTCAGCAGGTCTTCTCCACGGTAAATGATTTCCCCTTCCAGGATTTTGCCGGGAGGGTCGGGGACCAGCTGCATGACACCCAAAGCAGTGGTGGTTTTACCGGCACCGGTTTCGCCCACCAGGCCCAGGGTTTCACCCTCTTCAATTTCAAGGCTCATGTGGTTCACGGCCATGGTGGTGCCTTCGTGGGTAATGTAATGTATGGTTAAGTCTTTAATTTCCAATAATTTTGTTGCTTCACTCAATCAAATCAGCCCCTCTTAATTCTTGAGCCTTGGATCAAGGGCATCCCTTAATCCATCGCCCAGCAGGTTCAAGCCGAAAATGGTGGTCATGATGGTGAGACCAGGGAAGGTGGTCATGTGCCAGTAATCACGGATGTACTGACGGCCCTGGGAAAGCATAGCGCCCCATTCTGGTGTGGGGGGCTGGAAGCCCAGACCGATGAAGCTGAGGCCGGCAGCGGATAGGATGGCGTTGGCCACACCCAGTGTCCCCTGAACGATGATGGGGGCCAGGGAGTTGGGCATGATGTGCTTGGCGATGATGCGCATGTCGTTGGCGCCGACGGCCCGTGCGGCTTCAATGAATTCCTGGTCTTTGAGGGTGATCACTGAGGCCCGTACAATACGGGCATAGGTGGGAATGGTGGCGATCCCCACGGCAATCATCACGTTTCGAAGGCCCGGCCCCAGTGAGGCCACAATGGAGATGGCTAGAAGAATGGAGGGTATGGCCATGAGTATATCGATGATCCGCATGATGACATTGTCCAAGCGGCCACCGTAATAACCGGCCACTGCTCCGAGAAATCCGCCAACGATGAGGGAAATACTCACGGCAATAAAGCCAACCATAAGGGAAATTCTGGCACCGTAAATGATTCGGGACATGATGTCGCGGCCAAAGTTATCGGTTCCAAGCAGGTGCTCACGGCTGGGAGACTGGAAGGTGCGCATCAGGTCCTGGTCGTCGAAGTGGTAGGGTGCAATCCAGGGAGCAAAAATAGCGCTGAGGATAAGGATGGTAATAATCAGCAGTCCTACCATGGCTGCTTTGTTTTGTTTTAAACGACGCCATACTTCCAGCCATTGGCTCCGTTTTTTCTGCGAATTTGAAGTCACAGTGGCTTTCACAGTGGCTTCGACGGGAGCGTCGATAGTCTGTGAGTCGTGATGCATCTCGTGTTCCGGGTGTTGATGCTTTTGTTCAGTGATGCGATCTACTGTTGTTTCCTGGTCCGGGTCAAATGGGTCTCTATGTTTATCTTGCATGGTCGTAAGGCCTCCTCTATGATATCCCTGCTATTTATACTGGGAGCGGATCCGTGGATCCACGTAAGCATACAGGATATCGACGATCAAATTAACAAAACTGAAGGTGATGGCAATGAACAGCACACCACCCTGAACCATCGGGAAATCTCTGTTGCGAATGGACTGCACCATCAGATTTCCCAGGCCGGGAACGGAAAAAATCGTTTCTGTTAAAACGGCTCCGCCCAGCAGATATCCAAACTGCAGGCCTATAACAGTCAGAATGGGGATGAGGGCGTTTTTCAGGGCGTGGCGGTTGATGACCTTGGATTCCACCTGTCCCTTAGCCCGTGCCGTACGTATGTAATCCATGCGAATAACCTCAAGCATACTGGACCGGGTCATACGGGTGATGACCGCTGCAGTGGATGTACCAATGGTTAACGCAGGCAGTATCATGTGTTTCCACGAGGAAAAGCCCGATGATGGAAACCAGCCAAGTCCGACGGAAAAGATGAGGATGAGCATCATCCCCTGCCAGAAGTTGGGCATGGAAACCCCTACCAGTGCCAGTACCATGGAAAAGTTATCGAAGAAGGAATATTGTTTGGTGGCAGATATGATGCCGATGGGAATCCCCATGGCCACAGCCACCAGTACCCCCAGTCCCGCTAGCTTCAGCGTGGTGGGGAAGCGGGCAACCAATTCGCCCGTAACGGAACGGTTACTTCTGTAGGACCTGCCCAGATCCTGTTCAACAACAACGTCTTTGACATAACGGCCAAACTGAACAAAGAAAGGATCATCCAAACCCATTTCCGCGCGGAGGCGTTGTACATCGGGTTCGGAAGCCTGTTCGCTCAGAATAATCCGTGCCGGATCTCCAGGGGTAAAATACATCATGGTGAAAATGATGAAGGTTACGCCCAGGATGACCGGAATCAGCAAAAGCAGTCTTCTGAGAATATACTTATACATCTCCAGCCTCCTAAATTCTACCTGAAGTCAACATGTTTCGGCTGCCATCAGGGTTAGAGTAAATCCCACGACCCAGTGGAAAGGTCCTAACGATAAACAATCATGTAGGGCTGAAAGCCCTACATGATTGTACGTTAGTTGCATTATGTCCATTGATAAGTATGCTTGCATCACCAGCTGTTCTGACTATTGGAAAGAAACGGTAAACAGCTTGTGGTGGCCAGCAGGGTGGTTTTTGAACCCTACCACGTTTGCTCTTGTGGCAGTCAGTTCTTCGCCTGTCCAGGTAAAGATCCATGGAGCGTCGTCCCGGATCAGTTCTTGCGCTTCCATGTAAGCTGCTTCACGTGCATCGGCGTCTACAGAAATACGGCCAAGGTCAAGAAGCTCATCAACACGGGTGTTGGTGTAGAAGGTACGGTTTCCGGCAGCGCCGTGCTGACCGCTGTGGAACAATGCATACAGACCGTAGTCTGGGTCACCTGTAACGGTTACCCAACCAAGAATGAACATGTCATGCTCACCGGCAGCGGTGCCGTCCAAGTATGCGCCCCATTCAAGCACCTGTGCTTCGGCTGTGATGCCGATTTCGCGCAGCTGGTTCTGCAGGATTTCAGCGATGTCAATCCGCTGCTGGTTTTCGTTGGTCCAGATGGTGGTGGAGAAACCATCGGCGTAGCCGGCTTCTGCCATCAGTTCTTTGGCTTTTTCTACATCATAACCATAAGGCTCCAGGTCTTGGTTGGAAGCCCAAACGTTGGGGCCTAATGGACCTTTTGAAGGTGAACCAGCGCCCTGGTAAACAGCGTTTACGATGGCTTCCATGTTCACAGCATAGTTGATGGCCTGACGAACGCGTACATCGTCAAAAGGTGCTTTTTCACAATTAAAGCCAACATAAGTGGTTGAGAAGTTAGGTGTGCGGATCATTTTCAGATCGGCATTGTCTTCAATACGGCTGATGTCGTTGGGTGCGATGTCGTAAGCAATGTGGGCGCCGCCGGTTTCAACTTCGATGGCACGGTTAGCGTTCTCAGGAACGTTTCTGATGATCACGCGAGCCACTTTGGCTTTTTCGCCCCAATAATCTTCAAAGCGAACCAGTTCAACGCGGTCACCGGTCATCCAGGTGTCAAACTGGAAAGGGCCTGTGCCGACTGGGCTTTGGCCGTAGTCTTCGCCGCCTTCGGTAACAGCTTTTTCATTCAGGATGCTGGAAGCAGTGTGAGCCAGATGCGCCAGGATCGGAGCGAATGGTTCGGTGGTGGAAATACGGATGGTGTAATCATCAACGATTTCGATGCCTTCCGGATCGATGGCACCGACAATGTGGCCGATGAAGGTTGACTCAAGTGCACGCAGCAACGTAAATTCAACGTCACTGGCTTTCAGCTCTTCACCGTTGTGGAACAAGACGCCTTCTCGTAGTTTAAACTCAAAGGT
This sequence comes from Bacillota bacterium, assembly GCA_033549305.1. Classification (GTDB taxonomy): domain Bacteria; phylum Bacillota; class Clostridia; order Peptostreptococcales; family Tindalliaceae; genus Anoxynatronum. Next base: position 4,991 of record JAWSUV010000097.1, on the reverse strand, counting down.
GTTGTCATCGATAGATTCCCAGGACTCGGCCAAACCGGGTTCCAGTTCCATTTCCTCGGTTTGCACGACGAGACGCTCATAGATCTGAGCCATCACGCGGGAAGAAGGCTGGTCGTTGGTGGCGTGTGGATCCAGGGATACAGGATCTGCCCCCTGGGCAACAATCAGAGTCTCTTCTGTGGATGGTGCTGGTGCAGGTGTTTCGCCGTTGGCTTCGCCGTTCTCCGGAGCTGGAGCAGGTGCGCCGCCGCCGCAGGCCGTGATCAGCATTGCAAAGGCTAATACAAGGCTGAGCAGGATTAACTTACTTTTCTTGTTCATTTTAAATCTCCCTTCTCTTCATCTTTTTTTATTTAAACGCCGCAGGCATCTAAACGCCAGGGCGATCAAACCGCGGAAAAACATTGCGCAACACTTCATTTGTACGCCATTCAAGGCAGATCGAACAAAAAACTCACAGATTTTTGGGTAAAAAAAGAACAAACCTATAAGTATACAACGATTCGTATGCTTATGCAATGCCTCGAAAGGGCACACGGTCTGTTTTCTAAGGGATCATAGAAACTGAGTAAAGTAAATCTTTCTCATTAAGTGTGATGCCTAACCCTTGTGATGAAATAGGTACGGTATCATTATACCTCATGTGCTGCCAGGAAACAATCCTAAACTGACGAACACTTGATCACCAGCCGTGTTGCAGGATTTAAAACCGGCCAGCAAACACTGGCTGACAGGTGATAAGAATGTCTGTTTACACATTAAACCGGAAGTTCATGATGTCTCCATCCTGCACCACATACTCTTTGCCTTCCAGGCGCACTTTTCCCAGTTCTTTCAATTTCACCATGGAAGGGTGGTCTTTATAATCGGTAAAAGCAGTCACTTCTGCACGGATAAACCCTTTTTCAATGTCTGTGTGAATCTTTCCGGCGGCTTTTCGGGCAACGGTGTCTTTTCGGATAGGCCAGGCCCGGACTTCATCTTCACCGGCTGTGAGAAAAGAAATCAAGCCCAGCAATTCATAGGAGGTTCGGGCTACCTGATAGATCCCCGGCTCCTGAATGTTTAATTCTTCCATGAACATGAGTCGTTCGCCCTCGTCCAGCTGGCTGATCTCCTGCTCTGTCTGTGCGCTGAGTGCGATAAGGGGAAGTTGATGTTCCTGGCAGTAAGTTTCCAGTTCCGCTTTCTGGGGATAACTGCCTTCCGACAACTGCGATTCATCCAAATTAACCACCAGCATCATGGGTTTTTCCGAAAGAAACCCAAAATTGCGAAGCAATTCCTGCTCTTCTTCATCCAGTTCCAGCTCGTGGATCAGCTGGCCGTCTTCCAGCGCCTTCTGACACTTTTCCATGACAGCTTTTTCCGCCTGAAGTTCCCTGGTAATTTTTTTGCCGGCGTTGATCCGGCTGATCCGGTTTTCAATTACGGCTAAATCGGAAAACAGCAGTTCCATAGCAATGGTTTCCACATCCCTCAGTGGATCGATGCTGCCTTCAGGATGCATCACCTGTGGGTTTCTAAAAACCCGAACCAGGTGGATCAATGCGTCAGCTTTCCGAACGGCATCCAGGAACTGGTTTCCCACACCCTTGCCGGTACTGGCGCCTTTGGACAGACCAGGCACATCGACCAGTTCAATGGTGGCGTACGTTGTCTTTTTGGGTTTATACTGGCTGGCAAGAAAATCGATGCGTATATCCGGAATTTTGGCTATTCCGGTATGAGCTTCCACTTTGCCAGTGGAAAAGCCGGTCGTTTCCAGATTCTGACCGGTTAATAAATTGAATAACGTCGTCTTTCCAGTGGTGGGTAAACCCACAATTCCCATTTTCATTTAAGTTCCTCCCAGTTTTTTCGCAGATGGTTTACAGTTTGATGTCAACTGAACCTGCACTTTCTCCCTTAAAGGGAGGAGACGGTAAGAAGATTATTCTTCCCGGTGTACCGAAAGATATGTCTGTATAAAATGGTGAAATAGTCTCTGCAGATCCTGCAGGGGTTTCAAGTCGATGTTAAGCGGATGATCATCTACCCGGTTGACGGGCAGTATTCCTGGAGAGGTACCCGTTAAAAAGAGACCATCAGATTCCCGGATAAAATTAATCGTCATGGGCGCTGTGATCAGGGGGTATCCTAACCGTTCAAGCAGTCTGATCACAACCTGCCGGGTGATGCCTTCCAGTATTCTGTCTGCCGGGGGTGTATAAAATACAGCGTCTTTGATGACAAAAAAGTTGGAACGGCTTCCTTCGGTGATTTCTCCGCGATGATTCACCAGCAGTGCTTCGTAGGCGCCAGATTGCTGCAGCACATTAAGGATAGGAACCCGAAAATCCACTGCGATGATTTTAGCGTTGGGGTTGCTTCTTTCAGCCAGGTGGGTGATCACCGGAACACCCTGTGAGAGTTCTTCATTGGTAGGATAGCGGGTGGTGATAAAAAGCAGATATATGTGTGGGGTGCTGTTATTGCTGAAGTCGTTGAGGATAATTTTCAAGTTGTAATCGTGGACACGATTTTCCCGGATGAGCCACTTCATTTGCTGATAGAGATCTTCCCGACAGCAGCGATAACTGGATCCTGCCATGGCAATGGATTTTTGCAGCCGGTCAAAGTGAGATTCCCAAAAAAGCGGAACACCACCAATCACCCGAATCACTTCATATACCGATGGATATTTGGTGGCCTTTGATGGATCGAATTCGCTCGCCGGCAGGGGATTGCCATTATAGAGAAAGGTTTCTTTTTCAATATCCCGTGAGTTCATGCCAGGCACCTCCAATATATGAACAGCTGGTGAACGAACGATTTCGGATCTATTGTATCACACCCCGCAGGCGATGAAAAGAAACAGTTGATATAAAAACCAGCGCATGACAAAGGCTGTTATTTTGACCTGAATCTGATATAATGAGATGGCAATAGAAGGTCTGTGGTTGAAAGTCCATGCCAGTCGCAGGCGAAAGGACCCACGTAATGCAGCCAAAGATGCTGCGGATCATGGTGCGGCTTAGGAGTAAGTCCTGCCGGGCATTAGCTTCCGAGAGAAGCGGCGTGACGGCAACCCCGGAGCAAAACTTCCAGCAGGCGAGTGTGGGGTCAAAGACCAGGTCAGCTTCTATTGCATTATTATAAAAAGGCTCATCAAAAAACGTGCTCTGTTAACGATAAGGCACTGGCATTTTAGAATTAGGCCTCCAGACCGATGGAAATCTGGAGGTTTTTTCTTTGGGGATGACTACCCACAAGTGATAAAAACGGGAAGCCGCTGATTCCAACTTATCAACAGACTTACCCACATTATCCACAAAATGACCTTGTCTCTATCCACAAAAATGGCAAGTTATCCACAGAAAATGGAGAGAAATGTTAAGAACATGTAAAATCAATAGGTTTGAGTGGCCGTTCGAACATACTTTTCCACAGGCTGGCGTTTCAATTTTTGAAGCCGGAACACGTTTATCGGTTTTAGCGAATGAATTTTGTGATTTGTTTTTTAGAGTAGGAATCGGGTATATAGATTCATACCATCCTCCCCATCATAGAACAACATTCCGACCTCAACAACACGGGGCGGATGTGTCAGGCACCGGACATTCCGGACACTTGAGAAGCGACAGCAGGCAGGAGAAACCAATAGGGAAAGGGGCTGGAGTGATGAAAGTAACCGTTACCGGTAAAAACTTCAATGTAACAGATGCACTGAGGGAAACAATCGAGTCCAAAATGGAGAAACTGGACAAATATTTTAGTAAGGAGGCAGAAGCAAAAATCACTCTTTCAGTAGAAAAAGAGCGACAAATTGTTGAGGCAACCATTCCCATCAGTGGATCCGTGCTTCGGGCAGAGGAGGCCACCATCGATATGTACAACACCGTGGATAAAGTGGTGGATAAACTCTCTGCACAGCTTCGAAAGCATAAAACCAGGCTGGAACGAAACCGGCTCAGTCACTATGAAACCATCCGGTTTGAAAATATTCCCACGTATGAGGAGGAAGAAAGGTTCGAGGCGCGTATCGTCAAAACCAAGCGATTTCCGGTGAAGCCCATGAATCATGAGGAAGCGATTCTCCAAATGGAGCTGGTGGGTCACAGTTTTTTCGTATTCGCCAATGATGAAACCAACGAAGTGAACGTTATTTACAAAAGGCGTGACGGCAACTATGGCTTGATCGAGCCCAACGTGGAATAAATAAATCGATAATCATACAATCCCTGCCTTTTTCTGGCAGGGATTGTTTTTTTCTTTGACAGAAACTGATATAATGAAACTCGGATCAGACAAACCTGACGAGTAAACGTCGAAAAGGGTGGATGATTCTGTTGTTGTGCCATCGGGATATACAGGAAGTGAAGAGGGAAGTGGTTCTGTGTTCATTGAAGCCCTGCTGCTGGGCATTGCTGTCGGTCTGTTTCGGGGCGGCAGTCTGAAAAGCCTGCGGAATGCCCATATTCGCATGCCTGTACTGTTGGTGCTGGCGTTTCTCATTCAACTGACCCTGTCGTTCATGATGCTGGCAGGAAGTCGGTTTTTTATCGACGGACGCCTGGTTTTTTATGCTGTCAGCTATGGGCTGTTGTTTATAGCTCTTTTTTTCAACCTGAACAGCAAAGCGGTCTGGCTGGTGGTGATGGGAAGTTTACTTAATTTTGCCGTGATTTTCTTAAATGGCGGTACTCTTCCGATTGCGGCAGAGGCACTTGAAAAAGCGGGTTTTATCAACCGATTAGAATTAATTCGGTCCGGTCGGCTGGTACAGTACCAGCTGCTTGAAGATCTGGGAGGCAGATTGGGATTCCTGGGAAAAAGGCTGACGCCGTCGCCCCTGTACCCCATTCGGCAGATTTTCTCCATTGGAGACCTCTTCATTTCATGTGGCCTTTTCCTGTGGATTCAGGATTTGCTTATGGGGGCCGGCCATTACCAGAAAGCGCGGTTGATTCGTATTGACCATAGAGGAAAAATTTGGAAATAGAGGTGAC
>JAWSUV010000096.1:0-10471 GCA_033549305.1 Bacillota bacterium | reverse complement strand
GTGATCAGTTGTGGGTTAAACCGTTGATGATCCACGCTGTTGGGGATAGACACAAAAGGAGTTGGTACCCTGCGGGCTTTCAGATAAGCAGCGGCTTTCTCTGATGGACCGGTGGACATAGAAGCTGCTGTAGCCAGCAGTTTGACATACCCCCGGGATATGGCCCGCACAACAGGAATCAGCGGTGGGGCTGCAAGGTAATGCAGGTATTCGTCATAAGCGGTATGAAGGGTGTAAACCAGGGGAACCCTTAGGAGCCGGGAAGCCAGGAGGCCAAAGGTGCCGATGCCAAATTCCATGTGAATGTGAATGATATCAGGCTGGAAACGGCGCAGTACTTCATACCGTTTCAAACTGAAAGGCGCCGCCAGCCCATAGCCGTAAATCCGCTTGACGGCAAGTGCAGGACAACGCAGTACACCGTCTGTGTCCACCACATGATGCCGGATTTCCGGATCGGCGGTCACAATGAGCACATCATGTCCCAGTTCCCGCAAGCCTTCCGCCAACACATCAATATGGGTGATCACACCGTTTGTATACGGATGCCAGGTCTCAGAGAGCAGGGCGATTTTCATGGAGACTATCCTTTCAGGATGGCAAGTTGATGGATGTTAGAAGATTTCAGGATGTGACGAAATCCCGTCAAAGTAAAGTCTCATTCTTTTATTAATAGTACCCTTTTTGGGAGCGGATGCATCTCCCTTTCGTGGAATAAATTTACCTTCGTACAGCATGAATGTGAAGTGAATGGGGAAGATGAGACTGGCAGGATGCGGATGTTTCTTTATGACATAGATCCTTCAAAAACAGGACGATGGATTATTCGCCGGTGTTTACGACCGATTAACTTGGGTATTGAGAATAAATATCAGATAAAAATCGGCTCGGCCAAACGCAGGGATTGCCATGAGTGCTGCGGGTTACCAACAGGCATTGATGCATGAGCTTATTGTTTCTTCAGGAACTGCCTGCAGAAAAACTTGATAAGCAGCTTTTGTGAAGAGTCGGGCAGGATCACCATGTTATTCATAACTGGCGGGAATAAGTGGGACGAGGATGATAGCAGGGAGTGACGACAATGGCAACAATCATTGAATGGGAAGGCGGTACGTATGAGGGAGAAGCGCGCAATCAGGTTCCCCATGGGAAAGGGACTCTAACCTGGCCCAATGGGGATCGCTACGAAGGCGAATTTCAGTTTGGGTTTATGCATGGTCAGGGAAGGTACGAATGGGAAGACGGTTCAGTGTATAAAGGGGAGTTCCGTGATGATGCCTGCTGCGGAAGAGGTGTTAAGACATGGCCTGACGGTTCACGGTATGAAGGTGAATGGAAAGATAACGTGAAGCATGGAAAAGGGATCCAGACATGGCCGGGAGATCATCGTTATGAAGGCGAATTCCAGAACGGCAATTTCAACGGCATGGGAACCTATGTCTGGCCGGATGGTGGAAAAGACACAGGCAACTGGGCCGATGGGAAGCTGGTCGATTGCGAATCGCCCCTTGTCTGCCGAAGTTTTACACCGGAAATGCCGGTTAAATACTTCCGGTCGAAAGAGATGATTGGAATCACGAAAAAGAAATAGACGGATAGAAAACAACTAAAAAATGAGAACTTATTCCAAATGCCGTTTCCAGTTACAGGGAAACGGCATTTTATTGTGGCTGCCCCGACCCCCAGAAAAAAAGGTTGTTCTCCGTATGGTATGATACAGGATCCGCGGAAGACACTCATTTAACTGCACATGTTCGTGGAGAAACACTCGACGCTAACAACCAAAAAACAAGGAGGAATCATCATGAAAAAAAGAATCGCCATTGCATTGGCAGTCCTGATGGTCGTTGGGATCGCCGCCGTGGCCGGCGGCAGTTTTGCCGACAGCCACACTTCGCAGATCACTGCTTTTATCAATCGGGGCATTTCCTTGACCTGGGACGGACGGGCATTTGAACCCAGGGAAACCGATGGCTCCCGCCTCTATCCCATCGTGTACAATGGCCGCACCTATCTGCCGGCAACGTTTGTGGCTGATCAGGCCGGTGTTGATGTGCATTGGGATGCCAATACCCAAACCGTGATTTTTAACAGCCGCACCATCAATGTTGACCTGACCGAACCCTTCAGAGATGGCAGCACTTCATCCGACAGCACCGACAGCCGGACCCGTGCTCTTGAAAATCTCCCCTTCACCACATTTGATCTGGAGATAGAGGGAGATGACGATGACGACGAACTGGATGTGGACTTTGAACTGTATTCAAACAGTCGATATAAAGCAGAAGTGGATATTGAACTCGAAGACCGGAAAGATGCGGATCTGGAGGGTCAGGCTGCTCTGGATTACCTGCTGCCGATCTTTAACCGCATGGACATCAAGGCTTCCATGACACGGCAGCAGATTGTGAATGAAGTCATCCGTGCTTTTGACTGGCGCTATGGCTACGAAGAATTTGAACTGGAAGTCCGATTTAAAGACGGTACCCGCATCGAGATTGAAATTGATGACTGATTAAACGAATAAAACCCGTCCCATCACCCCAAAGCCTCTGCTGGATCACGGCAGAGGCTTTCAAGAGAGGCTGCCGCTGCATCACGACTGGAATAATGTGACTGTATCTGGGTATCAATCGAGCAGCGAAGGTAAACCAATTTCTGGGGGCAGCGTCATGTTCTTTCTGCTGAACACCACCACAACTGAATCTGAGATAAACCCGGTGTTGACAAGCCTGGCGGAAATCAGGCAGGGGAACGAGGTTGCCCGGGAGGATTTCATCCACCAGTATGACCCCTTCATTCTCAACACCGCCGCCAAGGTGACGGGCCGTTTTGTGGACAAGCAGAATGATGATGAGTACAGCATTGCCCTCATTGCCTTTAACCGGGCCATTGACACCTTTGACCACAGCAAGGGACAGTCTTTCTTTGCCTACGCCAAAGTGTTGGTGCGCAACGACCTCATCGACCATTTCCGCTCTGAGGGGCGCATACAGGAACGGACCCTCTCCGACACCGAATCCACGGACACGGTGTTTCTGGAAGACAAAACCCCGGCAGAGGCCATGGCCATGGCCAGGGAAATGGATGACAAAATGATTTTGAAAAACGAAATCGCCCTGTTCCGCAGTGCCCTGCAGGATTACGGCATTCCCTTCAGTGCCCTGTTGAAGGAAACCCCAAAGCATGAAGACACAAGGCGGCAGCTGGTCGCCCTCACTTTTCAGCTATATAACCATCCGGAAGTCCGGGAAGAAATCCGGCGCACCGGCAAATTACCCCTGAAACAGCTGGAAAACATGGTGAAGGTAAGCCGGAAGACCCTGGAGCGCCACCGGCGGTACCTGATGGCAGGCTTTATCCTGCTGGACAGCGACCTGGACACCATGAAGGATTATTTCTATGAAGCCCTATAAGCCTATTAAACCAGAGGAGGTGACACCATGCGCGGCATAATCATTGAGAAAAAATGGCATTCGGCCATTGTCATGACCAACAACGGTCAGTTTCGACGGCTCTACTTCCCCTTTGGCAGGGAAGTGGCGGACGAAGTGGTACTAAGCCCGCATCCCCGCATGCAGTTCGCGGTCGCCGCCATGGCGGTGTTCTTCCTCGCGGCCGGCCTGGTGGGCTACAACACCCGCTTCCAGTCGGCAGCCTACGGTTTTGTATCCATTGAAGTGAACCCGGCGGCGGAATTTCAGATCAATAAGTATGGAGTCGTGGTAAATGCCCTGCCTCTGAATGGGGAGGCGGAGACGATTCTGGCTGAAATCAGCTATCGCTGGCGCTCCATTGAACGGGTGGCAGCCGACTATGTCACCCAGGCCCTGGCGGCCGGCCTGATCGAATATCCCGACCAGGCGCGGATTCTGGTGACCATTTCCGGCATTGACGGAGCTGACACTGAACAACTGGCCCAGCGGCTGGCAGCCATTGAAACAGCCCAGCGGAACCGGCTGGAGCAAATGGCGGTGGCAGCTGAAACAGACTACCGGCAGGTTGCGCCGGAAACAAGGGAAGAAGCCGCCTCGCTGGGGGTGGCCACGGGTACCTGGGAACGGCTGCAGCAGGGAGAGGAAATTCTCTTTGTCTATTTTGACTTGGAAATTGAATCCGGTGACGACGAGCTGGAAGTCTATTACCGCAAGCTGTCTCATGGATTTGAAGCCGAAGTGGAATGGGAAGCTGCCGGCCGTGAATGGGAGCGGGAAGGCGCCGCAGCCCTGGAATACCTGCTGCCCAATCTGAGAAAGATTCAGTTGACACCAGCCATGAACCGCGAAGAGATCATCCAGCGGGTGCTAACAGCCTTCGAATGGCCAACCCAAGTTGATGAATTCAGTTTGACAGCGGTGCTCACCGATGGCAGCCGCATCAGCTTTGAATGGGACAGGGATAGTGCCACATCTCCCCCAACACAGGAATATTTTCAGGAGCACGACGATGATGACTGGGACGATGATGACTGGGACGATGATGACTGGGATGACGATGACGATGACGATGACGACGATGACGATGACGACGATGATGATTAAATATATACCTGTGTGATCGCACATGGTCATCTCGAGTTGAAATAAATATCTATGATACCCGGATAGAGATTTTTTTCTTTATGGTGAAACAAATGAATTTGCCTTGCGTACTACTTTATGATAGGCTTTTTGTAACACCATGGGATATTTATCCTGAATCTATCATGCGCAAGAAAAATCAGAAAGGTGGAAAAAAATGAAAGCAAAAAGAATGATCGTCTTACTCATCATTACCGCTTTGATAGTCACGATGGCCGTACCGGCCGCAGCGGCAGGTCATCACGGCATGACCCTGAAGATCAACGGTATCGAAATGACCGCAGCCATGGAAGTGGTGGATGGACGCGCCCAAATCGCCAATGCGTTTCTGAACAAGCTTCCCGGTTTAACCGTGAGTGAAACAGGCTACACTCCGCTGCGTGAATTCTTTGAAGCCGATGGCGCCACTGTTGTCTGGGACGGAACCACCCGCACCATTGACGTGACCTGGCGCAACTCGTCCGGCGAGTGGAACGCACGTGATCTGATGCTTCGTTCCAATGAACTGCTGATGGAATACAACACCTACCAGATGACCGGCTCCATGGTCATGGACATGATCATTACCGCCGCCGGCATGGAAATGCCTACCGGCCCCATGGAAGTGACCTTTGACGCTGCCATGCAGTACGACCCGCTGAACATGTATGTCCGCCAGGAAATGGACATGGCTGCCATGATGATGAGCATGGCAGAGGAACTGGGAGAGACGGAAGACATGCCGGAAGGTCTGGACGGCCCCATGGTCACTGAACTGCTCTGGACCGAGGAAGCCATCTACCAGAAAATGCCCCTGAGTGACCAATGGATCCGCATGGACCTGGCCGGCATGGACACCATGAACATGCTCACCCAGATGATGCAGACCTCACCCCAGCAGTCCATGGAACTGATGGACGCCTTCGGCATGCTGTACGTCTTCGGCGAGGACGTGGAAATGGACGGCCGGGAATACTATACCCTGAGCACCTACGTGGACGCCGACACCTACCGAAAAGTCTTCGAAGAAATGATGGGTGGCATGAACTTTGCCGAGATGGTACCAGCCGAAGAAGGCATGACGGATGAAGAAGCAGCCGACATGCAGGCGGAACTGTCCAGGGTGATTGATGCCATGATGGCTACCATGACCATGGATTACTACATCGACAGCTACATCAATAAAGAAACCCTGCTGACAGACCGCATGGACATCGACATGATGATGACATACAGCATGGACGAAACGGTTTCCCCGGAAGGTCCAGTCACCATGGCTATGAAGATGACCGGATCCTATGAAATGCACAGTTACGGTGAACCTATCGAACTTCCCGATGTCAGTGACTCCATTACCACGGAGGAAATGATGCAGCTGCAGCTGGAGGAACAGGAAGAGCTGGAGCAGGAAGCAGCAGAACTGGATGATGAAACAGAAGCCGAAGACACCGGCGAATAATTTCCTGGAGGAACCTCCGTTTTAACGTGCAGCCTCCGCTGGATAACATCCGGCTGAAAGCTCCTGATTTTTAACATAAGATTTATGAATACGAACAGCCGCAGGATCACGTGCTTCCTGTGGCTTTTTTTGTGCTCTCCGGCCTCCGGGGTCACGGGTTACGTCGCTGATGCTTTCATGAGAGAAAACTGGAAAAGGAAATCGTGAAGGGTTATACTAAGGATAAGAGGCTGTTGAGAGGAGTGCATCGCATGAATAAAACAACGTTGGGAATGGGCACTGCCGCTCTGCTGCTGGCAGGTGCCGCTTTTTACCAGGGAGGACTGACCATGGTGGGAAGCGGTCTGTTCATTGGCGCCAAGACCCTGGTGAGCATCGTGCCCATTCTGGTCATGGCTTTTCTGGTGGCTGGTTTTGTCAACGTTTTAATTTCTAAAGGCACTGTTTCCAGATGGCTGGGGAAAGAAGCCGGCTGGAAAGGACCTTTTTATGGATCGCTTCTGGGTGCCATGGTGCCTGGCGGCCCTTTCTTTTTTTATCCTCTCATGGCAACCCTGATTCTGCAGGGAGCCAGTGTCGGTACCATGATCAGCTTTGTGGCAGCCAAAACGCTCTGGAACATCGGCCGTCTCCCCATGGAAATCGCTTTTGTGGGAAGCCGGCTGACAGTCATTCGATTCCTGGTCACCTTCGCCATTCCCATCCTGGCAGGAGGTGCCATCAACCTCTTTTTTCCGGGACTGGCAGATAAAATTCGGGAAGATGTCACACAGCTTCAGTTGCGCCGCCCGCCGGTGAAGGATGGTGATCGCCGTGACTAATGCACTGGTGGTCATGACCTTCATGGCTGCAGGCCTTTTTGTGGCGGCCTGCCGGAAGGGAAAGCATGTGGAAGGGATCCGTTCAGCTGCCAATATGTTTTTGAACGTGCTGCCGCTGTTGCTGCTGGCCTTTGCCATGGTGGGGTTCATTAACCTGCTGTTTCCGTCGGCTCTGCTGAAAACCTGGCTGGGTGAAGAATCAGGCTGGAAAGGGCTGGCTATCGGCACTGCCATCGGCGCAGTGGTCCAGGGAGGGCCCTTTGCTTTCTTCCCTCTTTTTGACGCCGTCTTCCGCAACAATGTCAGTACCGGCACCGCCATCGCGATGATTACCGCCTGGGGCATGATCAATGTCGGGCACCTGCCTTATGAGTTCGCCTTCCTGGGGCCCCGCTTTGTGGCACTGAAATACAGCATTTACATTTTCCTGCCGGCCATTGCAGGCCTGCTGGCCCAGTCGATATTTGGATAAAGAGACAGGAGTGACAGCCCATGCGCACTGTGATTCACAACGGTCATATCATCGACCCGTCAGCCGGGATCGACGCCAGGCGGAACCTGGTCATCGAGAATGGAAAGATAACAGAAATCGGCGATCACCCCCTTCAGGGTGACCGGCAAGTGGACGCATCCGGGCTGATCGTTTCCCCCGGATTCGTTGACCTGCACATCCATGAAGATCCTTACTTGAAAGAAGAGGACCGTTTTGATGTGTCTATCTTTGATGCGCTGCTGCACATGGGGGCCACCACTGCCATCGGCGGGAACTGCGGCATCGGAACAGAGCGGCCGGACCTTTACCTGGAGGCTGTCAGTCGGTTAGGGCTGCCCATTAATGCCGGACTGCTGGTTCCCCACGAAACGCTGCGGCGGCAGGCCGGACAAACAGACCCTTATGCCCCGGCGTCGTCTGAAAACATTTGCTTTATGGAAAAGATGGCGGAGCAGTACCTGAACACCGGCTGCCTGGGCATTTCTTTCGGAATTCGCTACATTCCGGGAATCACGGAAGAAGAGCTGCGCTGCATCAGCCGTGCAGCTAAAAACCACCATGGCTTCATCGCCGCCCATATCCGGGATGATGCTGATCAGGTATTGAAGGCAGCGGAAGAATTCAGTGCCATCGGGAGAGAGCACAAGCTGCCGGTACAGCTGTCCCACATCGGTTCCATGGCAGGGTTCGGGCAGATGGAAGCCTTGCTGGCCATGATGGACGAGCTGGCGCAGGCCGGGTTGGACATCAGCGGCGACTGCTACCCCTACACCGCTTTCAGTACCTTTATCGGAGCCGCTACCTATGACGAAGGTTTCCTGGAACGGTACGGCATCGATTATGAAGCGATTGAAATCGCCGAAGGAGAGTTCCAGGGACAGCGCTGCACGGAAGCCCTGTTTCGCCGGCTGCGGACGGAAGTTCCCAAAACGCTGACCATCGCACATGTGATGAATCAGGCAGACATCGACCTGGCTGTCCGGCATCCCCGGGTCATGATTGCCAGCGACGGTCTTATCAACGGTAGCCGTGGCCATCCCCGGGCAGCCGGAACCTTTCCCCGTGTGCTGGGGGAATATGTGAGGGAGCGAAAATGCCTGACACTGACGCAGGCTATCGAAAAAATGACAGTGCTTCCGGCCCGCCGCCTGGGCATCGCCAAAGGAACCCTGCGGGTGGGAGCGGATGCGGACATCACCCTGTTTGATCCGGATACCATTGCAGACCAGGCTGATTTCAGACACCCGCTGAAGCCGCCGGCGGGGATTAAAGCGGTCTTCGTCAATGGTAAACTGGCGCTGCAGGACGGCAAAATTCTCCACCGAAACGCCGGTGCCGGTGTGAGTAAAACTGCGGAGAAATAAGAAAGAAAAAAGGATGAACGATTCGTGTCATTAACCGTGAATGATTGAGGGGAGAGGAATGCCATATGCTGGACCAGATCAACCGACTGATCGAAACCGTTCCAGGCACCTTTGGGCTGTATTACAAAAACCTGATGACCGGTGAAATTCTTGCCGTCAACGCCGACCGGCCCTTCCTGGCCGCCAGTGTGATCAAGCTGCCGGTGCTCATGGCCGTGATGCAGGAAATGCATGAGGGACGCCTGCACCCGCAGGACACCCTGCGCCTCATCCGCGAGGAAAAAGTGCCAAGCTGCGGCGCCCTCTACTACATGAGTGATCCCCAGGAAGTCACTTTACGGGACCTGTACACCCTGATGATCATCCTCAGTGACAACACTGCCGCCAACCGGCTCATGCGCCTGGTGGGGATGGACCGGATCAATGAAGTCATCGCAACAGCAGGCCTCCGCCACACCCGTCTCAACCGGCTGCTCTTCGATGCAGAAGCCCAGCGACAGGGGAAAGAGAACACCTTCAGCCCCGACGACGCCGGCCTGCTGCTGGAGCGCATTTACCAGGGCGCTTTTGTCTCACCCGCCATGAGCCGGGAAGCCAAAGAGATCCTGCTCCTGCAGCAGCTGAAGAACAAGCTCCGGGCCCGGATCCCCCGATCGGTGCCCATCGCCCACAAAACCGGAGAGGACAGCGACATGACACATGACGTGGGCATCGTCTATGCCGATCAGCCCTTCATCCTGTGCCTGGCCAGCAACGATACGGATGTCATTCAAGCAGAAGAAGCCATCCGCCGCATTGCGCTGGTATGCTACCGGCATTCCACGGGATGAAGTGACAGGCGGCAGTCACAGTAAAGAACCGGCTCCCTCCTTCGGAACACCGGTTCCTTTCGATTTCAGGCTTTTACCAATCCACATTAAACGGGTTGCTTCGTTTCCTGCCGAATGCAAGCAGTGCACTATTTCCCTTCCTTGAGCAGATCACGGATTTCTGAAAGCAGCACTTCCTCCGCAGACGGTACCGGTTCCGGGGCAGGGGCTTCCTCCTCTTTCTTTTTCATGCGGTTGATCTGCCTTACGGCGACAAACACCACAAAGGCGATAATGGCAAAGTCCACCACAGTTTGGATAAAGAGACCAACCATGATTTCGCTGCTGTTGACCGTGGCTGTCAGCTCGGAAAAATTGGAGATGCCAAAAATGGCGGCAATCAGCGGCATAACCAGGTCGTTGACAAAGGATGCCACAATCTTGCCGAAAGCACCGGCGATGATTACCGCAACCGCCAGATCAATCACATTTCCTTTGACGGCAAAGGCTTTAAATTCGGCTAAAAAGTTTTTCATAAGCCACCTCCCTGATCTGGATAATGATGATTAAAAATAAGGCCACACAGCGCATCATTCCGCTCTCACATCAACGGTTGTCGACTTGATATGGCTACTGTGCTAATGACAGTTTATCAAAAAAAACGATTCATTGGTAGATATCGCAACAGTAAATATCCCAGGGTCTTTTACATCCTAGCTTTTCCATGGTTTGACAACCAGGCAGAAGAAGCGGCGGATTTTGCACCAGTGTGTTTCTCAATGCGTCGAAAGAACTCTTCGTCTTTAAGCAGTTTCATCAATGCGGTGGTTGAAGGATTCTCCTGATAAGTTAAGAAATGTATGAACAGATCAGTGGAAGAGGACTTGATTCACTTTTTTTCGGGTATGAATAATGGTTTAGGTGTCAAAAGTAATTTTCACACCAATGGATACTCATTGAACAACT
>JAWSUV010000095.1:0-10591 GCA_033549305.1 Bacillota bacterium | reverse complement strand
CTTCTCTTCATAAAAATCCTCCTTTTAATCTTAAGGTTAACGTCGGGCATCCGGATAAACTTCTTTTACGTCTGTTTTTAATGGACACTTCATTAATACCAATTCCACTCGGAATTAAATCAATTATTGCCCATTGACATCATTTTGTAATAATCTGTAATATTAAGAAGTATATGAAAAAGCGGCGCTTCAACAGGAATGAACCGGCGTTGGAAAGTGTTCCGGAAAGCCTTGACAGCGCGGGCTCCATTCGGTAGGCTTAAGCGGAACCTGTCCGGCGGGCAGTCTTGTCTAGCTGGATGATCAACAAAAAGCCGGAACTTATCGTAGGGGAGAATTACCCATTGGCCAACTGTGTTTTGTCCATTCGACCATGAAGAGCGGTAAATCACTGGACCTTTAGCTTATTTGCTATGGCACAATGATTACTTATATGTCGGTTGACTTATATGGTTGATGTAATCTGATGTTTTCACGAAGAGACAGATTTCCCCAAAAGAGATGGATTGGTACTGGATTGATATGTATGTTGTCTTTGATGTTGAGAACTATTAACTAGTTAAGCTTGCAGACTACACTTTGGTTTTTTGTTGAGTATTGTGGAGAACTATTTGGAATTGGAAGACAGAAGAATTTGACTATTAAAAGTGAAGAGTGGTGATGTTTAATGTTCACTTATGATATTACTAATGCAAATAATGCTTTTAAAACAATTTCAACATTAACGAGAGTTAATTATAAAGATATCTGGGCTTTTATTTCAAATAGAATTGTAATTGATGGTGTTTATAGAGACGGCACCTCCTTTAAGTTTGCAGTATTCACTTACTGCTGATACACCATTGAGACACTTCCTATCTGAGCATGGTATAATATTTGATGTTGAAAGGGAAATAACGGTGATAGGAAAAAAGCGATATAATATAAGCTATAAACAAAACTCTTTCGATTTGGACAACCCAATCAAAGGAATATCAAGAAAAGTCTATTATGACAGTGCGCTTAGTTGTTTTCTGTTTGTAGGAGATGTTAGTGAATATTTAGGAGAGGTTCATATTCGACCCGAAATCCTGCATAATATTGACCAATTGTTCCCTGTTCTAAATCTCTCTTGTAAGTGGGCACAAGGATGCAGAGGCTATGAAATATAATTTGCCGCCCCTATTAAGCTGTTTGAATGGTATAGTTTTGATGAATCTGAAAGCGGGCTATATGAAGAGCTGCTTCATAAAGCTTTATTGGTAGCTGGGGATGCGTCTCGCAGTGAGATTTACGCATACTTGAAACTGTCAAGCATTATTACTGCAAATCAAATATTAAGTATTAGTGAACTTAGCTGAAAAGAACCCTAGAACAAATATGAACATCTCTGACTCCTCGTTGATGATAACTTGGATAATGCATCTATCAACTTGCTGTACTTTAGGCAAATTTCTTATTATCTGTGACAAAAGCATTTTATCAGCCATGCCTATTGAGCAAGGAGAGAAATTATGATTTCAGTTGAAAAATTAGCTAGAAAACAAAAGGAATTTAATACTATACGAGAATATATGTATTGGGTCTATGCCAACCTTACTATGGCACATGCTGCAATCAAGAATGGTCATTGTGAGTATGAGCGGACGGATTTTATGGTTAGATCAAGACTCTTAAAAGGACTGCGAGAAGGAACCATGTCAATTACCTCTCTTTATGATGATGAGAAGCTTAAAATTAGCGTTACCGTATGCTGCTATTGTGGTGCAGATACAAAATTGACTCTCGATCACCTTGTTTCAAGAAAAGCAGGAGGGAAAGATTCAGGGGATAACATCGTTCATGCCTGCAAGACATGCAATTCATCGAAGGGAAGCAAAGACCTTATTGAGTGGAAGCTTAATAATGATGAGTTTCCACCTATATTAACTTTAAGAAGATATCTAAAAATTGCCATCGAATACTTAAAAGAAAACGATTATCTAGATCGACCATTTACAGATTTACAAAACTTGCCTATACCTTTCAGATTAGAGCTATTACCTTATACATTCCCTCAACCGTCAGAACTGAGACTGTAAAAGATTAATTGGCAGATGACGAAATCATTATAGCAAAAACTGCACTTAGCATAATTGAGATTTGAAGGCCGAACGAAGAAAAAGATGCAAATGCAGATATTTTCTAAAACTTTGAATAACTGATGTTCTCTGTTTAATATCATTGCTGATGGTTACTTATTATAGGAGGAGGTGTCAAAGTGAGTGAATTTTCACTGTCAATAACTATTCTCAAAGATGCAAAGGAGATTTCGATGGATTATAAATCTCTCCCACTTAAAGACAGATATCTGTTCGATCTCTTAACAAATGATACTTATTTGGAACAATGTGATTTAAGTACTTCAACTATGTGGGTAAAATTCGGAACAAAAAGCATTGAATACTCAGTTGAAAGCAAGGGGCACTCACTTGTAAGCGAAGAGAAAAATATATTATTCGAAGAATTTTTAAAAAGCATACCTGTTGGTCGTCGGGTATATCATAAAGAATCGTTTGATGAGTTCATTGATAGAGGTGGAATAGAAATTTATATGCCCCTATTACCTCCAGAGTGAGTATGGATTCTTCATTATCTTGTAAGAATATCAATTACACTCTTTATTTCCTCATATTCCAATTTTTGGCCTGCATTGGACAGTTAAACGTGGAGAATACATTATTGACAGATCATTTTTTTTTCGGTAAAATATTCGCAAGGTGGCTAACAAGACAAGGTTGCATATTTATATAAGGAGGTGAAGAAATGATCTTATTGTTCGGCGAGTTTATCACCGCAAAGCGTAAGGCGCTTGACATCAAGCTCCGTGAAATGGCAGAAGAACTGGGAATCTCGCCAGCGTATTTATCAGATATTGAAAAAAGCAGAAGAAAGCCACCAGATATTGACATGCTGGAAAAAATGGCCGAAATCCTCAAACTATCACCGGATGACAAAAGCATCATGATGGATTATGCCGGCCAGGACAGAAAAGAAATCGCCCCAGACCTTCCTGACTACTTAATGGATCTGCCTGAAGCGCGAACAGCACTCCGAAAAGCCAGGGATAAGGGAAAAGTTGGTGATTTTTGGAATAACATTCTCACGAAGCTGGACGAAGAGGAGGAATAAGGTTGTCCGGTGAATCCCCCAAATTGTTTCAATGCCTGATTGAAAAAAAGTGCCATGATCTGCTCTTTGACGGCTTGGCAGCTTATATTGAAGCCTACCCACAAAAACTGGAACTCGAGGAAAAGTCCCGATCAGTTCAAGAGGTGCAAGCAGCAGTGCTGGACGAAATGGAAATCATCCGGGTTGACAACATCCAGCAACTGGAAGATGGCTTGCACTTTGACGTTATTATCAGCTGTGAGATCGAAATTGAAGAGACCTTCAAACGGGACAGGCAGGTCGATGCTGTCCGCCAATGGTTCCGTACCAGCTGCAAAGGCGAGCTTGAACAGTTAGCTGAAAGCTTAAAGATTCACTTGATCGAAGTCTACCAGCAACCCAGGAGGCCGTTATGAGATTAAATGATTCGTTTGTCCCAGTAATCAGGAAAGCTGAATACGATGCTGTTGCGACCAAATTTCTACGAAAATACTGCCCGGAAGCACTCCGCACACCCATGTCCGTTCCCATCGATGCCATTGCAAGCGATCACATGGGACTGGATGTCCAAATCGTCAGAATCACTGAAGATCTGAATGAATTTGGAAAGATATTTTTCACTGACGGGGTAACGGAAGTGTATGTGGCCGAGACGGATGAATATATATTTGTTCCCGTTACAAAAGGCACCGTCTTTATCGATGAAAACGTCTTTTTCGAACGCAATGTTGGATGCGCCCGCAATACCCTAGCTCACGAATGCTTCCACTGGTTCGCCCATCGACCCTATCATGAACTGCAGATTTTTTTAGGCAACAATATGGCCGTTGCTTCAAGATGCCACACCAAAACAATATACAAACAGAAAATGACCGAAACGGACTGGATGGAGCGGCAGGCCAACGCTATCGCCCCAAGGATCCTGATGCCGAAAGAAATGTTCATGCAAGTGGCCAATGAATGCGACTACCTCAGACCCATTAAATGCCTCTGGGGAGCAGAACAGGAATTGAGCCTTGAATTTGCAGCACGCGAATTGGGCGAGTTTTTCAATGTGTCCACACAGTCGGCCATGATCCGGTTAAAGGAGCTGGGCTACTGTCAAGAAATCAGATGAGCGTATTTTTTAACCGTTTGTTAGCAGAATGGCCATTAAGCGAATTATCATGCGGTGATTGGAATAAAGAAACACAAAGAACGTTTAACGCACATTAAGTGAGTATCGATTGCATGTTATTGCATTTCTGAAGGAGGTAAAGTGTGATGAATATACTTATTAAAGAACCAAAAGATGTCATTCCCTGCCCCGCCTGCGGGAAGGAGTTTATCTATGCTTATGAGGATGCCAGGGGTCACGCGTCCATGCCCTGCGTCCGGTGCAGCAGAATCATCCTGGTGGACTACGAGAACACAACCGCCAGGATCATACCGCCGACCCGGCGGGGAAATAAAAAAATGAAATAAGAGACTGAGCAAAAGAGGGCATGGCACCGCCATAGCCACACATGCCGGATGGGACTGCCTGATACAGGAGTCCGATCCGGCTTTTATGTTCAGGAGACTGACTGAGTCGATCGGGGTTTGAAGCCACCACAGGGCCGGAGTTGAGCTGGAGAAAGCGACGCTCCCGGCCTTTTTTTGTGGAGGTTTATTTTGTGCTGTTTTCTTCCAGCTTTTAGGCTCATTGAGATCGCTTCATCATATTTCTATAAGTGAGCAAAGAGATAACATGTTGTTCAAAAAATCTCTCCCAATTTTCTAAACACGCAATAGACCTTCCGGTTTAACCATTAGGCTGTATCCACAAGGCAAAGGAAAGGGGGTGGGAAAGCGATGGGGCCAAATGAAAGACGTAACGAAATCATTGAGCTGTTATGCCGGAGAAGGCAGGACACCATGCCCAATCTGGCGGCTGAGTTTAGCGTCAGTGTCAGGACCATTCAAAACGACATTGAAATCCTGTCGCTTTCCTACCCCATCGAAGCCATCCGTGGGCGACATGGCGGGGGTGTGAGAATAGCTGACGGTTATACCCTGAACCGGAAGTACCTCAAACCCATGCAGCGGGAGCTGTTAAAACGGCTAAGCCGCCAACTTTCGGATGAGGACCTGACAGTAATGAATAGCATCATCAAAGACTTTGCCCTGGATCCGTAAAGGAAGGAGGTGGATACGTGAGTGAACTGCATCTTGCATTGGCAGATGAACTGGAAAAACTGGCCGGGGAATACCGTGCCATGGCAAGTCGGCCACAGGGTGACATCAGCATTCAGGAGATCAGCAGTGTGTTGGCAGAAAAGGCGAACAAAGGCAAGTTGTCCGCTATAAAAGCACTCCTGAAAAAACATGGAGCCGCAAAGCTGGTGGACGTCAAGCCAGAGGACTATGTCCGGCTGATTGAAGAGGCAAAGAACTTATGAAGAAAGGAGATCATCCAATGACCATCATCAAGATTGAACTGCCGGAACGGTTCATCGCCGCTCTGGAAAAACTGGCAGAAAAGGGCATGGTACTGCCGGAGTTTACGCCTGTTAACAGTACTGAACCAGTGCCCTTTGACAAGGAACTGCCAGAAGAAACGCCCGCCAGTCCCATCACCCCGGAAATGATCCGGGCCAGACTGGCCCCTTTGCTGGAGAACGGGAAACAGGAAGAAGTCAAGGCCCTGATCAAAAAGTACGGCGGCGGCAAACTGACAGATGTGCCCAAAGACCAGTACCCTGCGCTCCTGAAAGACGCGGAGATGCTCTAATGGCGGCCCACGCCCTGCTGTCCGCATCCAGCGCCCACCGGTGGATCGCCTGCACCCCGTCAGCCCGGCTGGAAGAACAGGTGCAGGAGAAGGACTCTCCCTACGCCGCTGAAGGCACCCTGGCCCATGTGCTGGCTGACCTGGAGCTGGCCTATTCCCTGGGACGGATCAGGGATCCCTATTACCACACCAAACGGGCCGACATCGAAATGAACACTTTCTTCACCCCGGACATGCACGACTACGTCGCCCAGTACACCGACTTTGTCCTGGAACGCTACCACAGCGCCAAAGCCCGATCCCCGGACGCCGCCATCCGTCTGGAGCAGCGGGTGGATTACTCCCGCTGGGTGCCGGAAGGGTTCGGCACGGCGGACGTAACCCTCATATCGGAGGGAATGATCGAAGTCATCGATTTCAAATACGGCCAGGGCATCGCCGTCCATGCGGAAGGTAATCCGCAGATGCGGCTGTACGCCCTGGGCGCCCTGGACCTCTATGACACCCTTTACGCCATCCATACGGTACAGACCATCATCGTCCAGCCCCGTAAGGACCATGTGTCCATGGAGGAAATCTCTACGAAAGCCCTCCTGGAGTGGGCGGACACCGTGGTGAGAGAAGCGGCCGCTAAAGCCTTCAAGGGAGAGGGAGAGCAGGTGGCAGGGGAACACTGCACCTTCTGCAGGGTGAAAGCCACCTGCCGGGCCCGGGCAGAAGCCAACCTCCAGCTGGCCCAGTACGAATTCCGGGAACCGCCCCTGCTACGGCCGGATGAAATCGCAGCCATCCTATCCCGGGTGGACGAGCTGGTGAACTGGGCCGGCCATGTGAAAGACCACGCGCTGGAAAAAGCCCTGCAGGGTGAAAGATGGCCAGGATTTAAGTTGGTAGAAGGAAGAAGTGTCCGAAAGTACCGGGACGACCAGCAGGTGGCAGCGGCGCTTCTGGCCGCCGGTTATGACGAAGAACGGATTTATGAGAAGAAACTCAAAGGCATAACCGCCCTGGAAAAGGCCATGGGAAGAAAGCAGCTTCAGGAAACCCTGGGCGAACTGATCTACAAACCGCCGGGGAAACCCGCCCTGGTGCCGGATACCGACAAGCGACCGGAACTGAGTTCACTGGAAGAAGCAATCAGCGACTTTGAACAGGAGGAATGAATCCATGCCAAAACTAACCACGGGAGAAGTGCGACTCTCCTACGCCCATCTCTTTGAACCAAAATCCATCCAGGGAAGTGATCCCAAATACAGTGTTTCCCTCATCATCGACAAAACGGACACCGCCACCATCCAGCGGATCCAGAAAGCGGTGGAGGAAGCCATCGCCGAAGGCAAGGACACCAAATGGAACGGGAAAGTCCCGCCCAACCTGAAACTCCCTCTGCGGGACGGGGATGAGGAGCGGGAGGATGAAGCCTACGAAAACAGCTACTTCATCAACGCCAACAGCCCCCAGGACCGGCCGCCCACCATCATCAAGCCCAACCCCAACCGGACAGGTATCCATGACAAGTACGAGCGGGTGGTGGACCCGACGGAAGTGTATTCCGGCTGCTACGCCGCCGCCAGTCTTTCCATCTATCCTTTCAACGCCAACGGCAACAAGGGCGTGGCCGTGGGACTGAACCACATCCTGAAACTCCGGGATGGAGAACCCCTGGGAGGCCGCAGCCGGGCAGAAGACGATTTTGCCGACTTTGAGCTGCCGGAAAATGACGGGATGGGGCTGCTGGACTGAACCATTCTTCGGGGAAAGGGGATCATCCCCTCTCTCCTGTCAAAGTGAGGTGCTATAAGTGAAACGACTGGCCGGCATCATGTTTTTGCTTCTCCTGGTTATCCTGCTCTGGGAAGCCCGGCAGCATTTGGCGCTTAGGGAAGCAGCACTTATCCATCAGCGCCGGGAAGTGGCGGACCTTCACCAGCGGGTGATTGAACTGGAGATTGAAAAAAACCACCTGCAGGAAGCCTTGAGACTTAGATTACGGGAAACACAGAACCTTACAGAACAGGTGGAGCAGCTACGTACCATCCCGGCAGTGGTCACCGCCTATGCGCCTCTGGATCCCCATGCAGCGGAAGGCATGTGTTATGAGGGAGATCCACGGATCACCGCCACGGGAACGGTGGCAAGGCCCGGTGTGGTGGCGGCCGATTTTGGCCGCCTGCCTGCCGGCACCCGGCTGGACATTCCAGGGTACGGGATTGGTGTGGTGGAGGACATCGGCAGCGCCCTGCGGCAAGCTGAGGGCATTCGACTGGATGTGCTGATGGAATACCGGGAGGAGGCCCTAAAATGGGGCCGTCAAACCCTGGATGTTCAAATTGCCCTGGACCGAGAGCGGGGAGGTGAGCCATGATCGTCAGCCTGGATATCGAGACCTATTCCTCCGTGGATCTGACCAAATCGGGGGTGTACGCCTACGCGGCTTCCCCGGATTTTGAGATCCTGCTCCTGGCCTTCTGCATCGACGATGATCCAGTGGAAATCATTGATCTGGCCAGGGGAGAGAGCATATCGGAAGCAGTGATCAGTGCCCTGACAGATCCGAACATCATTAAAACTGCTTTCAATGCCCAGTTTGAGCGGACCTGCCTGGCCCGGCACCTGAAAACCCGTATGCCGGCGGAGCAGTGGCGGTGCACCCAGGCCCACGCCCTGACCCTGGGCCTGCCGGGATTCCTGGAGGGAGTGGCTAAAGTGATCGGGCTCCAGGAGCAGAAGATGCAGGAAGGGAAATCCTTAATCAGATATTTCTCCATACCCTGCAAAGCCACCATGGCCAACAGGAGTCGAACCAGAAACCTGCCGGAGCATGACCGGGAGAAGTGGGAGCTCTTCAAGGCGTACTGCAAAAGGGATGTGGTGGTGGAACGGGAGGTCAGAAGAAAACTTTCTTCCTTCCCCATGCCAGCGAAGGAACAGAAGCTCTGGGAACTGGACCAGCGGATCAACGACCGGGGCATCAGGCTGGACAAAGTGTTGGTGGAGCACGCCATCCGGTGTGACGAAGCTTACCAGCAAAAGCTGATGGAAGAAGCCCGGGATTTAACCGGGCTGGAAAACCCCAACAGCCCGGCCCAGTTAAAAGGGTGGCTGAAGGAAAAGCATGGAGTGACAGTGGAGAGCCTGTCAAAGGAGGCTGTATCAGAGCTGCTGGAAGAAGTCAAGTCGCCGGAAGTCAAGCGGCTGCTGGCGCTGAGGCAAGAGATGTCCAAGACCTCGGTGAAAAAGTATGAAGCCATGATGCGGGCCATGCGAGGCGACGGGAGAGCCGGTGGACTTTTGCAGTATTACGGCGCCAACCGAACTGGACGGTGGTGCCTTGCGGAAGGAACGCCGGTGTTGGTGAAAACACCGGAGGATGACCTGAAGGAAAAACCAATTCAAGATGTGGCTGCAGCGGATCTGCTGTGGGATGGGAAAGAGTGGGTCACTCACGATGGCGTGGTGTACAGCGGTGAGAGAGAGGTCATCACGTGGGACGGTGTCACAGCCACACCGGGACATGTGGTGTATTTATCGGATGACGAGAGCACCACACTGGGTGAAGCAAAGGAAAGGGGGCAGAAGCTGTGGAGAGGTTATTCACGGTATACAAAATTGTAGCACCCTCTGGAGAAGGTTATATCGGATATACATCCATGTGTACAGAAGAAAGATGGAGACATCATGTATGGAGAGCTGTGCATGAGAAAATCGAACACCCATTTTATCGAGCAATTAGGGAGTTTTCGCCGGAGTCGTTCACATTATTTGATCTTGATAAGGCCAATGGACTAAAAGAAGCCCAAGAACTTGAAAGAAGGTACATTCGATCATCACCGCCAGAATTGCTTTTCAATCTATCACCAGGAGGAATCGAAGATGCAAGCTTTGGGGGGAAGGTCTTCTGGCAAAGGCTGAATCAAGATCCATCAGCAAGAAAGAGATACTTGGAGAAATTATCTGTGACTAAAAAGCGCAATGACTGGACGGATTATGAACAATTACATCAGCTGAGCAAAAAGTGGAGGGAAGAGAATCCAAGGAAAGCTTATAAAATTGCACACCGAGCGAGCAGAGTAGCCAAGAAAAAAGCACTCATGAAATCAGATAAGAACAATGTAGCGGAAATTTATGAAAGATCTCTTAAAGAAAAGCTGATGTGGAAGCATAAGCGTTCTGCAGTGACAAGAATCAATGCGATTAACCTGTGGGAATCAAGAACTGAAGAAGAAAAGGCTGAAGTTGGTAGAAAGATATCCGCTTCACAGAAAGAAACGTGGAAAAAGAAGGCGATTTTACCGGATTTTAATCCTGATGAGTGGCCATATGCAAAAGCGACCGTGCTGAGAAAAATCAGGCTGGGATTGAACAGGGATCAGATTGTGCTTGATGCCCTAGAAGTTGTCACTAACAGGGGATCACATTGGCGGGAAGTTAAAGAAAAACTCCTGAGAATGGGTGTGAAGCTGTGAAGACATACGACATTCTAAACGCAGGCCCTATGAATCGGTTCATGGCATCCGGGCGAATTGTCTCCAACTCAGGCAGGCTGGTGCAAATCCAGAACCTCCCCCGCAACACCATGGACGACCTGGCCCTTGCCAGAAAGCTGCTGAAATCAGGCAATTATGAAGCCCTGGAGCTGCTCTTTGACTCCGTCTCGGACGCATTGTCTCAACTTATCCGGACAGCCTTTATTCCCTCAGAAAGTCATCG
>JAWSUV010000094.1:0-10597 GCA_033549305.1 Bacillota bacterium | reverse complement strand
TGGATGACAGTACCGTTGAACTGTGGATTGGCAGCAGCATTGCCCGGGTTAACGGTGTTTCAACCCAGATAGACGCCCGCAACAGTCAGGTTAAACCGTTGATTATGCCTCCTGGACGCACCATGATGCCGCTGCGCTTTATCGCCGAAAGCCTTGGCTGCGATGTGGAGTGGAACGAGCGGACCCAGGAAGTAACCGTTATGTATTAGGCGAACGAATCAGCAAACAAGCCAGTGAACAGCAAAGGCCCTTTTCCAGTGGAAGAGGGCCTTTGTACTTTGTCAACATGTTTAACAGGCTTTTTTTTCAGTCCGAATGTGATGCCAATACCAGGTTTACTGCCTCCCGGGCCATGAGATCAAGGGGGTCGATCACTGGCAGCGGCATGGAGTGGTTTTTCAGAACAAGCCCAATCTCCGTGCATCCGGCAATCACCGCATCAGCTCCCTGCTTTTCAAAACGGGCAATCAGGCGGTTCAACCGGGTAAGTGTCTGACCGGATACATAGCCGGCTTTAATCCCGTCAGCGCCATAGATCAAATCCATGATTTCCTTCTCTTGAATGGCTTCATCCGGGAAAATAAGTTTATCCACATCAAGATATCGTTGATAAATTCTTGAACGAAGACTGCCTGAAGTGGCAATCACAGCGATTCTGGAAAGGGTGATGCCTTCGTTTTCCAGGTACCGCTGAATGAGGTGAAATCCATTGATAATGGGGATGGTGATCGCTTCCTGAACGGTGTCTATGAAATAATGTGCCGTCATACAGGGCATGAAAATATAATGGGCACCGGCTAGTTCGAGGTTCTTCGCGGTTTTTATCAAGTCTTCCACTGGGCTTGGGCCGTTACCAAGGATTGCCTTGGTTCTGTCGGGTATTTTGGGGTTCGAGTCGATAATCACTCGAATGTGGTCGGCATCTTTTTGAGCAGGAGTGGCTTTGATGATCCGGCCAAATAGATCCCAGCTGGCTTCAGGCCCCATACCTCCCAATATACCGATGGCTTTTTCCTGCATCTCTTCACCACCTATGCTTTAAGTCTTGCATAAAACAGCCGGGTCGAAGGATTAAAGCCCAGCGACCCGGCCTGAACGTCTCTAATCTATGCCACTTCAGGTTCGCCAGGAACTTCCAGTTCGTTTTCGGTGGCAGCCACCACAACAGCAGCAGAAGCATCACCAATGACATTGACGCTGGTTCTGGCCATGTCAAGGATTCGGTCAATACCAGCGACCAGTGCTACCCCTTCCAGCGGGAGCCCGATGGCGGTCAATACAAGGGATAACATGATCATGCCGGCTCCAGGAACACCAGCTGTTCCAATAGAGGCCAGCGTGGCTGTCAGCACGATCGTCCCCATTTGTGCCATGGTTAGTTCAACGCCGTAAACCTGAGCGACGAAAAGCACACTGACACCTTGATAGAGAGCTGTCCCGTCCATGTTAATGGTAGCACCCAGCGGCAGCACAAAGCTGGCAACCTTTTGGGAAATGCCAAGGTTCTCACGGGCACATTTAATGGTTACCGGTAAGGTGCCGGCACTGCTGGTGGTCGTGAAAGCGGTGATGGCGGCTGGCATGATACCTTTGAAAAACTTCAGCGGACTCATTTTGCCAAAGATCTTCACGGCACCGCTGTAGACAATCACAGCATGCAGGATACATCCGATATAAACGGCTGCGATGACTTTACCAAGCGGCAGGAGAATGTCTAAACCGTAGTTGACAACAACAGGCGTAATCAGGCCGAATACGCCGATGGGGGCGTAGGCCATCACATAGCCGGTGACTTTGAACATAATTTCTGCCAATCCATCGAAGAAGTCAATAAACACTTGTCCCTTTTCCTTTGGGATGGCATTGAAAGCAACCCCGAGGAACAGCGCAAAGACAATGATTTGCAGCATGTTGCCTGTTGCCATGGCATTGACGGCATTTCGGGGAATAATGTTTAACAGCGTATCAGCAATGGACGGTGCTTCTGCGACGGCTACTTCCGCATCCACGGGGATGGACAATCCGGCACCTGGTTGGACAATGGTACCGAGGCTCAACCCAATGGTAATGGCAACGGCCGTTGTGATCAGGTAGTATCCCAGCGTTTTGCCGCCCATGCGGCCAAGCGTTTTAACGTCACCGACGCTGGCTGCACCCACAATCAGCGAAGAAAAGACCAGTGGAACAATAATCATCATGATGAGATTCAGGAACAGACGACCCAATGGGGCAATCCACGTGTTGACAAAATCCGGTGCTCCCTGCAGTGCCAAACCGGCAATAATACCGGCCACAAGACCCAGCATGATTTTGGTGGTAAGAGACATTTTACCTTTCAATCGAACTCCTCCTTTTTCTTAAGTATAAGGCCAATAAGGACAACATTACAGCGTAAGCATATCTTATAGCCGACAGAATCGGACGAAAACAGACAAAATACGACTGCGAAGAGTTGGAATTAACTGAACTTTTCGATCTATTCCCGTGGGTTTTCGGTTAATAGAATCTGCACCCCTTCCACAAATTTTTTCACGCTGATTTTACCACCATAAGGGCTTTTTCCTTTTTCAAAGTCCATTTCTCGGCGCACTTCACCAAACTCAAACAGAATGGCGGAATAACGAACAAAGATGTCGTCATAATAGTTCTCAATGCCCAGATTGGCAAGGTTTTTCAGAGCACTTTTAATGGCACGGCGAACCCGCTGTTCGATGGTGCTCTGGTTAATGCTGAGACCATTTTGCCGGGCATACATTTCCTGAAGCATCTGATAGGCGTCGGACAACTTATAACGGGCATGCACACTTAATCGATCGCCGGGTGCAGTCATCCAGAAAACCATTTCGATTAAATCCTGGCAGCCGGCTTCTCCCATGATTCCCAGGGGTGCCAGGATTTTTCGGATATCATTACGCACATCATATGAGGGGGGAACTGGACTGCGGGCCTCAAGATGCCCGTGACGTACATTCTGCATGGCGGATTCGAAAGAATGAAACATCCGGGTCAATTTTATTTTTTCAAGAACATTACCAATGACGGCGATCACTTCCACCACGTTGATGGGTTTATTAATAAAGAAATCTATGCCATGCTGGTACGCACTCGATATCATTTCTTTTGAATCAACCTGTGAAATCATGATCATTGCACTTGGACAGTTCCTGTTTTGCAAAGCTGCGGCCACACCAATGCCGTCAACCTGAGGCATTAAAAGATCTATCAGGACCACGTCGGGTTGAAGCCGGAGGATTTCTTCGATGGCGGTTTTCCCATTGTCGGCCATACCAGTCACCACTCCCAGATGGTGATGCTGAATAATCCCTTTCAGGATATTCTGAATTCCAATATCGTCATCTGCAATGTAAAAAGTTGGCGTCATGATGACCATTCCTCCTGTATTCGTTCGAATGGAATCTGGACAGAAAAAAGTGTCTTGCGGTTTTCCGGTGAGCTTTCCGCGAGGATCATTCCGCCAAAATGATTTTCCACCAGTTCTTTAGCATGACACAATCCAATACCGGTGGACATGCGGCCGGTAACGGCATCGTATTTTGTAGAGTATCCTGGAATAAACAGCAAATCAAGATCCTCGCTGGAAATACCATGGCCGTTATCCATGACATTGAAGTGGTAAGAGCCGTTAGTCAGAAAACCTTCCACCACAATTTCACCCTGCTCGTGGATGGCTTCAACAGAATTGATGATTAAGTTATTTAAAACGGAGATCAGGGGATAGTAATCCCCTGTCGTGAAGTGATGCCTGCACTGAAAATCAAATGTAATTTCCAGTCGTCGGCTGGCTGCCAGTTTAATGCAGTTATCTCTGAGGAGGTCAAACATTTCTCGGCTGCTCATGCTGGTGCGGCTGTCCTCTTCAGCAAGCACTTTTTCCATGCCGCTGGCAGCCCGGTAATAATCTTTTTTTATTTCGTGAATATTTTTGGAAATGTTCAGGACGCGTTCTTTTAGAGGGCCTGCCTGCAGATCCCGGTAAAGGTCGTAACTCTGTTTCATGGTATCTTCGATGTCAACTATGGATTTTCTTAGAAAAAACAGTTCGCTTTTAAGGCTCGAGATAAACAGGACCATCTCCCGGTAGCGGTTTTCTTTATAGCTGCGATCATATCGTTCAATATAATACAGCGTCGTATTGTATAGAAAATAGGTGAGAACAGACCGGATCAACCCAACAACAATAATCTGGAGCATAACAGGGGCAAGCGCTTCAGATGAATCAATCAGCTGACGGATAGAAAACTCAACCATATTGGAGAAACTGTCACACAACCAGAGTGAAAGGATAAAGGACAAGGGGTGGCTGAGTTTTTTACGGACGTTCAGCACCAGAAAAAGAATGCCGTAGGACCAGTAAAAAGTCATTACCGGCAGATAATCCTGGAAGATGCTCCAGAAATTGACATCGATAATCGAAAAATAATCTACCACTGATCGAAACAGGGGAATGGTGATGGAGACGGCTGTGCATACCATCATAACAGGAAGTCTGCGAAAGTGGATCAGGGTGACTGTTAACGCTGCAACGGCCAGGGAAAGGCGGAATACACCGCTGGTGGGGCTTAAGTAAATCTGGCCGGAGAAGGTGATGATGACCGTCACCAAAATCAGGTTTTCAATATTCTTTCGATTGAGGACCAACGAGATCACCCCCCTGTTTAACGTTTTGTCCGGACAAAGGCGGATGGATCAACCTTGTCAATTTATTATAGCATGGATGGGATAAGGTCATAAAGAAGAGCCGGCTGCTTCCTTTTCGTTGTTTTCATCTTGAGTTTGTGTTGAATATATGGTAGCCTTCTTGTAAGGAGTGTTCAAATCTGAAATCAGGAGGCCGGGCTATGAGTACCATAAACCGCTATAAGTGCAAAGAGGATTTTGATCAAATCAAATCCCAGATGCGCGCCACGATCCAGACGCCTTTTTATCAAAACAATGTCGAAAATATTAAAACAGTAGCCTACGCTTATGAAAGGGCACGGCAGAGCCCCGGCACGATCGAGCTGACCGGTATCTCTGTCTATGAGGCTGAAAAACAGGGCTTGCCGGAAAATGCCCACGCACTCTTGTTCAACGATGGCAATACTTTTGGAAGAGCGGCCTCCGCGCGAAGAATTCTAGGCTACCCGGATGTTGATCTGACAAAATACTCCGCGCTGATCCGCGATGCCATTTATGACACACGCATGAAAAAAATGTACCATGGAGAAGTCATCATTGGATTGCATCGAAACTTCATGATCAAAGCCCACCTCTTGATTCCAGCAAATCATGAAAACATTCTCTATAGCTGGATGCTTAATTTTCAATATGTCAACGAGATCTACTCTGAAATCTACAAGTATTCAAAAAAGATTCCTGAAGGGGATATTGTCGTGTTCACTGATCCGGACTGGACCCACCCGGATTACCCCATGGGACTGTCATTTTTTGATCCGACCCATAATTGCGCCGCGATTTTAGGGATGAAATATTTCGGCGAATTTAAAAAAGGCACCTTGACGCTGGCTTGGGGAACTGCTGCCCGAAACGGTTATGTGGCCTGTCACGGCGGGTTGAAGTGCTATAATCTTCCTGGCAAAAAGCATACCATCGCTGTTTTTGGCTTATCCGGATCAGGAAAGTCAACGATCACCCACGCCAAACACGGCAACAGGTTCAATATCACTGTGCTGCATGATGATGCTTTTATTATTAATATCGAGGACAAATCATCCATTGCGCTTGAACCGGCTTATTTTGATAAAACGCAGGATTATCCCATGGATCACGAAGATAATAAATACCTGCTGACGATCCAGAATAATGGAGCCATCATGTATACAGACGGCAAGGTTTATCCGGTGACAGAGGACTTGCGCAATGGTAATGGCCGGGCGATAAAATCCCGACTCTGGACACCTGATCGTGTTGATAAGATCGACGACCCGATCAATTCCATTTTCTGGATCATGAAAGATCCAACGATGCCGCCCATTGTCAAACTTAAGGGATCGGCCCTTGGATCGGTTATGGGAGCGACCCTGGCAACAAAACGCACTTCAGCTGAAAAGCTGGCGGAAGGAGTCGATCCTGATCAACTGGTGGTGGAACCATACGCCAATCCTTTTAGAACCTATCCGCTCAGTGTTGACTATAAACTCTTTAAAACCCTCTTTAATGATGGTGTTGACTGTTACATTCTGAATACCGGCCATTTTATGGGCAAAAAAGTTGAGCCCAGGCATACATTGGGAGCGATTGAGGCCATCGTGGATGGGACGGCTGATTTTAAGAAATGGGAACCTTTCCAGGAAATGGAAATCATGGAAATGGAAGAATTTGACACAAACCTTGACGACGCAGAGTATAAAAAGTCTTTTATCCGTCATTTTGTTCAGCGGATTCAGTTTGTGGAAAGCCGTCAGACTTACCTTGGCGGTGTGGATGTATTACCGGCAGAAGCAGCTAAATCTCTTTATGCCGTTATTTCTCAGCTGCACGATACCGGTGAAGACGAATCAGTCGATGAATTAGTGGCAGCAGGTTCGAATGCTGATGCCGGCTAAGTTCAGACAAATCATATAACATTCAGTTACATGATGCGCTGCAGAGAGCCCGTGAAAAGATTCGCGGGCTCTTTGCCAGTCATAAAGCACAAGACCTATGGAGGACATGTGATATCTGTTTTCTTCAAAGGATTTCAAAAAGAAATAACAAAGGGTATAATGAGCTCAAGAATGCTGACACGTTGATTCAAACAATGGCAGAAAGACTGGATACAGGTTCGGTTATGTGCCTGTCCTGGGAGGAAAATCGATGCAAAGAAGCAATGGGATCTCCATCGAAGATGTGATGAAGATGGAATGCATGCAAAAGTGCAGACTGATAGCCGGTTTCGGAGGTATTCGCAACACAGTGTCGAAAGTTAACATTATGGCGGATCCTGATGTACTAAAGTGGGTTGAAGCAGGCGAACTCCTTTTAACCACCGCTTATTCATTTAAAAAGGATGAAATTGATGGACAGAAAGATTTGATACGAAAGTCTGCGGAGCTGGGATTGGCAGGCATCGGGATTAAAATTCAGCCTTATTTGAAAGCATTGCATCCGGAAATGATTCAATTGGCAAACAAGCTGAACTTCCCCATTATCGAACTTCATGATTCAATTCCTTTTTCTGAAATCATTATGCCAATTTTTCAGGAATTATTTGACAAACAGGCATCTTTACTGAAACGGATTGAAAAAATTCATGAGCGATTGATGAATGTCATGCTGAATGGAGGAGGCATCCGTGAGATTCTCAAAGTAGTCTCGGATAATCTGCACAATCCGGTACTGATTAAGCTGGACACGGTGGATGACATCCTGGTGGAATTCGGCCGAATAGACGAGGAGGTTGGTCTCCTGCTGCTGGAAAACTGTCATCAATTTCTCAGGCAGGCAGAAAACCGTGGTGAGCAGCGTCGATTCATGGAATCGGTTATTATGATGCAAGAAAAACACATTAGCCGGATGGTGATGCCCCTGCTGGTTAAAAACCGTGTTGCCGGTTATCTGATGACATGGGCAGTTGAAACACCACTGGGCGGTTTTGATTTATCAGTATTGGAAGCAGCCTCCACCACAATGGCACTCGAAGTCTTAAAACAAATGTCAGTGCGGGATGTCGAAAACCGCTATCGGACAGAGTTTTTTGAAGATCTGATCTCAATGGATCTGAACCGAAAAGAAAATGCTTTGAAGAAAGCGGCTCTGTTTAAACTCTCACAGGACGATTATTATGTGACAGCAGTCCTGCAGATCGAGCGTGATCAGACAGCACTTTCCGACGATACACTTCAGCAGATGAACTGGATGAACCGGGAAACTGACATTTTTTTGCGGGATCACCAAATCCAGGCGCTGGCAGTGAGCAAAACCGACAGTTTAAATATTGTTTTCTTTTCCAACCGACAGGACATACTCCAGGAATTAATTGACCTGTACGGCCGCCATATGATGGAGCAAAAGAGGCAAAGACAAAACAGCCCAAGTTTTCGACTGGGTATTGGTCGATGCTATAAAAGTTTGAGAGAAGTGGATAAAAGTTATGCAGATGCAGTCAGAGCGATTCGCCATGGTCCGTTGGTAGGAGAAGAGGAAATGGTTTATTTCGAACAACTGGGGATATATAAAATCTTATGCCAACCTTCGTTGGCGGAGGAGTTGGAAAGATTTTATCAAACGACGCTGCAGCCTTTGGTGGAATATGATGCCCGAAAATCGACAGAACTGTTAAAAACACTGGAGACTTACTACCAGATGGGAGGAAATCTGCGTAAAACAGCGGATGTTCTCTTCACCCATTACAACACCACATTATATCGCATGGATAGCATTCAGAGGGTAACAGGTATGGATCTTAGCAATCACAAAGATCGTTTGAATCTAGAGGTTGCCATCAAGATCCGAAAGCTGCTGAACCAATAAAAAACCTCCTGCTGCCATTAATCCATTAGTCTTCAACCAGCGCAACAGCTCTGATCGGTGACCCTGACCCGTCACGGATCCGAAGCGGAAGACCCATGTACAGAAAACGCCGGTTTACCACCAGGTGAAGATTGCATAAGTTTTCGGTGTTCGTTATATCATGCTCACCGCACACCATGTGTCCCGAAAAATCAGTATCTTCAGGGTGATCGATTGCA
The DNA here is from genome assembly GCA_033549305.1 of Bacillota bacterium. Lineage (GTDB taxonomy): Bacteria > Bacillota > Clostridia > Peptostreptococcales > Tindalliaceae > Anoxynatronum. The sequence continues at coordinate 1,907 of JAWSUV010000094.1, read as the reverse complement.
GGCGCATCCACTCCGATATTGACGACTCCCTGTTCGGCCAGCCATTTAGCTCCTGCATAACTGAGCCCGCTGTAAGTCGTCTGCCATTTGTCCGTGCCATAATACCTGTCAAAATGGCCGGTGTATAGCAATACAATATCCCCGGAGTAAATATTTTGTCCGGATTTTCGAACAGCTTCCTGCAAATCACGCGGTTCGATGCGCCGATCGGGAGTGATGTGAGAAACATCGATGCAGATGGCACTGCCCCAGAAATGTGTTAAAGGCATCTTGTCAATGGTTTCACCACTTGGTTTGTATTCCCAGACACCATCAGAATGGGTTCCGCCGTGTTCGCTGATCAACAGATTGCGGGCGGAAAATCCCAATGTTTTACTGCCGGTAGATGCCTGGTTTGATTCATGTGTCATATTGGTCATGATGAACGTTGGCTGGTGCATGGGGAAAACAGACATGCCCTGAAATATTTCCTGAGACAAATCAATCAACTTCAACGCCATATCGATTCCTCCTCGGTTGAATGTCGGCAAGCGTGTTGGCAGAGATGTTCGTACCATCAGTATACATGGTCAGACAAAGATTGACAACCAGTCTGTGCATCTCCGGAATACAACCATGATAACCGCATCTTTCTCAATGAGGTGCCGATTTTTCAGTTCATGACGGTGCCGGCATATCGGACAGTGAATGGTGGAAACGCTCAAATGGCTTAAAGTTATAAATATATACCATATAAGCAACATTATAACAATCAAAAAATGTTTAATATTTGTATAGTTAATACAAAGGAATATTGTTGGGTTTGTTGAAGAATGAAAAGGAGAAAGGGTAGATATTTAGCGAGTCAATCAATCGAAAAAAGGTCCGATGACTGTTAAGGAGGCGTGTAAATGTCGATTGAAAAACAGTATATTCTGGCAGTGCCTAATTTTAGTGACGGCAGAAGAAAAGAAGTAATCGAAGCAGTGGCGGATTCGCTAAAAGGCCGTGAGGGTGTTATGCTGGTCAGCGTTGAACCGGAACATGACTTTAACCGAACCGTCATCACTGTCATTGGTGAACCAGCACCATTGAAGGAAGCTTTATTGGATATGGCAGGAATCAGCTACAAGTCCATTAACATGGAAGAGCAGCAAGGCAGCCATCCGCGGATAGGAGCCCAGGACACCATTCCCCTGTTTCCATTCAAGAACATCACTTTGGAAGAATGTACCCGACTGGCAGAGGAAATTGGCGAGGCGGTGTTTCAGCGGTATCAGGTTCCTGTATACTTCTCCGGCCGGAACGCCCGTAATGAGGACCGCAAGACCCTATCATTTATTCGAAAAGGCCAGTATGAAGGGTTGAAAGAGGTCGCCCACACTGATGAACGCAAACCGGACATCGGACCGGCTGCCTTGCATCCCACAGCCGGTGCCACCATCGTCAGTGCCGATCTGGAGGGGTTGACAGCCTATAATGTATTTCTGGCAACGGAGGATGTGTCCATTGCCAAAGAAATTGCCAAAGGAGTGCGCGGGCCAAGCGGAGGTTTTTCGACTGTCCGATCGGTTGGGATCAAATTTCCGGAACATGCCGGGGTGGTCGTCTCCATGAACATGTTTGACTGCAGTGCAACACCTCTTTATCGCACCTTTAATTTCGTGAAGCAGGAAGCAGCCCGATACGGGGTTGCTGTCACCGGGTCAGAGCTTGTTGGGCCGGTAAAGCTCGATCATCTGATGAACTCACTGGAGTTTTTCCTGGGACTGGAAGGGTTTCGCAAGGAACAGATTCTGGAAACACACTTAATGAAATAGTATTTACTGCATGGTTGCCGCGATTTGAGCAACCAGGTACTATCAATTGATAGAGCATTCCTGTAAAACGTGAAAATGACCTTTGAAAAAACAATAACCTCCAGATAT
>JAWSUV010000093.1:0-10800 GCA_033549305.1 Bacillota bacterium | reverse complement strand
CGGGCCGGATTCCCACCGGCTAAACATGTGAAACCGAACTGGCGCACTCCTCCGTTACCATTATAGCAGATAAGCGTTTATCACCCAATGGAATGTGGTATAATATAAGCGTGTTAATCGATTAACAAGGAGGTAAAAAAATGAAACAGAACTATCAGAACATCATTCGTTATGCCATGGGACGGGAATTGCAGGGGGTGGATTTTTTCCGCTATCAAGCTGAAAAAGTAAGCCTGGCAAGCGCCAAAGATATGTTGCTGCGTCTTGCTGATATTGAAATGGATCATTATGCCTACCTGAAGGAACAACTGGAACACTTTGAAAAATATCAGAGTTTTAAAGAAGTCGATTTTGACCTGGATCAGGAAAAAAACATATTTGCTGATCGAGCCGATGCTGAAAAACTTGACCAGCAGGTGACTGAATCCATGGTGCCGGATATGAGCGTTCTTCGAACCGCATATCTGATGGAAAAGGATTTTGCCGAGTTTTATCAAAATGCCGCCGATAATTCTGATGACTCAAATGCGAAAAAACTGTTTAATACCCTGGCACTCTGGGAACAGGGGCATGAAAGAATGTTTAAAGATGAGCATCATCGTTTGATGGAGGACTACATGAGCCAGCCATGGGGTGGCTAAACTTTTCCCTGATGCCTTGAACAGCAAACGACTGAAAATAAAAATGTCCGGCACATGATACTCAGTGCCGGACATTTTTTTCTGTCAGTTTGCGTTATATGCGGTTCGGTCTGCCTACCGGTTTACGCGAGTTTTTCGAGATTGACACCTGTTACTTTCAGACCCGGAATTTTGCAATACTGGTCCAACACTTCTCCGTTCGTCAACATATTGGCACCGCTGTCCCAGTGGAAAGGCACAAACAGTACATTCTTTTCAACACGATCAGTCACCATCGCTTTCATGGTAACAGATCCCCGACGAGAAGTGATTTTAACAATTTCGCCGTCTTCGATGCCTTTCGCAGCAGCCAGTTCCGGATTCACTTCCACATAAACCTCAGGAGCCAGATTATTAATCCCTGGTGTTTTGTCTGTCATTGTGCGTGTATGATACTGGTACAGAATTCGGCCGGTGGTCATTACCAACGGATAAGTGCTGTCACCCAGTTCCTCTGATTCAACAAATTCAACTGCTTTCAGCAAACCGGCTCCCCGGGCAGGTTTGCCCACATGCAGGACGTTGGTGCCAGGATGATCAATCGTTGGACACGGCCACTGGATACCGTTTATTTTAATACGGTCATAGGTAATACCAGCAAACTGAGGTGTCACCTGACGGATTTCTTCAAAGATTTCTTCTGCGTCATTATACTTTTTGTCATATCCCAGTCGATTCATCAGATCCATAAAGACCATCCAGTCGGGTTTTGCTTCTCCCGGCGGATTGACTGCTTTGCGCACACGTTGAACACGTCTTTCCGTGTTGACAAAGGTACCTTCTTTTTCGGCAAAAGAGGCAGCTGGCAACACAACGTCAGCCAGTTCAGCCGTTTCAGTCAGGAAAAGATCCTGTACAACCAGGAAAGTCTTTTTCAGCGCATGTTCGGCATGCTGGGTATCGGGGTCGGAAATCATGGGATTCTCTCCGAAAATATATAGCATCTTCACACGATCTTCATCAATGGCTTTAAACGTTTCGGTGACCGTCAGTCCAATTTTGTTCGAAAGTTTAGCGCCCCAGGCCTTTTCGAACTTTTCAACAGCTCCTGGGTTGGTCACTGGCTGATACCCTGTGAAGACATTGGGAAGGGCTCCCATGTCACAGGCTCCCTGCACATTATTCTGCCCTCTCAGCGGATTGACGCCCCCGCCTTCTTTACCAATATTGCCTGTGATCAGTGCCAGGTTTGATAAACTCATCACGGTTTCCGTGCCATTTACATGCTGGGTAATCCCCATGCAGTAAAGGATGGACGCTTTGTCAACGCCGGCATATAAGCGTGCGGCTTCACGGATTTTGTCCGCTTCCACACCACAGATTTCGGCTGCAAATTCAGGCGTATATTTTTTCAGGCTTTCAGCCAATTCATCAAAATTCTCCGTATTTTCACGGATATATGCATCATCCTGAAGTCCTTCTTCCAGAATCACGTTCATCATCGCATTATGAAGCGCGATGCTGGTACCCGGTTTAATTTTCAGAAAAACATCGGCTTCTCCTGATAACGGAATTTCTCGGGGATCCGCCACGATCAGTTTGGCGCCGTTTCGGACAGCTCGCTTAATCTGCGCTCCGATGACCGGATGAGATTCAGTGGTGTTGGATCCTGTGACAAAGATAGCGTCTGCTTTTTGGATATCGCCAATTCCATTGGTCATAGCGCCACTGCCAAGTGTCGTTGCAAGACCTGCAACGGTAGAAGAATGTCAGAGGCGGGCGCAGTGATCCACATTATTGGTACCAATGACTGCGCGCATCAATTTTGTCATTAGATAGTTTTCTTCAGTCGTGCCACGGGCAGATGAGAATGCGGCAATGGCATCCGGGCCGTCCGTTTCTTTCACTTCCCTGATTTTGTCGACGATGACTTCATAGGCTTCCTCCCATGAAGCTTCCTGCAGTGAACCATTTTTACGGATCATTGGTTTTTTCAGTCGGGAGGGATGATTTACAAAGTCATAGGAAAACCTTCCTTTGACACATAGCAGCCCGTCATTGGAATGGCCTTTTACCGGATCAACTTCCACCACCTTGCCGTCTTTAACCAGCAGTTCCATCTGGCAGCCGACACCACAGTATGAACAAGTGGTTTTCACTTTTTCGATCTCCCAGTAACGGAACTTTTCTTTTCTCTTTGGCATTAAAGCACCGACTGGACAAACGGCGACACAGTTGCCGCAGGAAACACAGGTGGATGATGCCAATCCCATATCAAAGGAAGTGCCAATATGAGTTTCAAATCCCCTGTCCACGAAACAAATCGCATCCGTGTTCTGAACTTGCGAACAAACATACACACATTTTCCGCAAAGAACACACTTTGACTGGTCAGCCACGTAAAACTCGTTGGATGCATCTTTTTCGTAATGCTTTCGCTTGCCGTCAAAACTGCTTTCTTCAATATCATACTGATAACACAGATCCTGAAGTGTACAGCGGCCGGCTTTCTCGCAGGTCAAACAGTCCAGGGGGTGGTTCGCCAGGATCAGATCCAGGATCTCTCTGCGAGCTGTAATAACTGTATCACTTTCAGTATGAACCACCATGCCGTTGGCCGCCGGAGTGCTGCAGGAAGCCATGAGTGCCCGGGCCCCTTCCACTTCGACCACACAGATTCGGCAGGAACCATGGGGTTTCAGGCGTTCATCATGGCACAGGGTGGGGACTTTGACGCCGATACTTGATGCGGCCTGATAAATGGTGCTGCCTTCTTTGACTTCCACATCAAAGCCGTTTATTTTTAACGTGATCATTCGAATCCTCCTTTGCTGATTCATTCTTCCTCAATTAAACTGCTTATCCTTTTTTAATGGCTTTGAAAGGACAGGCTTCCAGGCAGGCGCCACATTTGATACAGCGATCCTGGTCAATGAGGTAAACTTCTTTTCCTTTGACACCACTGATACAATCAACGGGACATTTTGCCGCACAGATGCCGCATTTTTTACACAATTCCGGAATCACCAGGTACTGCAGCAGCGCCTGACAAACACCGGCAGGGCACTTTTTGTCCGTGACATGCGCTTCATATTCATGTCTGAAATACTTCAGTGTTGAAAGAACCGGATTCGGTGCTGTCTGTCCAAGTCCGCAAAGAGAAGCTCCCTTAATAGTTTTTGCCAGTGTTTCCAGTTTGCTGAGATCTTCCAGGGTTCCCTTGCCTTCCACAATTTTATCCAAAAGCTCATGCATCCGTTTGGTACCCTCGCGGCAGGGAGTGCATTTTCCGCAGGATTCTTCTTCAGTAAAATCGAGGAAAAAACGCGCCACATCCACCATGCAGTTGTCTTCATCCAGCACGATCATTCCGCCGGATCCCATCATGGAACCGAGGGAAATCAGATTATCATAGTCAATCGGCGTATCCAGATATTCAGCCGATATGCAGCCGCCTGAAGGGCCGCCTGTCTGAGCGGCTTTAAAAGCCTTTCCATTGGGGATCCCGCCGCCGATCTCATAGATGGCTTCCCGCAGCGTGGTACCCATTGGAATTTCCAGCAGGCCGGTATTGTTGATTTTTCCAGCAAGAGCGAACACTTTTGTTCCCTTTGATTTTTCCGTTCCAATACCAGCAAACCAGTCTGCACCCTTTAAAATAATTTGCGTCACATTGGCAAAGGTTTCAACGTTATTCAGCAGTGTCGGTTTATCAAAAATTCCTTTTACTGCGGGGAATGGCGGCCGCACTTTTGGCATGCCTCGCTTCCCTTCAATGGAAGCGATCAGGGCTGTTTCCTCACCACAGACGAAAGCACCGGCACCCAGTCGAATTTCCATATCAAAACTAAATCCGGTTCCAAAGATGTCATCTCCCAGAAGACCGTTCTCTTTTGCCTGGTTAATGGCTATCTGCAGCCGTTTCACCGCAATGGGGTACTCTGCCCGCACATAGACAAATCCCTTGCTGGCGCCGATCGCATACCCAGCGATGGCCATGGCTTCAATAACGGAATGCGGATCTCCTTCTAAAACGGAGCGGTCCATAAATGCTCCCGGATCACCTTCATCGGCATTACAGGCCACGTATTTGAGTTCGCCAGCCGCTTTTTGGGTAAACTCCCATTTCAAGCCTGTGGGAAATCCGCCGCCGCCTCGGCCGCGCAAGCCTGAACGTTTGATGGTATCTACCACTTCATCCGGCGTCATCTCTGTCAGCACTTTCGCCAAGGCCTGGTACCCGTCATAAGCAATGTATTCTTCAATGACTTCAGGATTGATAACACCGCAGTTTCTAAGGGCAACCCGCAATTGCTTTTTATAAAAGCCAACCTCAGCAATAGAGTTCATGGTTTCAGAGGTTGTGTGATCCTTGTAAAGCAAGGCTGTTACCAGGCGTCCTTTCATCAGATGCTCTTCCACAATCGTAGAAACATCAGAAACCTTAACCATACTGTAAAACGCGCCTTCAGGATAGACAATCACAATAGGGCCGGCTTCACAAAGGCCGAAACATCCTGTTTGTACCACTCGTACTTCCTTTTCCAGGCTGTGCTTGACCAGTTCATCATTAAATGTGTCGATGATTTTCATTGAATCCGAAGACACACAGCCAGTACCGCCGCACACCAGTACGTGGGATCGATACAAATCCATAGTTTACCCTCCTTACATATTCTTTACTTCACAGCTCATCAGGTCTATTTTTCGTGCGCACCAATCGTGCATTCTTCCACCACATGACCATTCACAAGGTGTTCGGCAACGATTTTGCGTGCGTCTTCCGCTGTCAAATTAACGTAGGTCACCCGCTCACCGCCTTGGTACACTTCGGCCATGGGTTCAAGCCGGCAGGAGCCCATACAGCCGGTTTGTGTCACAACAACGTTTTTTAGCTGCCGTTTATTCACTTCTTCCACAAAAGCCATCATGACGGGTCGCGCACCTGCCGCAATCCCACATGTTGCCATGCCCACCACAACACGGATTCCATCATGATCAGCATCATAACGGAGCTTTACGTCTTCCTGCGCCTTTTTGCGAATGGCTTCCAATTCAGCAATGGATTTCATCAGGAACCCTCCTTCTGATATTTTTCAATAATCTTTGGCACGTCTTCCAAGACCAGTCGGCCATACACATTTTCATTCACGGTCAAAACCGGTGCCAGCCCACATGCTCCGATACAACGAGTGGCGACAAGACTGAATCTGGCATCTGCAGATGTTTCCCCCGGTTTAATGCCAAGCATTTCTGACACTTTTGTGACTATCGGTTTCGCCCCTCGTACGTAGCAGGCAGTTCCCATACAGATGGAAACGGTATATTCGCCCTTCGGAACGAGTGTAAACTGAGAGTAGAAAGTAACGACCCCATAAATATCACTCATTGGCTTTTTGGTACCTTCTGAAATCCTTTGCTGAACCTCAATTGGCAGACACCCGAAGATGTCCTGTGCTTCCTGCAACACCGGCATGAGTGCACCCTGTTCGTTCTTGTGCCGAAGAATGACTTCATCCAGCTTCTGGAAGTTTTCTTCCGTCAAAAACTCTTTCGCCATCAATGACCCTCCTTGTTTCACTATTGTTTTATATCATGAATGAGGTTGACATGACCCCATGAACAACCATACTACTATATTATACCATAGACACATGTTGTTGTGTTAAATATTAAACAAAATGATCGAAAAATTTAATTTTTGTTTTACCGGACTTTTGCACCCGCCAAAACGACACAATCTGTGGCTTTTACAGGATGCTGTCAATTCAGTTTCCGGCGGGCAAACATGGCGCCACCCACCATCCCGGCTTCATTCTCAAGAGTCGCAAGCACAATGTGGGTATAAAAACGCTTCTTGTCATATAACTGCTTCAGAATTGATTGTTGAAGCGGCTCCAGGAGTTGATTGCCCGCTTTTGACAAACCGCCTCCCAGGGCAATGACCTCCGGATCCAGTGTGTTGATCAGATTCGCAATGCCAATCCCAAGATAATGCACCAGCCGCGTAAATGCTTCAACAGCCAGCGAATTTCCGGCGGCTGCAGCTTCCATGATTTCTCTGGCTGTCGGCTGGTATAAGATTTCTTCTGAATTTACATGGTTCATTTGGTCACGTCGGTGAATATAATAGCGGACCAGTGCAGTTGCCGATGTGAAAGTTTCCAGACACCCGTTCCCGCCACAGGTGCAATCATAAAAATTATTACCCACTTTTATATGGCCTGCCTGCCGGCCCAAACCATGGCTGCCGCTGAAGACATCGCCATGAATGACCAGTCCGGTTCCCAAACCGGTTCCCAGCGTGATCAAAATACCATTAGTGACCCCTTTGAGACTGCCGCAGCATAGTTCACCCATAGCAGCCATGCTGGCATCGTTTTCCACAAAAACAGGACGGTTTAGCATTTGTTCCAGGTCCTGCTGGAATGGGCGCTCTTGCCAGTGGAGGTTATTGGCAAAATAAACCACTCCTTCCGGACTTGTAGTTCCGGGAACTCCAGCGCCTATTCCCGCTATGGAAGTCATGGAGATCCTGTGCGATGCTGCCAGTGATCGAACCATCCCGATAATCTGCTCAAGGATCATTTCGTAGCCGTCTTGCACTTTGGTTTTTTCTGTGACACTTCTCAGCAGGGTCCCCTCTTCCGAAACCAGACCGACTTTGATGTTTGTTCCACCCAAATCCACTCCACTCCAGAACATTAACCGCACCTCCTCAGCGCAAATCTTTATATTCTTCATCAAGGTAGTCAATCAGGCGGTCATTAAATGCCCTGGCGGCATGATATCCCATTCTCTTCTGCCGATGGTTGCGGGCGGCCACCTCAATAATCACCGCGATGTTTCGGGCAGGTTTAACCGGCACCATCACTTCTTCCACTTTCACGTCCAAAATCATACGGTATTTTTCATCCAGCCCCAGACGGTCATAGTCCTGATCGTGATCCCATTCTTCCAGATGGACCACCAAATCAATTTCGGTCCGGTTTTTGATGGCCCCCACACCAAACAGGCTTTTGACGTCCATAATGCCAATTCCCCGCACTTCGATCATATGACGCGTCAGTTCCGGCGCATATCCCAGCAGCAGTTCGTGTCCCACCCGTTTGATCTCCACCGTGTCATCTGCCACCAGCAGATGGTTCCGTTTAATCAATTCCACTGCGGTTTCACTTTTTCCAATGCCGCTTTTCCCTGTGATCAGGACACCGACCCCGTAAATATCCATCAGCACTCCATGGATCCGGGTTGTTTCCGCCAAATGATATTCCAGATAATTTGAAAGCCTTGAGATCAGCTTTGTGGTATTCATGGGACTGCCCATGAGCTTTACACCGTGGCGTCGCGCCAGATCCACCAGGGCTGGAGGCAGCTCCAGTCCCCTGGTAATCACGAGGCAGGGCATCGGATGAGATACCAGCTGATCAAAACGCTGAATGCAGGTTTTGTCATCCAGCGTCTGGAGATAATGGTGTTCCACTTTACCGATAATCTGAATGCGTTCATAGGCAAAGTAGTCAAAATACCCAGCCAGTTGAATGCCGGGACGGTTAATATCACTGGTGTTGATAGGCGCGGTGCCCGGCACCTCCGGAGTCATGTCCACCAGGTGATGATCATGCATCATTTGATCAACGGTAATGTTATTCATATTCCCTCCCTCTGATGTCCTGCGGGTGGTTTGGGCATAACAGCCATGGCAATCAGGTAAGCGATGATCCCGCCAAACCCAATGCTGAAGATAGTCAGAATCACCCATATCAGACGCACAAGCGTTGGGTCCACCTCAAAATACTCAGCAATCCCACCACAGACGCCGGCAAGTTTCTTGTCTTTTTCTGACACATAAAGTCGCTTCATTCAATCTCCTCCTTTCCAGTTGAGCTGTTTTTTACGAAAAATGCCGTAATATTTTTTGCCAGACCTTTCGAAATGCCCGGAACGGCTGATATTTCCTGTACATTCGCACGCTTCAGTGCTTCAACATTTTTAAAGTGGTGCATCAACATGCGGCGCCGTTTTTCTCCCACACCGGGAATCTTTGTCAGTTCAGACTGAGTCAGCTGTCTGCTTCTTCGTTGCTGGTGGAAGCTGATGGCAAACCGGTGGGTTTCCTCCTGAATGGCCGAAATAAAGTGCCACATCTTTGGGAAAGTCTGCAAGTCTATCTTCTGACCCTTGAACAGCAGCCACCGGGTACGGTGCCTGTCATCCTTTACCATTCCCATCACTGGAATGGATAACTGCCTCTCACGTAATACCCGCTCGGCGGTGGATACCTGGCCCACTCCGCCGTCAATGAGAAACAGATCCGGCAGGATGGCGTTTTTGATGTGCTGGACCGGCCGGGAGCCGGCAGTAATCTCTCTGCCTTCTTTCAGTGCACCTGTGATCCTTCGGATTAAAAGCTCTTCGATGCTTCCCGTGTCATCCGGCCCGCTGACGCTTCGGATCCGATACTTTCGATAGTGTTTTTTGGCGGGCTTTCCCTGTTCAAAGACCACCAGGGCACCAACTGATTCCACACCGGCAGTATGAGAAATATCAATGGATTCAATTCGGATCGGTGGTTGTTCCGCGTTTGTTATTTCCTGCAGCTGCTGCAAGATGTACTGTCTGGCTTCGTCTTTGTTGTGACGGGTTTTTTCCCGCTGTTGTAATTGGATCAATGCATTTTTTTTAACCAGGTTCACAAGGTTTTTCTTCTCGCCTCGCTGCGGAATCCGCACAATCACCTTCCGTTGGCGTTTATCCGTCAACCAGTCTTCAATCAACTCCTGATCTTCCACTGGATATTCAATCAGGATCTCTGATGGTATCATCTGCGCTTGGTCATAAAACTGCTTGAGGAAAGACGACAAAACCTGTCCGGCATCCTCTTCACCGTTTGTTCTCATCGAATAATGATGCTGTCGCACGATTTTCCCATCCCGAACAGCAAACACCTGAACGTAAGTTTCTTCTTCGTTAACCGCTGTTGCAATCACATCCTGGTCCTGCTCTTTGCCAGAATCCATTTTTTGCTTTTCTGTTAACTTTTGCAGTGCCCGCAGCTGATCTCTTATCCGTGCAGCGGTTTCATAGTCAAGCTGTTCTGATGCCTGCTGCATATCCAGGCGCATCTGACGCTGCAACTCCGTTTCCTTTCCACTGAGAAGCAGTTCTACCTGTTGGATCATCTTTAGATACTCGGCATGATGCTGGTTTCCCTGGCATGGACCCAGGCACTTACGAATATGATAATTCAGGCAGGGGCGTTCAATTTTTCCACTTTCCGTGTCTATTTTCCGTGAACAGGACTTTAATGGAAAAAGGCGGCGTATGAGATCCAGGGTCTCATTGACAGCGCCGGCATCGGTAAAAGGACCGAAATAGCGGGAGCCGTCTTTTTTCATATTTCGCGTTTTCATCACACGCGGGAATGTCTCCTGAAGCGTTATTTTGATGTACGGATAGCTTTTATCGTCCCGAAGCAGAATGTTGTACCGGGGATGGTACTCTTTGATCAAATTGCATTCCAGGATCAGCGCTTCCACTTCGGTATCGGTGACAATGGTTTGAATATCATTCACGCTCTGCATCATAGCGCGCACTTTGGGTGATTGGCTGCTCTCTGCATGAAAATACTGCCGAACGCGGTTTTTAAGATTACGCGCTTTACCCACATAGATAATTTCCTGTTCCTTATTCAGCATCTTATAAACACCAGGCTGATCCGGCAGACTTTGAAGTTTATCTTCCAGGGTCATCCTTTTCCCTCTTTTCGGATCAGTTAAATGACGCCGTCAATTGCTGCTTACTTTCACTTATCTCATTGTACCTTTTTATTGATGGTTTTTCCAGTCACATCACTGCTTATACCAGAAGAGACTGTCAACCGATCAGATAACTGGGGCCACTGCCGTTATTTTCAACAGCAGGCATGCAACACCTCAAAAAAACACCCTGTCGCCTTGAACGGCGCAGGGTGCTGTCATACAAACTTTATCTTGCTTCATTCATTTTACGCTTCCTTCGGCTCAAGGAACGCGTAATGCCTGGTTGCTTTATCGATGATCGGTACAAACGCATTCATGATCAGTATGGAGAAGGCAACCCCTTCTGTGGGCGGCAGGAACACACGAAAGGCCATCACGAGAAAACCGATGCCCACCGCAAAAATCAGCCGACCGCTGAC
>JAWSUV010000092.1:0-10857 GCA_033549305.1 Bacillota bacterium | reverse complement strand
ATCCATGGCTTCTTCCAGTGAGATGAGTTTTTTCATGTCCAACCTCCTCTTTGCATTTGACTCTTCACATTTTATGTTCATGTACTTCCTGCAGTCATATTTTTCTGTTATCTTATCAGATTTCTGACCGGTTGTCCAAAGGAACTCCTGGCAGCTGTAGTATATGGTTTTTTCTGTCAGTTATATTCTTTTTTATGTGCCAGAACGGCTTCAATGACCTCTTCCAGTCCCTGATTCCAGCTGCCCCGTGTCACCCTGTTCGCCTGACGTTGAACCGTTTCATCGGCATTCGCCACTGCCACACCCAGTCCTGCAGCCTGCAGCATGGAAATGTCGTTTCGTTCATCCCCCACTGCGATCATGTGCTTCATGGATATCCCCTTTATCCGGGCCAGTGTTTCCAGTGCATTTCCCTTGGATGCGCCCCAAGGAAGAATTTCCAAATAATTCCAGTCAGAGTAAACCAGTTGAAAGCCATTCTCCACCGTTTGCTGAAACGCTGCTTCAAATTCCTGCAACCGCTCCGGCTCGCCAATAACCAGTATCTTTGTGGGCGAATGAATTGTTAGGTCATGGAGATTTTCGTGAACCAGGCATTCAATGTTGTCTTTTTTCATATGCTCCAGCACCTCCTGAGTCTGCTTCCAGACATAAGGCTGCTGGTTAACATGCATGATCGGGCTTAGAGGGTATTGTTCCAACAGCGTCAATGCTGATTCTGCGAGTGATGGCGTCAGTTCCTTGGAGGCAAGTAATTGGTTCGTCACAGGATCCACAATCTGGGCTCCATTGTATACAATCACTGGAAACCTGATAGCAAGCTCATCGATAAAAGGTTCAATGGCTTTTTTCATTCGTCCTGTTGCCAGGGTGAAAATCCCTCCCTGTTCCTGAAACCGATGCACCAACTCCAACTTTCGGGGTTGTACCTTGTTCCCAGACTTAAAGAGGGTACCATCCACGTCTGATATGATGATCTTATTGATAGTAAATTCCTCCTTAGGCAAAACTCAATAGAAAAAAACTCAGAATCATGGCTGCCAGGGGCGTCAAGACCCACCCGCCGGCAATGGTTGCCAACAAGCGCCCATTCAGATTGCGGCCGCCTTTCAACAATCCAATGCCAATGATTGCACCGACAACCGCCTGAGACTGGGAGACCGGCACCAGCGGGAAGGTAGGCAGTCCGGCTGCAATCAACCCTGTCTGCAACCCCTGAGAAGCAAACAGAAAAAGCACGGTAGCGCTGGCCAGCACCACCACCAGTGCAGATAATGGTGTTAACTGATAAATCTGACTGCCCACGGTGTTCATGACCCTGTGCGAATAAGTACATACACCAACAGAAACAGCTGCAGCCCCTAAAAAGAAAAGCAGCTGCTGTCCACTCATTAACTGCCATCTTCCCAGAATGAGATCCGGCAAAGAAACACTGTTGACAAAGACGCCTACCACATTTGCCATGTTGTTGGCTCCCAGGCTGTAGGCACCAAAAGCGCCAGACAGCAGCAGCGCTCCCCTCAGGATCCGGTCCATTTTCAGCAGGTGTATCTGCGCATGATGATACATACGTCTGAGCAGGACATAGTAAAACATGGCAAACGCCGCTCCCAGAACAGGAGCAAACACCCAGGTTCCGGCAATCTTAAGCAACAGTGACCAGTCAATGGGATGACCGGAATGAAGATTCCAGCCGATAATGGCTCCCACAATCGCCTGAGAGGTGGAAACCGGCAGCCCGCGCCTTACCATGATCAGGATGGTTATGGCTGCTGAGAGTGAAACGATGAAGGCTTCCTCCAGATGCTCGATGGCACCCAGAGAAAGCAGGGTTTCGGCCGGACCAGCACCGCTTACCACCGCCCCCAGCGAAATCATGACAGTCATGATGATGGCGGCCGTCCTGAACCGGACCATCCGCGTCACGACAGCCGTGCCAAAAATATTGGCTGCATCATTGGCACCCAGGGACCAGCCCATAAAGAGTCCGGCAGAAAGGTACATGAACGTGATCAGCATCTCTTCCATGAGTAGAACCTCGCTTCCGTTGATGGGAGTAAAAGCGCTGAAATTTATCCCATCATAGGCGTTGATTCATTTATTCGACACAGAATCCAACACTCCTGCAACCCATGGAGATCTAAAGATACTTATTTAGGAAACTGATGCTTCCGCATTTTGCTTTTTATTGCGCAATCGGATAACAACAAACATCGCTGCAACGATAGCAATACCGCCAACATTGGTAACCATCCGCGGATCAATTAGCAGCAAGCCTCCAGCTGCAAAAATGACACGTGAGAGCGCTCCAAGTTTTTCATTCATATAGCCGCTGACACCGGCAGCAATGGCATACATTCCTATGAGTGCAGTGATTAATGAAAAAATCAGGGATCCTGCCGACCAATCCACCAGCACCAACTCCGGATGCATGGCAAATATATAGGGAACCAAATAGGCTGCAAATGCCAATTTCGAGGCTTCCACACCCGTTTTGAAGGGATTGGATCCTGCGATACCTGATCCTGCAAAAGCTGCCAATGCCACTGGTGGTGTTATGTCAGCAATGATGCCGAAGTAAAACACAAAAAGGTGGGCGGCTATCACCGGTATTCCCAGTTCCACCAGGACAGGTGCAGCAATGGTCGCCTGAACAATGTAATTGGCAGTGGTGGGCATCCCCATCCCCAGAATGATGGATGCGAACATGGTGAACATCATGGCTAAATATATATTCCCACCGGAAAGAATTAAGATTCCAGTAGAGAATTTAACACCAAGTCCGGTCAGCGTTACGATACCGACAATTATCCCAGCCGTAGCACATGCCATGACCACCGGCAGTGCAGAACGGGCGCCTTCTTCAAGCCCTTCCAGTATTTCGATGAGCTTCATTCGTGTATCTTTACGGATGAAAGATACCAAAATGGCGGAGATAATCGCAAACAGTGCCGCCCGCATGGGTGTCCTGCCGGATATTAACAAATAGACAATTACAAAAATTGGCAGTGCCAGGAACCATTTTTCTATAATCAGTTTTATGGGATTTGGAAGTAGATTCCGGGGAAGGCCTTTCAAACCCTGTTTTTTGGCCTCCAAATGGACCATCATGAAGACACCGGTAAAATACAAAAAGGCTGGAATCGCTGCTGAAAGAGCAATCGTCACATAAGGCAGTCCTGTGAACTCCGTCATGATGAATGCAGCAGCCCCCATGACTGGCGGCATCAATTGGCCGCCGGTGGAAGCAGCCGCTTCTGTAGCAGCGGCAAATTCCGGACGGTAGCCAATGCTTTTCATGAGCGGTATGGTGACGGAACCGGTCCCAACCGTATTCGCCACTGAGCTGCCGGAGATTGTTCCCTGGCTGGCACTGGCAATAACCGCTGCTTTTGCCGGACCTCCGGTGGAACCACCTGCAACTCCCATTGCCAAATCCGTGAGCCAGTCACCGATACCCGTCTTTTTCAGATACGTGGCAAACACCAGGAACAGGAATATAAACGTGGACGAGACTCCGATGGGAATCCCCAAGATGGCTTCAGTCGACATCCACATATACGTGGCAATCCGTGGGATAGCATATCCACGATGGGAAAGAAACCCGGGAAATATCGGTCCCAGATAAGCATACAGCAGAAAGATGGAGGCAACAGTTACCAACACAGGCCCTGCAATCCGTCGGGTAGCTTCAAGCACCAGGAGGACAGCTACTATGGAAACAATAATATCCATCTGTGTATAAGCGCCTGCCCGGTGGATGATGGCCTGGTAGTTCAGCACATGGTAAAAGGCCACATAAGCACCCACCAATGCAAAGATAAAATCATACCAGGGAATTTTATCGCCCTTGATGGCTTTGCGAATAGGGTAGAGTGTAAAGACCAAAAACAGTGCAAATCCAACATGCTGACCCCGTTGGATGGTGGTGGGGTAAACCCCAAAAGCTGCGGTGTACAATTGAATAAGTGCCCAGGTGATCGCGACCACGGTAATAACTTTGCTCATCACTCCTGCAAGACGTCGATAGGCAAACTCCCTGTCGAATTTTGCTTTGATTTCTTCCTGTTTTTCTTCATCAAGTTCCTGCACAATCAATGACTCAATGGTTTGATCTTCTTTTATATGTTCCTGATTTTTTTCTTTGTCAGCCACAGCTTTCCCTCCTCAAAAAGAAATCGAATGACATTTATGCGCCGGGCCCGGATCATCACGAAACCACCAGGGCGCGACACCTCTCTCAGGGCAATTATATGCTCCTGATAATATAAGGTATGGTCTGCTACGATCTGGCCAATTCTGACAGGCAGCGCCTCAAACACTGTGTCGTAATTGTATACCCGGAACATGCCATCCCTGATTTCCCATTGGGTTCCACCTTCCGGCCCGAAAGGCAGATTGGGACCGTGCTCGTTAAAAAACATCTCCTGAATGCCAATCATCAAATTATCATTTATTTGGTATACTTCTTTTACCGGCTGATTGGTGACAGAATGAGTCCAGGTTATGTGAAATGTGTCTCCTGCCTCGGCTCTCCATTGTGACACCAGCCGCTTTTCAGACGGCTGTCTATTCTCCTCGGTGATTTGCAGCACTGTTAGTGGTATGAGTCCTAAAATCACAAAAAGGACACAAATCCCGACAGAGAATTGAATCAATGACTTTTTAATGGTGATTTCTTTCATCGTGTTACCATCACTTCATTCCCGGGAAGGTAATGGAACCGGGCGGCTTGCCGCCCGGCTGCTGATATCCGTTAAAAAGGGTACCCATTCATTACATCATCCCTTGTTCTTCATAAAACCTGATAGCCCCAGGATGAAACTCCGTGGTGATCCCATTTAATGCATTTTCCAGCAGAACCTGGCTGCCTGTCTGATGAGAACGGGTAATGGCTTCTGTTTCTTCGTACATGACTTTCGCCAGGTTATAGACTGTATCGTCATCCATGTCGTCCCGCACGTAAAGTACCGCTTGCAGCGCTATGGTGTGAATTTCCGGATAATCCTGACCCCGATAGTTGTATGTGCCCGCCGGAATCACCCAGGGAGCAATGAGCGGGAAGTCATTTTGCAGAGATTCCAGTTCAGCTCCTGTAATTTCCAGGAATGCTACTTCCCGGACTGTCAGCAGATCAACAATGGCTGATGCTGGAGCGCCCAACACATTCCAGGCAGCATCCACATGACCGTCTTTCATTTTATCGACAGCGTCCCCGAAGGTATCATTGACAACAGTCATATCACCCTCGCCAATGCCATAGGCAGCAAAGATGTGAGGCGTCGTTGCGGCAGTTCCGCTTCCTGGAGGACCCCCTGCAACTGTTTTGCCAAGCTGGTCTTGGATTGTGAAAACGCCGCTTTCCACGAGACCAACTCCCTGAATAATCTCCGGATAAACAACTCCCAC
This sequence comes from Bacillota bacterium, assembly GCA_033549305.1. Lineage (GTDB taxonomy): Bacteria > Bacillota > Clostridia > Peptostreptococcales > Tindalliaceae > Anoxynatronum. The sequence continues at coordinate 5,448 of JAWSUV010000092.1, read as the reverse complement.
AGCGCGGAAACCCTTAACCTCTTTTCCTTCAAAGGATCCTTCCCCGTACCAGGCATCCTCTGCAATATTATTCATGGCCATTACGATGTCAGCATCCCGACTGTCCAGCAAACGCAGATTTTCAACAGAGGCGCCTGATGGCTGGATGGTCACATTCACTGTATCGATATTATCATTCCACACAGCTGCAATCGCACCACCCAACGGGTAATACGTTCCGGCTGTTCCTCCGGTTGCAAAGAGCAGCTCCTGGCTTGCTGCCGGTGCATCTCCGTCACCGTCGCCAGCACCGCCGCCACATCCGGTAACCATCACACTCAGAGTCAATACGGCTGCCAATAACATAATTACCTGTCGCTTTTTCATAATATCCCCCTTTTCGTTTTCTTGGCGAATACATTGACTGTCAAGGCGCTTGACTCTCAGTATAAAAAGACTCAGCGCCGGATGACCTATAAAGGATCCAGTCCCAGCATCTGACGGGCTTCAGACGGGGTCGCGATCTCCCGTCCCACCGCCATGGCGATGTCCAGCACCTGCTGAACCAACAGCTGGTTACTGGCGGGTGCTTTGTCTTTTAACACCAGCACATCTTCCAGGCCGGTACGGATATGACCGCCCATGGCAATGGCCATGGCCAGCATCTGCACCTGGGCTCTGCCCACTCCCATGACACTGTAGGTTGAATCCTGAGGCAAACTCTCAATCATGTGCAGCAGGTTTTTCGGTGTCCCTGCAATGGAACCGGGCACGTTCATGACCAGATTAAAGTGCAGCGGTGCTTTTAAGACGCCTTTTTTCAGAAGAAATTTGGCATTGTCAATCATGGCAACGTCAAAAGCCTCTACCTCAGGTTTCACGTTATGCTCCATCATCTTATTGATCAGGTGTTCCACCAGGTCCGGCGGATTGGCATTGACCCCGTTGGGGAAATTGGAGGAACCGGTGGAGAGGCTGGCCATTTCAATGTTCAGGTCCAGCATCTGGCTGCGCCATTCTGCCGTGTTACCCCCGCCGCGGGCGCCTGTGGATACCTGCCGGATAATTTTCAATTGTTTTTGTTCCATTAAATCCAATACCTGTTTAAAGAGTGTCCGATCGCTGGTCGGTTTTCCCGCCTCGTCCCGAACATGAATATGGGCGACCGAAGCACCCATTTTTTCGCACGCTTCCAGATCTGACACGATTTCTTCAGAGGTGACGGGAGTACTGGCATTAATCGCTTTCGTGGGAACATTGCCTGTGGGAGCGATGGTGATGATCAGTTTTTCCAATGGCTTCTCCTCCTTCGAAAGACAGTTCTACAATAACTGCCGGGTCGTTTTGCCGATAGCTTCATGCAGACCATCCATCAATTGATCCACTTCCTGCCGCGTGATGTTGATCGGTGGCGCCAGCAGCGTGTCGTCCCCCCGGGCACCATCCACCGAACCACCGCCGGGATACGGTACTAAGCCGGCTTCCAGGCAGTTAACCGTAAATTTTCCTTTGCAGTTATCGCCGGTTTCAAACGGCTCTTTGGTGTTCTTGTCTTTCACAAATTCAATCCCCATCATGAGGCCTTTTCCACGGATCTCTCCAACGATGGGATACCGGTACAGCTCCTGCAGCCGTTCACCAAAATAAGCGCCCTGCTGAGCTGAATTGGCTAAATACCCTTCACGTTCGATGATGTCCAGCACTTTCCAGGCGATGCCGCAAGACAAGGGATTGCTGGCATACGTATGCCCGTGGATAAAGTTGCCGGACCCTTTCACCATGATCGTTTCAAAGACTTCATCGTTGCAGATGGCGGCGCCGATGGGGGTATACCCGGAACTCATCCCCTTCGCACAGGTCATGATGTCCGGCACCACTGCATAATGATCGGAGGCAAATTTCTTCCCTGTACGGCCAAAACCGGCCATCACTTCGTCCATAATCAGCAGCACATCATACCGTGTACAGATGTCGCGCACCATATCAAAATATATTTTTTCCGGATGAACTCCCGGAACTGCTGAGCCCACCACCGGTTCCGTGATAAAGGCAGATACGTTTTCGGGTCCCTGGCGCAGGATTTCCTCTTCCAGTGCCTCGGCCGCCTTCACGCTGGTTTCTTCCAGCGTTTCGCAGTTCCAGGGGTTTCGGTAATGATAAAATTGTGGAATTTTCGGGAAGTCAATGAGCATCGGACTATAGATATTTCGCCTTCCCGGAATACCTGTCATGGAGAGTGCTCCCAGGGTATTTCCATGGAAAGAATGCCACTTGGTAATCACTTTCCATTTGGGACTCGCTTTGCCATCCCGTTCAACATAATACTGGCGCGCCATTTTAATGGCCGTTTCAGTGGATTCTGATCCGCCTGATACAAAGTAAACATGATTCAGATCACCCGGTGTCCATTCGCACACTTTTTCAGCACATTTTTCAATCGTATCCACCGTCCAGCGGGAAAGATGCGTGAACGCCACCCGTTCGATTTGTTCTTTTGCAAAAGCAGCGATCTCCATATTCCCGTGGCCGATATTGGCCACAGCTGATCCCGAACAGGCATCAATGTACCGTTTGCCGTCATCCCCGATCAGGTACACACCTTCCCCTTTTTCAATTTTCGGATAAATCCAGTTCTGGTTTCGGTAAAACACATGATTTTTTGGCGCTTTGTTTAAACTCATATTGGCTATTCCCCTTTCCGCTGCTTGCCATCGTTTTTCTCATTAGTCACTTCTTATAAGCAACCCATAAGGAGCACCGAAAGCGACAAAAAATCCAGCCCAGCAGGTATTGTTCTTTTTGACAAACAAGAAACAACAGACCCTGTGGCACTGGATTTTACTCACTTCTCCATCATGGGGGAACCATGGTGGACGTAAGCAAAGCAGCAGATCAAACGATCTTTATTAGGATTCTTCACCGGTCAGTTCAGGTTCGCTGGACTGTCCTGCATTTTTCCACTGAAAATACCTATCGATGGTTCCTTTAACCGCCACACAGACTGCTTTCTGGGCAAATCCATGGTATCGCTGGCGAATTAATTCTGCAATTTCCTCCGGTTCATCTTCATGTACATTTCTGCCCCGCAGCACAGACTTCAGAAAAAAGCACGCTTCCTGCGTTAACAATGTGCACGAAATGTCAATGATTTCACCGGTTTCCTGGTGAATGATGAGTCCCACACCAACAGTCTTATGCACATTGGCTGCCGGAATCTCACCAGGCAATTTGGCATAGGAGATAAAGTAAACCGCCTGATCCGGATAAAAACTCATCATCGACTTGTCACCGCCAACTCGAAATATTCGAAAGATTCACATTGTCATTATACACATCTTTTTGTTTGTTTTCAATATGCCAATTTGCACAGGATTGAGTTGTCGACGCGATGCATCGTTTAAATTTTCTGTTATTTGACGTAGCAACGCATGATTTTTTAGTTTATGCTTCTCTTGAAGGCATAAATGACGGGTTTATAGAGCTTATTGCAAGGTTCAAGGTTTTTCTGCTCAGAAAATATTTAAAAATTTTACATATTTTATGCAGATACCAGAAAAGCACCCTCTGTTAGCGGTGCTTCATCCCTTATACCCAACTTATTTTTTATCCGGCCAAATAACAGCATCCGGATCCAACAGCCACTTGTGCTCCTCCACAAAAATACGTTCCGCAAACCGGGCACCATCCAAATGACGGATCATCCAGAGGTAATACATGGCATAGCCGGGGATGGTCGTCTGGGGGTGGACCAGTCCGCCGGGAAGTACCGCCGTATCCATGTGTTTCACTTTAAACACATCTTCCCCAATCTCACAGTGGCCATACCCATTCTCCGGGTAAAACCGGTAATGATAGATTTCCGGCTGAGGATGATGGTGGGGTGGAAAGCTGGAATACTTGCCGGGGTGATTGATGACCTCGCCCATCACCAGGTTGGCGCTGGGCGCATTTCGATCGTCAAAAATGGTTCGTACCGTTCGGGTAGCCGTTTCACCCAGAGTGCCGGCACCAAACTGTTCACTGAGACATTCATCAGGCGTATATAGCTTAGAAGAAAATGTATGATGATTGTCAGTTTTCTGCTCAGCTATTTCCGCGCCAGCAGCCAATGCCTTAATCACCACTTTTATCCCGGGTGGGACATGAAGGCACCAGGGATTCTCTTCAAACATGGAACTGCGAAGTGCTTCCTTCTCATTTCCTTCCCATTGAAACAACACCTGGCCTTTTAGCAGCAGGTAGGCTCTTTCCAGGTTCTGGTCATTGACAATCTCCATACCCTGATCCAGAAAATGTATTCCAAAGTCCATCAGCATTTCACTGGCCCGGCCGTCCATGGCAGTGATTGCATTGTAGCCTAAAACCAATGGGTTGGGGGCGGAGATAATTAATTCCTTACGTCGCAAATTGAGTGCTCCTTTCTTATTCCATTGATGTCTTCAACTGGCTGGCCAATACCTGGATTGCCTGTCGGTTTCTTGGATCAACCATTACCTGTACCGGCTCCTGACCTTCCGCACGTACTGAAACTTTCATCCATTGACCGTCTTGCTGGGCTTCGATATCGAAGCTTTCGATCTGGTTGATTGGAAAGTAGGTCCAGATTCCGCTGTATTTCTGTGTTGCTGACCTTTCTTCCTGTTCTGTTTCCTGAATAAGAATCAACTCTTCTTTAGTAAGAATGAAAAGATGTGGTACCGTTTCATGTGTTTCTCCTTTTTTGACAGTTTCTTCATCGATCCGCGGCTGATACACACTGCAGCATACCTTCTGGCCCGGCAAAAGACTCTGAACGCCATAATTATAGAACTTCAAACTGACATCCTTCAGATAGCTCAGTTCATCCACGTGTGGTTCGGGTTCTTCAAAAGTATTGTGCAGCATCTTCGCCCGTACGGTATCCAGAACCGGAACAAACAGCTCTTCCATCACTGTATCATAATACACTACGGCACATTCGAAATTGCCTGCTGACTTACCACAGATTTTTACCCATGACTGAAGCAAGACCGTTCCCATCTGGACAGTTTGAACCCCTTCCACGGGAAAGTGGACAGCCGTAACTTTATGTTCCTGGTCCACAAGCACCCAGATAGCCTCATCGGTCATTGCCAGCAGTGTATCACGTTCTGGTTTGCCCGTCTTCTCATTTTTGGGTGCAGATATCACATATGGAAAATCAGCGCTTTCTTTGAGAACCTGCTCCATGGATTGTTGAAAGGCTGCGGGAATCTTTTCCGAATGATCGATTTTAATAGCCCATGCCTTCATTGTCCTAATTGACGACATAGCAAAACCCCCTCTCCATCCTGCGTTATTCTATCGAGTCTTTATAGCATACCCGAATGGTGCTTTTCATACGCACCGGTCATCTGTCGATGTTAAAAGCGATAAGGAGGCGCTATAATCACTTTATCACCACCATGTACTCCCGAATCATTGCCACCAGTGTATCGTAGCCTTCCAGAA
>JAWSUV010000091.1:0-10948 GCA_033549305.1 Bacillota bacterium | reverse complement strand
AATCAGAGATCAGCTGCATATGATCAAACGGCTGACACTGAAAGCGCCCTCAAAGAGAAGATCATTCAGGGAGAAAAAGAGGGAATTCTCCCGATGGTAACAGCGTTGCTGAATGAGGGCTGGACAGGACTGGATATCATCGAAAAAGTGATCTCGCCAGCCTTGGCACAAGTGGGAGACGGCTACGAAGACGGCAGCTGTTTTCTGCCCCAGCTGCTGATGTCGGCGGAAGCGACACAGCAGACGTTTGCAGCCATCAAAGAAAGGCTTCCCGGTGTGCACTCGGAAGAACTGGGAACGATTATAATGGCCACTGTTAAAGGGGATATTCATGACATTGGCAAGAACATCGTCTGTGTGATGATGGAAAATCACGGCTTTCGGGTAATTGATCTTGGAAAGGATGTGCCTGCTGAAACCATTGTTCAGAAAGCCAACCAGGAGAAGGCCGACCTGATTGGTCTCAGCGCATTGATGACCACCACTATGCAGCAAATGGAACGGGTTGCAATACTGTTGAAAAAAGAAGGATTGGCCATTCCACTGCTGGTTGGGGGAGCAGTACTCACCCGTGCATATGCCGACAGCATTGGTGCGGTTTATGCGCCGGATGCTGTGCAGGCAGTGAAAAAAGCCAAAGCACTGGTTCAGTAAACTCGTCACAGCAAGCGAATGTCATGCAGGAAGATCACAAATCGATAAACAGACGGTAAAAAGAGCAGGCAGATCATGTACATGATCTGCCTGCTAAAATATGATTCGAGAGAAATTCTCCGGATTAATCTCCAAGCATCATGCTTAAACCGATGAGTTCCCGCTGCAAATCAATCAGTTTGTTCTTTAAGGCATCATATTCAGTCTCCAGAACCTTGTCATCCAAAAAACGATTTGTCTTGGGTATCAGGCTTTCAATTTGTTGATAAACTTCCTGCAGTTCCCGCTTGATGTTTTCTTTCCGTTGAACCGGCAGCAGCAATTCAAGAGAATCTGCCTTCAGAACGGCTTCTTCCATTTCAAAGGCGTATCCAACCGATGGAATCTCCACCGGAATAGCCATCTCCTCTCGGATCAGGCCGGCCAGGATTTCTGATGATGCAGGTTCGCCGTGCACCAAAAAAATTTTTTTTGGTTTCTTTTTGAAGCCTCTCAGCCATTCCATCAGCCCCGCCTGATCGGCATGTCCAGAAAATCCGTCAATGCTCACTATTTCAGCCTTCACAGCAATTTCTTCACCAAGGATTTTAACTTTTTTAACGCCTTCCTTAAGGATGCGTCCCAGTGTTCCTTGGGCCTGGTATCCAACAAAAATCACGGTGTTTTTAGGATCCCAGAGGTTATGCTTTAAATGGTGCCGGACCCTGCCGGCAGTGGCCATTCCACTGGCAGAAATAATCACTTTCGGAGTATTATCGGAATTTAATTCCATGGATACCCGGTGATCCCGTATAAAGTGCAAATTGTCAAACTCCAGGGGATTGTCGCCGCTCAGGATCAGTTCTTTGGTTTCATCATCAAAATAATGGGCATTTTTTTTGAATACTTCTGTAGCCGATACTGCCATGGGGCTGTCAATATAGACAGGAGACTGACGGAAGACATCCATCTCATGCGTTTCGGCAAAGTATTTATTCAGTTCATAAATGAGTTCCTGGGTGCGGCCGACAGCAAAGGAAGGGATGATAACCGTTCCCTTGCGTTCCAGGGTATGGTTAATGGCATCCATCAGCAGATTCATCCGGTCAGCCACCTGTTCATGGATTCTGTCACCATAGGTGGATTCCATGATAAGATAGTCAGCTTCCTCGATAATGTCCGGATCGCGGATCAGGGGTTTTCCTTTTTGACCAAGGTCGCCGGAAAAAACAAGCTTGACGGTATCTGATTCTTCCGTTATCCACAATTCAAGAATGGCAGAACCCAGAATATGACCGGCATCCCGAAATCGAATGTTGATCATGTCGTTGATACTAATCTTCTGATTGTACTGAACGGCTTCAAAATAATGAAGACTTTTTTCAGCATCCTTAACATGGTACAGGGGCTGAACAGGCGTCTCTCCAGCTCTTTCACGCTTGCGGTTGATCCATTCCGTATCTGTTTCCTGGATATGTGCACTGTCCAGCAGCATGATTTCAGACAGGTCTAGTGTTGCCCGGGTCGTATAGATTTTGCCGCTGAACCCTTCTTTCACGAGCTTCGGAATGCGGGCACTGTGGTCAACGTGTGCATGGGTCAGAAACAGGTAGTCAATTTCAGCCGGGTCATAGGTAAACGGCTGGCTGTTCAAAGCTTCAAGTTCATCACTTCCCTGATACAAACCACAATCCACCAGCATGTTGCAGTATTTTGTTCGAATGAGAAAATTGGAGCCTGTTACTACCTGTGCAGCGCCTAAAAATTGTATTTCCATTATTTCCCGCCCTTCATCGTGAGACATCATATTTTTTCATAGATACCCCAAACTACTTATTGTCCAAACACTCTGCCCATCAATACCGCAAGAGCGCAGCCAATACCTGAGTGACAGCACTTGAAAAGTGATTGCACTATTATTAAAGAAACGTTACACTATAAGAGACTTGTTGATCTCGCGATTTTCCGTGAGCTGTATCCATATGGTCACTTGTAGCACTGTCGGTCAGGTGAAAGGACAGGAACCTGCCATGATAACCGGAAAAATTCTCATTTTTGATGCCAATACCCCCGCGGATCGTTCGACAAAGGATCGACTGCGCAAATGGGGGCACGAAGTGGTTCAACAGAAGTATTCGGAAAACCTGCTGGCAGATGTTGCCCGGGAGGAGCCGGATCTGTTGATCCTTCAGGCGGATGCAGTGAATGAGAATGTCTTGCCGTCAATCATTCGCATGGTGCGCAAGCATAAGCTCTCTCAACAGATTCCCCTGCTGGCCGTTATTTCAGAGGCACTGGTGCCAGTAAAAAAAACACTGTTCCAGTCTGGCATTAATGACTGCCTGGTAATGCCGGTGGCAGATGCTGAACTGAAAGCGCATGTCGAACAGTACTTAAAAACAGCAAAGCTGGCGCATAAACTGGAATCCACCCAAAAAGCGCTTGAAGAGAGTCTTTATAAAATTAAACGGCAGCGGACAGAACTGGACCACCACCTGACACTTGCCGCACGGATTCAGGAGTCATTGATCCCCCATAACCTCATTCAGGTTCCTTTCTGCGATTTTTACTGTCACTTCCAGCCCTCTGGAAAAGTTGGCGGTGATATCTATGATATTTTTATGCTTGATGAAAATCACCTGGGACTGTACATGGTAGATGTCATGGGACATGGGGTAGCCTCATCCATGCTGGCTGTCGCGTTATCTGAATTCCTGGTGGTGGATGTCAGCCGGGGAACACCCTTGAAACGGGAACTGGAAGAAGAACCCTATTATGAAATTGTATCGCCTCTTGAAGTGATTCATTACCTGAACAAAAGATTTTCCTTTACAAAATACCAGCATTACTTTACAATTTTCTACATGGTTTTTAATGTTGAAAGCGGAAACCTGCGCTATGTACGCGGAGCCCATCCGGAACCCCTTCTCATGAGGCGCGAAGGAACCATTGAAACCCTGAATGCCTATGGAACTCCCATCGGCTTTGAGTTTTCCCAGGGATATGAAGAAGCTGAGGTTCAAATGAAACCGGGCGATCGTCTTTTGTTTTACACGGACGGACTGCTGGAACTGGAAGATGACAACCGGAGAGCGCTGGATTATGATGCACTTATTCAACTTGCCTATCAATACCTTGAGAAGGAGAGCAGCCGTCCCTTCGCCATGCAGTTCAAACAACTGGCTGACAGACAGGTGCAATTGAAGGATGACCTGACATTGATTGAAATGGTATGGCATTCCACCTGATGCAACGCACCTCATTCTTCTGAAAGAAGGGATGATGAAAAACACTTAAATAGGGTGGAACCCCTATCCGTTAAACATATAACGAATTAACTTGCCATTGGTTGATTGTTCCGTTATGATGAACATGGCAGGTTGCTGCGCGGCTGTAAACACGCTTTTTGAGAAGGAGATGCCGGAATGAAAGAGTTTTCAATCATGAAAAAATTAGAAGAGTACACCTACTGGCTGGAGATGGTCTTAACCATATTACTGGCTGTTGGAATTGCCATTGGCCTTATTGACATCGTTAAATACTTTGTTGAAATTTTACAGCACGGCGCAGATGAATCGTATGATATTTTTAAACATTTTCTGGCCCACACGCTTTTATTGGTTGTGGGGATCGAGCTGATGCTGATGCTCTTATCTCACTCAACGAATGCCATTTTGGAGTTGGTGTTGTTTGTCATCGCGCGGAAAATGCTGATTTATGGGGAAACCATGCTTGACCTCGTGCTGGGTACCCTGGCTATTGCCGGCGTTTTTGCGATTTTAAAATACCTGGCACCGAAGAAAGACTTTGTCACGAGAGACGACCGGATCTACTCCGCCTCAACCAGCGTCGACAAAATTCACCAGGACACGGGATTGGACCTTCCGATTAACCGGGGGAACACTGTGGGCGGACTTGTGTGCAGCCTGGCGGAAGAAGCATGTGTTCCGGTAGCCCAGGGATCTGAATTTGAATCAGGCGATATTCGGATTAAGGTAGTAAAGGCCACTGACGGAGTGATTGAAAAGGTAATGATCACCAAAGTCGACCAAAACGGAGAACCTGAAAAAGACGAGAAGCGAGAGTCAGGCCCCAACTGGCATTATTAGAAACAGTAAACCTCCTGCCATGGAGGTTTTTTATTGAAACGATAAAGGAACGAGGCATATTGCCTCGAAAGGAAGGAAAAGGTTTGCATAAATATTCAATTTTGGTTATTTTCGCCCGTGTTTGCCTTTACAATTTCAAGTGTCATGCTATAATAGAATTTATTTATCTGAATCTCGCCTGATATACAGGGATGAAGGAGGACGCAGACTTGGAAAAAAACATGGAAAAATTACTCTCGCATAAGCTTTTATACAGTGTACCGGTATGGACCCATCAGAAAGAAATCCTGACAAAACTGTTGCAGGCATTCCCAAACATTCAGTTTGTTTCATTGGTTGGTGTTGATCTGCGCGGTAACAATACAGATGAGAAGATTCCTATTTCCATCCTGCTTGAGGATGTGGACGGTTTTCTGCAACTGGGAGTTCAGACAGACGGTTCAAGTGTTATGCTGCATGAAATTGCGACACTAAACAATGCCAAAGTGGATTTGATCCCCGACCTCGACGTCAACTGGTACATTGACTACAATGCCGATCACCTTCATCCTGAAACCGGGTTGCCAGTGGGAACCCTGCGTATCCCCGCTTTTTTAGCGCATGATGGGCGCTATGTGGGATCAAGGGGAGTTTTGAAACGAATGGAAGATTATTTTGGAAAGAAACTCCTCAGCATTTTTACCGAACACCCATCCTTATTGGCTGAATATGGTATTGATTCCGTTGATGCAATTGAGCGGGTAAAACTGACAGCGGCCACAGAGCTGGAATTCTGGGTCAGGACTCCTCAGGATAAGGCAGACGAAGAAAAATTGTCTGCTTCACAGACGCTGAAAGAACAATACTGGAAGCGCACCAAAGGCAGTGTCCGATCAGCACTGGAAGAATCCATTATGATGCTGGGCTACTACGGGCTGGATCCTGAGATGGGGCATAAAGAAGTAGGCGGTGTCACCGCAAAAATCAGCAACACAGGGAAACTGAACCATGTGATGGAACAGCTGGAAATCGACTGGAAATACAACACTCCGATGGAAACGGCCGATAACGAGGCATTTGTGAGAGAAATTGTCGAGGAAGTTTTTGAACGTCATGGGCTGGAAGTGACATTCCAGGCAAAACCCATTGAGGGTGTTGCCGGTTGCGGGAAACACACCCATATGGGGATTGCTTTACTCCTTAAAAACGGACAACACATTAATCTCATGACAGCTCAAAAGCAAGACGAGTTTATGAGTTCTCTGGGGTGGGGATGCCTCATGGGATTGCTTGAAAATTATGAAGCCATAAACCCCTTTATCACCTCCAGCAATGACGCTTTCAACCGATTGAAACCAGGATTCGAAGCGCCGGTATGCATCGTGGCATCCGTTGGGCACACACCGGAAATGCCGTCCAGAAACAGAACTGTTCTGGTGGGTCTTGTGCGGGACCTGAAAAACCCGTTGGCCACCCGTTTTGAATTAAGGGCACCCAACCCCATGTCAAATACGTACTTGTATGTGGCAGCTTCTTATCAGATGATGCTTGATGGGATCGGAGCCGTTGCACAGGCCGAATTAAGTTCGAAAGAACTTGAGACGGAGTTTTCAAAAAAGGCTGGGGAAGAGAAATTCTATCTGGCAAAAGACCGGATGTTCCACAGTGAACACGATGTTTTTGACGACTACACAGAAGAAGAACGGAATGCTCTATTTGGAAAGCCTCCGGCCACTGTCTGGGAAAACATCAGTAACTTCAACAAGGCACTGGAAAAGCGGGCGAAGCTGTTCAGCGGCGATGTGTTCACCGAGATCATTGTTCGTTCGTATGAACTGGCTACCTTGGACCAGTGGGTGATGGAAATCTCAGGAAGACTGATCCCGCTGCACATGAAATTGGTTCGAAACACCCGTAAGCTTCATGGACTGGATTATGTGACAGACCTTGATGTGGTGAACTGGGAAAAAATCAATGCCATTCGCTATGATCTGATGAAAGACAGTCTTGAAAAAAAATCATTCCTTACCCAGTTGAGGGAAGCAATTGCGGAACAGAATTATGAAAAAGTATCAGGACTGCAGCTCCTGATTGCCGATAAAGCAGCCACGCTGAAACAATTATATCTGCAATATCGGCGCAATCTGTTGGAAGAAACGAACGGAAACTAGTTTGGATTGGTATGCTGGTGCAAACCCCGGTGCAAACCGGGGTTTTATGTGTATTGAAAACGCTTGTTTATTTATGATGATCGCGGGTATGTTATTGTAAACAATGCCAAAAAGGGAGTGGATAAAATGAGCATGAGAGAATTGTCAAACAAGATGAAAGAACTCGCTGCTGCCTTAAGTCCGGAGCGGGCCCGCAAAGAAAAAGAAGCGGAGAAGCGTAAAGGGGTTGTAAAAGGACTGGCGGCAGGAACCTTCCTGGGTGGTCTGGCGGGGATTTTCTTTGCACCTGATAAAGGTGAAAACACTCGAAAGAAAACCAAGGAAGAGTTGTTGAAGGCAAAGGAGAAAGTGGAAGACGAGTTAAAAGAGACAAAAATTAAGTTGGAAGAGAATTTTGATGAAGGAAAAGAAAAGTTATCATCGTATTATGAGGAAACACGGGAAGTATTGGAAGAAAAGGCTGCCGACCTGAAAGAGAAAGCCATCGAACTGAAGGGAAAAATAAAGAAAAATGCTGATGAGCTGGGAGAAGAGGCGGAAGAAGCTGCGGAAGAAGCCGCAGAACTGGCAGAAGAAAAAGTGACAGAAGCACAGGCCAAGGCAGATAAGATGCAAGAAAAAGTCGAAGATACAAGGGAAAAAGTTGAAAAGGCAGCATCCGCAGCTAAAAAGGAAATGGAAAAATAAACGATCATAAAGGTGGGATATCATGAATGCAACCATCACTGTGGGTGAACTGCTGGTGGTCCTTTTGTCAATTCTCGGGGTAGGTGTACTGGCTTATTTGATCGTATTGTTGATGAAAGTGAATGAAAGTCTGAAAAGCATTCAACAAATCGTGAATAAAAATGAAAAGCATTTGAACGAAACCCTTGAACGAATCCCCCGGGTACTGGAAAATGTAGAAGGGATCACGGGGAATGTAGACAAAAGCATGGTTCATGTGCAAACAACCATAGAGAATGTCAGTGAAGTGACTGATTATGCGACTGATATGGTGAAAGGGATTAATGAAGAGGTAGTCATACCGTTGAAGGAAGTTTTCAAACTGCTGCTGATGATCAAATCTCTTTTTGGTGGTTCAAAGAAAAAGAAATGGTTCTAAGCAACAATTCGTACGCAGCAGCCGGCCGGCGTTCTTGATCAGGATGCCGGCTTTTATGATAAGAAAATCCTTGACAAATGTGTAAATATAAGTATAAATGTATTTATATACACTTTAAGGAGTGGTTACCTTGACCCCTGGTGAAAAAGCAGGCATTCTTGTGGAAAGCCTGCCTTATATCAAGCAGTTCCGCAACGAAACAGTGGTGATTAAATATGGTGGGAATGCCATGATTGATGAAGAACTGAAGCAAACGGTTATTGAAGATGTTGTTCTGATGAAATATGTAGGCATGAATCCGGTGATCGTTCATGGGGGCGGTCCTGAGATTACAGCACTTATGGTGAAAATCGGTAAAGAGCCTGTCTATATACATGGACTTCGGGTGACTGATGCGGAAACCATGACACTGGTGGAAATGGCATTGCTGGGAAAAATTAACAGCGAAATTGTAGGCCGAATCAACAGTATGGGGGTGATGGCCACCGGTTTAAGCGGCAAAGACGGAGGACTTCTCTATTCGGAAGCACGTGATCCGGAGCTGGGATACGTGGGAAAAGTGCGGGAAGTCCGCAGCGATCTGGTACAGCATCTGTTGAAATTGGATTATGTTCCGGTTATTGCACCCATAGGGATCGGGGCGAATGGAGAATCATACAATATTAATGCAGATGAAGCTGCTTCCCGGATTGCACTGGCCCTTAATGCTAAAAAACTGGTGTATATTACCAATGTTGAAGGCGTTATGAGAGATGTGGAACTGCCTGAGAGCATTATTTCTCACATAGTTGTGGATGAAATTGATGGCTATATCGCTTCCGGCATTGTTCGTAACGGGATGATACCCAAAATAAAATACTGTCGAAAAGCAGTGATGGGCGGTGTGGAACGGGTGCATATGATCAACGGAAACAAACCCCATGCGTTGCTGCTTGAAATCTTTACTAATGACGGCATTGGAACGATGCTGACCCGTTAATGCTGTTGGTTCCGATCCAGCTCCACGCGGCCTGCCTCAGGGCAGGCCTTTTGCATATTCATATTATCAATGGGTATAAGGCTAAAGAACATCCTGTGAGCCGACTGTGCCTGCTGGCCTCATCGGATGAGTATAAGGAAATGGAGATGATTACCGTGCAGTTTATTCTGCAGCAACGCGTCGTGCTGGGAGTGAGTGGATGTAATTTTGGTGCACCATATCGATATAACCGCAAAGGGTGGGACCGCATTAAGCTGTTAAACCGGGAGCAGGGAGATTTCGTCTGGCATCCGGTCTGTCCTGAGGTCATGGCGGGTCTGGGAGTCCCCAGGGAACCGATTCGCATTTCCGGTGGCAGCGGCCAGGACGTCTGGGACGGCAAAGCCCGTGTGTTAAACCGGAAAGGCCGGGATGTGACGGAGGAGTTGAAGCAAGCCTGTCTCCAGTCACTGGAAATGCTGCGGAGCGTCGGTGCGGTGGGATATGTCTTTATGGAAGGAAGCCCTACCTGCGGTGTGTACCGGACCAGCCTAAAAAATAAACGTTTGGGCCATCCTCCGGGCGTGTTCGGTGCGCTTCTGCTTAACGAAGGATTTTTTCTGATTCCCGCCATTGATTTGGAGAGTCCCCTGCGCTGGTGGGATTGGCGCCGACGGTTGCACGCCTTTGCGTGGGTGCAGCGTCAGGAAGTGACATCCAAGCAGGAATTATACAATTTATGGTATACCGTGAAGTTTTTATGTCAGGAATTAGATGATCCCGCATCACGTCAAATTGGCAAAGATTTGGCTGCATTGCCAAAAGGCTTTTTCCCTGGATATGCTGACGAGTTTAAAACACAGATTCTGCATATTCTTCGTAAACCGTCCAGCGTAGCCCGCATAAAGCAGCGGCTCTGGAAAAGCTATGTTTACTATCGGCGCAAAGAAAAAGGAGAAATGGATGTGGTGCTCCCCCCGGAAACCCCGCGTAATGTCACCCATATCACACGGGAACTGCTGGAGATGGAGCGAAGAGCCTTTGAAAAGGGTCAGTTTTTCTCCTCGGCTCCCATCTTATACAGGGATGAACAGCGTGTACAAAAAATGATAAATGGAGAGACGACGGTGACCGAATAGCCCACAAAATGTTTTACCATCGAAAGGAGCGGCAGCTGTGAATATCATCGCAACTCTCAGCTTCCTGACAGTCCGTCAGCAGCCATTCATGACACGATTACTCAATTTGATGAGCCAGCGGAGAACCCTGATCACTGACTCTTTTTGGCAGCATATCCAGATTTCTCTGACAGCCCTGGTGATTATTATTGCCATAGGCATTCCTCTGGGGATTCTGATTACGCGAACCCGGCGGGCGGCACCCTACGTGATTGGATTTACAGGTTTTCTCTATACCATTCCGGTGATAGCCTTCTTTGGATTTATGCTTCCCATTCTGGGCACTGGGGAAAAACCAGCCATTGCCGCTTTACTGATTTATGGATTGCTCCCGCTGGTAAGAAACACTTACGTAGGGATCACTGAGGTGGATGAAGGAATGCTGGAGGCTGCCAGGGGCATGGGCAGTACCAATGCTCAGATTCTTCGTTATGTGGAAATTCCCATGGCGTTGCCCTATATCATTGCCGCTATCCGAACAGTGACCGTGATGACAATTTCCATTGCCACCATTGCGGCTTTCATTGGTGGTGGTGGACTGGGAGTGTTGATCTTTAGAGGGATTACGACCCGCACGTTTGAACTGACGGTGGCAGGCAGTATTCTGGTGGCTTTATTGGCGATTGTGACTGACGGATTATTGGGCTTGTTAGAACGTTGGATAAATCGCAGGTATTTTGGCGTAATGAAAAAATAGTGTTTATCCATGTAATGGTAAGCCTTGTGTTTCAAGAGATTATGAACCCGAACACACTGATCCTTAAGCATTCCTGTAAAACGTGAAAATGACCTTTGAAAAAACAATAACCTCCAGA
>JAWSUV010000090.1:0-11022 GCA_033549305.1 Bacillota bacterium | reverse complement strand
GCTGGTGGGCGGCACCTTTGCCCACATATCCAACGCTCTCAGTGAACAGGTAAGACAGAACCCTATCTTTTTCATGGCCACTAACGGTGTTCCGGAAGAGTTCTTCCATAAGGATACAAAAGCACCTTACTCTCTCTGCATTGTGGGGAGCACTGTTTCCTCAGGTCGTTCTGCAGCATCTTATGTGGCCAATGTGATCAAGCCGGGAAAAGTGGTCATGCTTCTCCCTGACTATGCCTATGGGCATGACCAGGAAAAAGGTGCCAAGGCCGTATTTGCCAATTACCCTGAAATTGAAGTGGTCACCATGTATTCAACCGTTGGTGCCGCCGACATGACTCCTTTCCTTATCAATGCACGGAATGAGCAACCTGACTTGCTAATGATGGGTCAGTGGGGCAACGATGCCATCACCATCCTGAAGCAAGCTGAAGAGCTGGGTCTCAATCAGGACATGGACATCTGGTTTAACTGGCTGGTCAATGTCTTTGCCACAGGTTTGCCACCGGAAGCTTTGGATGATGTGACAATGCAGATGCTTTGGTACCACAACATGGAAGGTTTCAGAGATGCGGACATAGTTGCTGCTTCAGATGAATTTGTCGAAGCCTGGATGCAGGTGGACAGCGATCCGCCGGACCCATATGCCATGGTTGCTTACTTGGGAGTCATGGAAATGGCAAGGGGAATTGAACTGTCCAATTCCATCGACTCTGATGCCGTCTACGCAGCGCTGATGGCAAATCCGGATTTTGACAGCATGAACGGACCGGCTACATGGCGTGTGGACGGCCGTCCAGAATACCAATACTGGCCATACATCGTGGCTGGTAAGGGCGCTGACGAGCGGGAAGACATGATGTGGGACTTTGCCAGGGTGGTGGACGCCGTTGTAGGAGATGAAATCCTGCCGCCATTGCCTGAACTTGGCTACTAATAAAGCACCAGCATCATTATAAGCAGGGATCGGCGGGTTATGCCCGTCGAACCCGCCTTTACAAAGTCATGGAAGAGAGGGTTGCGTCATGGAAGCACTGTTCAAAACACAGGGGATGACGAAAAAATTTGGTCAGTTTACCGCGGTAAACAAGGTTGACATCGAAATGAAGGCTGACCGGGTGAACGGGGTGATCGGGCCCAACGGATCCGGTAAGACAACTCTGTTTAACCTGCTGACCGGATTCTTTCCACCCACTCAGGGAAGCATCGATTTCATGGGGCAGAACATTACCGACACCTCTCCCCAGCACCGGGTTAGAATGGGAATCAGCCGCACTTTTCAACTGGTCTCTGTTTTCTCAACCCTGACGGTATGGGAGAACATGGTGCTTTCCACTGCAAAAGTGCAGCAGCAGGATCGGAACATTCCCTGGTTTTATTTTAAGAGCACAAACAATGCGGTAATCCGGCAGCAGTGTGTCGACGCCTTGGAGCGAGTGGGGTTGGTGGACAAAATGAATGAAAAAACGGCAGAACTGTCCTATGGTGACAAACGGCTGCTGGAAATTGGGATCGCCCTGTCGATGAATCCCAAAACGCTCTTGCTGGATGAACCCTTTGCCGGACTCAGTGACATTGAAATTGAATTTGTTTTGGAGCTGCTCCATCAGTTGAAGAAAGATTTACCCATCGTGATCATCGAACACAAAATTTCCAAAATCATTGACCTCGTGGAACATTTGTACGTGATGAAGGAAGGATCAATGATCATGGAAGGCGATCCACGCAAAGTGATTGACGATCCCGTTGTTCTGGAATGTTACTGGGGGAAGGGAGATGTCCGATGTTAACCATTGACAACATCAATGTATACTACGGCCATGCCCAGGTACTGCACCAGGTATCCATGGAAATCCGAAAAGGAGAGATGGTCTTCGTGGTTGGCCGCAACGGCGCCGGAAAAACCACACTGCTGAAAACCATCTGCGGCCTGCTGACACCCGGGGAAGGCACCATTCATTACCAGGAAAATCCCATCCAGGGACTGGGTGCTGAAGCCATTGCAAAAAAAGGTGTCCAGTACGTGGCCCAGGACAAAAAAGTCTTTCAGTCTCTCACCGTTCGTGAGAATTTGGAAATGGCTGCCTACGCTTCTGGAAAGTCCATTGAGGCAGTTTTGGAACAGGCAGTGAAACTGTACCCCTTATTTGAAACCATGATGCAGCGTAAAGCCGGCGGCCTCAGCGGCGGCCAGCGGGAAATTCTGCTTATTGCCCGTGCCCTGGCCGGAAGTCCTGAACTGATGCTCATCGACGAGCCGACCGAAGGACTCGCCTCCATTGTCATCGATGACATTCTGGAAATGCTGCGTGAACTGAAAGGAACCGTATCCGGACTGATTGTGGAACAGAACCTGTCGGTGGTGAGCCGTTTGGCCGACCGCGTCTACGTCATGAAGGAAGGATACATTATCAACGAAATCACTGACCCGGCCGAAATATCCAATTTTGCAGCCATGGGTCAATACCTATAGCCCTGCAAAACGGGATGGAGGGAGAGGTTAACCGATGGTCAATGAAAATGAAGTGATGATCACCTCGAAACAAAACGCGACATCCGCTCGCCTGTCACTGGACAAAGGGTATGTTCGAACCTTGGTGGAGCTGGCAGTTATCAGTGTGGTCATGATGATCGCGGCCCGGTTCTTTCGCATGTACCGGATCACTGATTTTATGGTCTTCATCATTTTTGTGCTGTCCTTTGATTTGCTGTATGGTTACATGGGGCACCTGTCTTTTGGGCACATGCTCTATTTTGGCTCCGGAACCTACGCTTCCGCCATCTTTATGAACCGGGTCTCCGGGAACCCTCTATTAGGGATTGCCGCCGGCATCCTGTTTGCCGCCCTGCTGGCCCTGGTGCTGGGCGCCCTGGTGATGAAAACCCACGGAGCAGCTTTTGCCCTCATTAACATGGGATTTAACCAGATCGGATTCTTTATGGTGGTTTCCGGCCTGTCCTCCGTCACCCGGGGTGATGACGGCATGTCCGTGTTCATCAACCCACTGGGATCCATCCATCTGGGCAATGAACGGGTGTTGTTCTATGTGGTCCTGGGATCCCTCCTGGCAGTGTTCTACTTCCTGAAACGCCTGACCAAATCCTCTTTTGGTGTGATGGTCCGGTCCATTCATGAAAACGAAAACCGGGTGAAGTTTCTGGGTTACAACACCTACCGCTACAAAATCACCACTTTTGTGATTTCCTGCGCCATTGCCGGGTTTGCCGGCACCTTAACCACCATTAACTATGGATTCATCAGTCCGGGATTCATTGACTCCTTTCAAAATGTCAGCCCCATTTTTGCTGTGTTGATGGGTGGAGCAGGAAATCTTTATGGTGCGGTTATTGGGGGAATGATCTATAAATTCCTCAGCGAGTACATTGCCATCTACATTTCTGCCTGGGAGTTGTTTTTTGGAATGGCTCTTTTAATCATGGTCTTCCGCTTTCGAACAGGTGTCGTGGGATTTGTTACAACTGCACACGAAAAACTAATGAAAAAGCAATCGGGAGGTGGTCTAAAATGATGGACACCATTTTATTCGGACTCACCATCGGAGCCATCCTCTATTTGATCTCCATTGGCCTTTCCCTCACTTTCGGCACCATGAAAGTCATCAACTATGCCCATGGACTGGTGTACGCCCTGGGAGTCTACTTTTACATCAGTCTCCTGCCACGCCTGGGCAGCTTTTTGCCGGCCATGATTGTATCAGTGGCTTTGGTTATTCCCATCAGCTACCTCATTGAAAGGCTTGTGGTAAGGCGACTCTACGGCCAGTCCATTGATTATGCCATCATCGCCACCTATGCAGTTTTGCTCATGGGTACAGATGCCATTAAAATTGTCTATGGAGCCATTCCTTATCCTCTGAGTGTCCCCGTCCGTGGATCTTTCAGCTTTCTAGGAGCCTCTTTGCCCATCTACCGCACACTGGTAGTGGTGGCTGCAGTTCTGGTTTATTTGGGAATTACCCTGTTTTTCAAGAAAAGCATGGTTGGGAAAGTGGTCACCGCTGCCCTGGATGACCTGGAAGGTGTCCGATGCCTGGGGCTGAAGGTGGAAAAATATTTCTCCATCATCTTTATGATCGGCAGCGGGCTGGCAGCCCTTGGTGGTATCCTGTACGCACCGATCAGTTCGGCTCATCCCTACATGGGTTTTCACATCCTCCTCATGGCCTTTGCTGTGGTCATTGTGGGAGGCATGGGCAATATGAATGGGACCTTCATTGCAGCCTTTACTCTGGGATTACTCATCTCCTTTACGGGAAGGGTTTATCCCCAGGCAGCTGAGGTCATGGTCTTTGTTGCCATGGCCATTGTGTTGCTGTTCCGTCCCATTGAAGACTCCAGCCACTGACGAAAATGTCGGCCATTGTGAAGGGCGATTAGACCCGGGCGTCCATTCAGAAGCAGGCAGTGAGAACAGAAAGGGAGGAGTTGTATGCTCACAGAACTAAGCCACATCGGCGTGGCGGTTGACAACATAGAAGACTTTGTGGTACAGATGGCAGAGAGCTTTGGGGTTTCGGTTCCTGCGATTGTGGAACACCCGGAGCGCCGCATCAAATTAGCCGTCATGACCATTGGCGGCGTGTCCTTCGAAATTCTGGAAGAAAGCAACCCTGAAGGCATGCTCGCCCGTTATGTCAGCCAACATGGACCGGGTCTTCACCACATCGGTTTTCTTTCCTCCGACCTGAACACCGACATGGAGGTGATGAAAGAACGAAACATCACATTTCTGTCCGAGACGCCCGTCACCGGACTGCGGGGTAAGCGGATTGCCTTTGCAGCCGAAAACAACCAAAGCGGGATCAACTTTGAACTGTCAGAATAGGCAATCACTGCCGGATATCAACAGGCAGAAGACCAATTAAAAAGGAGTGCTGAAAATGAAAGGTGTATGGAATAAAATTGCGCGTGTCGACCTGAATTCCGGCAGCTGCACCATTGAAACCCTTCCGGAAAAAGTACTGGAGCAGTTCATCGGAGGCGCCGGCCTGGGAGCCTATATCCTGTACAAAGAAGTGCCGGAGGGTGTCATGTCAGCCGATCCTGAAAACCGCATTATCTTTGCCGCCGGCCCTTTCAACGGCATCCGGCAGACCGGCGCGGCCAAATGGAGCATCGTGTCCAAATCCCCTTCCCTGGAAGCCAACGCCACTTCCTGTGCTACCAATTCCTGGGGCTATGCCCTGAAAAGCGCCGGTGTGGATGCCCTGGTGGTCCAAGGAAAAGCGGACCAGCCCGCCATGATTGTCATCGACGACGGTGAGGTGAGCGTGGCACCGGCAGCGGAGCTCTGGGGGAAAGACACCTTTGAAACCGACGACCTGCTGAAAGAACTGTTCGGCAAAGAGTTCGAGATTGCCTGCATCGGACCTGCCGGTGAAAAACAGATGAAATACGCGGCCGTTGCCACGGGCAAGTGCTCCTTCGCCGGTCGCGGCGGAATGGGTGCCGTAATGGGGTCCAAAAATCTGAAGGCAGTTGTGGTGCGCGGCACCCAGGAATGTCCGGTGGCAGACCCGGAAAAGCTCGAGGAGCTGAACAAGGAAATCAACATGAAAATCTACAACACCGACAAGGCCAAGCCGGCCAACTTCAACATCCGGGCACATGGCACCTCCATTGCCACCGGGCTGTTCAAAGGGTACGGCAACATGCCATTGAAAAACTGGCAGCTGGGTGAATTTGACACCGGGATTGAAAACCTGGGCGCTCCCAATTACGGCATTGAGCTGAACAACAAGCCCAAACCCTGCAAATTCTGCACACTGGGCTGTAAAAACCATGTAGAAGTCACAGATGACAAATACGGGTTTGTGGGTGAAGGGCCGGAATATGAATCCTTTGCCATGATGGGCCTGAACCTGATGCTGGATGACATGAAAGCGGTGGCCTACGGCGGCCACATTGCCAACACGTACGGCATTGACACCATATCCCTGGGAGCCTGCCTGGCCTGGGCGTTTGAGAGCTATGAA
This sequence comes from Bacillota bacterium, assembly GCA_033549305.1. GTDB lineage: Bacteria > Bacillota > Clostridia > Peptostreptococcales > Tindalliaceae > Anoxynatronum. Next base: position 5,026 of record JAWSUV010000090.1, on the reverse strand, counting down.
AAGGGTGTGCTCACCCAGGAAGACACCGGCGGCCTGGCCCTGGAATGGGGCAACGCGGAAGCCATGGTGGAACTGACGAAAAAAGTAGCCAACCGGGAAGAAGGACTGGGATACATCCTGGGTGAAGGTGTGCGAAGCGCAGCGAAACACTATGGCAAGGGCTCCGAAGCCTGGGCGGTGGAAATCAAAAACATGGAAGTGCCGGCCCACGATCCCCGGGCATCCTTCGTCGCCGGACTCAATTACCTGACAGGCGCCTCCTGCGGCCCCAACCACGAAAAAGGCAATGCACAGCACATGTTCGTGGCTCATATCCTGCTGCCGGAGTTTGGCATCAGTGATGACATCGATTTTGAGAAGGAGCGTCATTCCTGGGAGAATGCCCCCCGCTACACCGCTGCCTTCCAAAACTACTCTAATCTGGTGGACTCCCTGGTCCACTGCAAGTTCATGGTTTTCTCCGGCTACACCCTCACCGATATGCTGAACACCTTTAATGCGGTGACTGGGATGGACTGGGATTTCGAGACCTTTGAGAAAGCGGGAGAACGGATCTTCACCGTCCAAAAACTGCTGAACCTCCGGTATGGCATCACCGCCACCGACGAAACCAAGTTCCCTGAGCGGCTGATGCAGCCCAAAGCAGAAGGACCCTATGCCGGGGTGGCACCGGTGGGCATTGAAGAAGCAGTGATGGATTACTACCGACACCGGGGCTGGGATGAGACAGGCATGCCCCTGACGGAAAAAATCAGTGAAATGGACCTGGACGATTTGGTCTGATCACAAGGAGGCTGTCCAATGAAGGTAACCATTAAAGTCAGGGGATTTCCCGATGTGGAAGCAGTATTGGGAGGCAATCTCTTTACCCTGGAAGTTGAGGGGAGTACTTTTGGCGACGTGCTGGCAGAAATGGACCGCCAGTTCGGCGAAGACAACCGAAAGGCTTTACTGGTCCAGGTGCTGCTCAACAGCAAACACTGGGTGAAAGTGGACGCTCTGTCCACCCAGGTGCAGGATGGCGACACCCTGTCCTTTTCCAACATGGTGGCAGGTGGATAATACAATTTGAAGGAGTGTGTAAACGTGGCAAAGAAGAAAAGCATTCTGGATTTTTACCGCATGAAGCAGGAGAAACAACAGGTGGCCTGGATCACCGCTTACGATTTCCCAACCGCTTCCTTTGCGGAAGCCGCCGGCATGGACATGCTGCTGGTGGGTGACTCCCTGGGTATGTGCGTGCTGGGTTACCAGAGCACCATCCCCGTGACCATGGAAGACTGTATCTCTCACTGCCAGGCAGTTCGCCGGGGAGCTCCCAAAACCTGGATCATCGGAGACATGCCCTTCATGTCCTACCAGAGCTCTGACCAGCAAGCGGTGGAAAATGCCGGACGTTTTCTGAAAGAGGCTGACATGGACTGCATCAAGCTGGAAGGCGGCGTACGGATTGCCAGCCGGATCAAGGCTATCACCGAAGCAGGGGTTGCGGTCATGGGCCACATCGGCCTGACCCCGCAGAGCTCCGGCCAGCTGGGCGGCCACAAGGCCCAGGGCAGGGATGTGAACAATGCCCGGGCCGTCATCAAGGACGCTTTGGCGGTTCAGGAAGCCGGCGCCTACGCCATCCTGGTGGAAGCAGTTCCGCCGGAAGTCACCGCATTCATCGCCGACCTGCTGACCATTCCCGTCTACTCCATCGGTGCAGGTCCCTGCGACGGCCAGCTGCTGATTTCCGCCGACCTGCTGGGCCAGTTCCAGGCGTTCACACCCAAATTTGTCAAAAAATATGCCAACGTGGCCGAAGTTGCCACCAAAGCTTTTAGCGAGTACATTGAAGAAGTAAAATCCGGCGCGTTCCCGACGGATGACCACGTGTACCACATTATTGAGCCGGAAGAAGATTTCCGGGAAATGTTCAAGGAATTCAAGTAAACCATTCATGACAGCCTGCAGGTGCCTTCTGGCACCTGTTGTGTTTTCTATGCAAAGGAGTTTACCATGCCCTTTTTCAGAAGAAGCCGTTCTCCCCATCCCCATAAGGAAACCCTGAAATATACAAAAAAAGGTGGGCTGATGATCCCCGACAATCGGGCCAGAGCCCTGGGCCTGGAGCCGGATACCCCCGTGGAAGCCTTTGCCTGGCAGCAGCGGCTGGAAATCAGTGCCAATATCCACAGTCTGACAAAGGCGTATATCGAAGCCAGCAGTTTGTGCAACCTGAATTGCGACAAATGCGTCCGCACTCACTGGCAGGAGGACTGCGGCCACATGTCCGCGGAAATCTATGACACACTCATCAGCCAGCTGGCAGAAACACCCTCCCTGCAGACCGTCATGTTTGGCGGCATCGGCGAACCCACCCTGCATCCCCGGCTGCCGGAGATGATCCGCAAGGCTAAAACGCTGGGAGCAGCGGTGGAAATCACCACCAACGGGACGCTCTTGACAGATGAGATGCTGAAGAAACTGAAAGAAGCACGCCTGGATACTCTCTGGGTATCCATCGAGACGATCATGGCTGCGGAAGCGTCCCCCCTGCTGGAACAGCTGCTGCACCTGAAGGAAATGAACCGGCAGGGGCACCGAATGGACCTGGGCCTGGTGTTTGTGGCGGACAAGACCAATGTCCATTTGCTGAAACGGCTGCACCATCTGACGGCCAGGCTGGACGCCCGCCGGGTGATCATCACCAACCTGATCCCCTACACCCGCGAGCAGCAGGAACAGTCCCTGTGCCAGGAAAGTGCCCTGGAAGACGTGTATTCCGTGGTCAAAAAACAAGCCTTTGTCCACATTCCCCGCTTCGATTACCTGCCGGAGGTGCAGGAGACGCTGTTCACCCTCCTCCGATACAACCAGAACAATAACCTGACCCAGGCCTACCGGCTTCACGAAAACGAACGCCGCTGTCCCTTCGTGTCAGACCGGAGTACGTTCATCCGGTGGGACGGAAAAGTCTGTCCATGCATGGCGATGCTCCACCACCATGTCACCTGGACCCGAGACACCCGACGGGAAATACCGGCACAGATCTTTGGCGATCTGATGGAAAGCTCCCTCAGAGAGATCTGGCAATCTGAAGCATACCACCAGTTCCGGGATCGGGTGCATGACTTCACCTTTTCCCCCTGTCATCTGTGCGGCGGCTGCAGCGATTTGGAATCCAACCGCCAGGACTGCTTCGGGAACGAAGCACCGGTATGCGGAGCCTGCCTCTGGGCATACCATACAGTGCGTTGCCCGTGAGGAACAGCACAGTCCACAGGTGCTGATACGGTTTCTGTCCGATGATTGCCCTGCCGGCAGTAATGCGGTAGAATGGATTATCGAAGCATACCAGGAGGAATTGTCATGATTCGAATTGCCTGTATAGCCGCCACCCCGCAAATGACAGCGGTAATGGAAGAAGTTTCGCGCCCCTATAAAACAGTGACAACGATCCAGGCTGATAACCTGCACCGGGTCGCCGAAATGGTGGAAAACCTGCGCGAGCAGGGAATCGAAATTGTGATCACCAGAGGTCTGCTGGCCGAAACCATTCAGCAGTATGATCAGTCCATGGACATTGTGGACATTCCCCTGACCGTGCTGGATCTTTCCCGGGCACTGGAGGCAGCCCGAAAGCATCCCGGTATCATTGGTATGTGCGAAAAAGAATCCAACCAGTGGATCGCCCGGGAAGCAGAGGTCCTCACGGGCATTCCGGTTGTTTTTGAAGTCCTGAGGCAGTACCAGGAAGCCGAACGATGCCTGCAGCAGCTGAAGGCCAAAGGCGTCAGCGTAGTAATCGGCAAAACCGTGGAGAACCAGATTGCCGGCCAGATGGGAATGTTGCCTGTTATGCTGGAAGCTGGGCGGGAAGCCATCGTTATTGCTCTGAAAACAGCCGTTAAAATTATGCGGGTCAAGTTTGCGGAAGCCGCCAAAGCGGAACAGTTTAAAACCATTCTGGATTATGCACATGAAGGGATTGTGGCAGTCGATGCCAATGGGATCATCACCTTTTTCAATCCCGTAGCAGGTAGAATACTGGGGCTCCAAAAAGAACAGGTCATCGGCCAGCCGGCTGCCCGTGTGATCCAGAACACTGGGTTCCCCCGCGTTCTCCAGAGCGGCGAACCATGGAAGGAAGCTTTTCAGGAAGTGAACAACACCACCATCATCACCAACCGGATTCCCATTTTCGTAAACGGTAAACTGGAAGGAGCTGTAGCCACCTTCCAGGAAGTATCTGAACTCCAGTATCTTGAACAGAAGGCACGTCGTCAGCTGTCCACCCGGGGTCACTTCGCCCATTATTCTTTTTCCAACGTGCTGGGCACCAGCGAAGAAATTCAAACCTGTCTTGCGCAGGCTCAAAAATACGCCGTTGTCAATTCCACCATCCTGATGATCGGAGAAACCGGCACTGGGAAGGAAATATTTGCCCACGCCATCCACAATGCCAGCAAACGACACGACAAACCGTTCGTGGCCGTCAATTGCGCTGCATTGCCGGATACACTGCTGGAAAGTGAATTGTTTGGCTATGACGAAGGCGCCTTCACAGGAGCGCTGAAAGGTGGCAAACAGGGGCTTTTTGAGATTGCCCATCAGGGTACTATCTTTCTGGATGAAATCCCTGAAATGACACCCCGTGTGCAGTCGGAACTGCTTCGGGTACTTGAACAGCATGAGGTTACCCGAATCGGCGGCAACAGTGTCATCCCGGTGAATGTCCGGGTCATTGCAGCCACTAACCGGAACCTGCGAAAGCTGGTTCAGGAGGGACGCTTCCGGGAAGACCTGTTCCACCGGCTGAATGTCCTGCGCCTGGAAATACCACCACTCCGCAACCGCAAAGAAGACATTCCGGTGCTGGCTTCCAGCTTTCTGTTGGAAGTCAGCCGTAAACACCATGGATTCAGCGCCTCTTTTCATCCGCAGGCTTACAAAGTGCTTCAGCAGCACGAATGGTCCGGCAATATCCGTGAACTGAAAAACACGGTGGAGCGAGCCTGTGTCCTGCACGCAGAACGCCTGA
>JAWSUV010000089.1:0-11160 GCA_033549305.1 Bacillota bacterium | reverse complement strand
CCAGTGTCGACAAAGCCAATGTTCTGGAAAGCTCAAGACTTTGGCGCAGAGTTGTATCTGAAGAAGCATCATCCATACCGGATATTACACTGAATCATATGTATATTGACAATGCTTCCATGCAATTAGTAAAGCAGCCCAGTCAATTTGACGTGATATTGACAGGGAATATGTTTGGAGACATATTATCTGATGAAGCGGGTATGATCACCGGTTCTATTGGCATGCTTCCATCTGCAAGTCTACGAGGTGACAAAAAAGGAATGTATGAACCTGTACACGGATCCGCACCAGATATTGCTGGTCGAAACAAAGCTAATCCACTAGCAATGATACTGTCGACAGCAATGATGCTGCGACTTTCATTTGGACTGGAAGAAGAAGCAAATCTGATGGAACGGGCAGTGGACGAAGTATTGATGAGGGGTCTTCGGACGCCGGACATCCACAATAGTGGCTATCGGTTAGTTGGCACCCGGGAAATGGGAGATGCCGTCGTGGATGCAATTCAAACAATAGAAAGGAAAGGAGCTTAATCATGCAGCTCAACGGTTCGCAAATCATCATGGAATGCCTGCTGGAGCATGGCGTGGATACCGTTTTTGGGTACCCCGGCGGTACCGTGATCAACATCTTTGACGCATTGTATGAGTACCAGGACCGGATCACACATATCTTAACCTCCCATGAACAGGGAGCTACCCATGCAGCTGACGGGTATGCCCGGTCCACAGGAAAAACAGGTGTTGTGATCGCCACGTCCGGCCCTGGTGCTACCAATACGGTAACCGGAATCGCCACCGCGCATATGGATTCCATCCCCATGGTGGTGATTACCGGCAACGTGGCCCTGCCCCTGCTGGGCAAAGACAGCTTCCAGGAAGTGGACATTGTCGGTGTCACCATGCCCATCACGAAGCATAGCTTCATCGTGAAAGATGTCAACAAGGTCGCAGAAACACTGCGGCGTGCCTTTTACATTGCCAATGACGGCCGGCCTGGTCCGGTGCTGGTGGACATTCCCAAGGATATTTCCGTGGCCATGGCGGAATACACGCCGGAGGCCCCCAGGAAGATCGAGAAGCATGACGACATTTCTGAAGAATCCCTGGACAATGCGCTGGAAATTCTGAAACAGTCGAAAAATCCCTTTGTGCTTACCGGAGGGGGCGTCATCCGCGCAGATGCCGGGGTTGAAGCCCTGGAATTTGTTGAGAAAATGAAGGCTCCTTTTTCTTCCACCCTCATGGGGCTTGGAGGCATTAATACTAGCCATCCCCTGTTCACCGGTATGATCGGCATGCACGGCAGCAAAGCTTCCAACATGGCCTCGACTCAATGCGACCTGCTGATTGCGGTGGGCTCGCGGTTCAGTGACCGGGTCATCAGCAATGTCAAAGGGTTTGCCCCGGATGCTGCCATCCTGCACATTGATGTGGATCCTGCGGAAGTCAACAAGAATGTTCAGGCGATCCACCATGTGAGCGGCGATGTGAAAACGGCACTTCAAAAAATCAATGCGCTCCTGGAGCCAACGTACCAGGAGGAGCGTCAACAATGGGTGGACCAGGTGCAGGGCTGGAAAAAAGAATTTCCACTGGGCACCAACCAAAATGGCAAAATCAAACCCCATACAATTATCAGGAAGCTCAGCGAACTGACTTCCGGAAACACCATCATTACCACGGAAGTAGGGCAGAGCCAGATGTGGGCTGCCCAGTATTATACCCACAGCGAACCACGCACCTTCCTGACCTCCGGAGGCCTCGGCACCATGGGATTTGGCATGGGCGCGTGCATGGGGGCGGCGATTGGCCGCAAAGACAAAAAGCCTATCAATATCGCCGGGGACGGCAGTTTTCTGATGAACTGCAGTGAACTGGCCACGGCCGTTCACTACAAGCTTCCCATGCTGATTATCCTGTTGGATAACGGGGTTCTGGGAATGGTCAGGCAGTGGCAGGACATGTTTTTTAACAAACGGTATGCGGGCACAACCATCGAGAGGCATACGGATTTTGTGAAGCTGGCAGAAGCTTTTGGAGCCAAAGGCTATCGCCTGGAGAAAGTGGAAGATGTGGAACCGGTTTTAAGGGAAGCGCTGGCCCAAGAGGGACCCGTTGTGGTGCATGTTCCCATTGATAAGGATGACAAAGTCTTTCCCATGGTTCCTCCCGGTGCCTTTATCCGGGACGTGATTACAGAAGAAACACTATAGATTATGTATTTTAGAGAAATTTCCCGGCATTATGGGTGACGGAGACGCAAATGATGGGGTAAAAATAGTTTAAGAGGCAATTTAACGATTGAATGAATTCCATATTTCCACTTTTTGATGAAGCAAAAAGCCAACACTACCCAAAACCATCAAAAGAGGCTTTCTGAAAAAATGACCGTCATCAATCAGATCATATCAACCCCCTAATTCCAATACAGAAGACACTAGTTTAAGCAATCTTTTTCATTGAACCAAGTAGGTTTACAGCAATGGTACCAGCCAAGAGCACCGCCGCACATAACCTGAAATGATTGCCGGCAGATGTTCTGTCTTTTGACCGCAGGCTTTCCAGAATCAAATGATTCTTGAACCGATGATTGCATCTCTCAACACTGCTTCTTAAGTTGTACAGTTCCCTGAATCTTTTAGTGGCACGTTGCAGCCCTGGATACAGGCAACGACATCTTCCTGAATCAATCCCAGTCTCCTGGCCTTGTCACGGAGCTGCCGGAACAGAATCGCGCAGACATCCGTTTTCTCTAATTATTTCAGAAACCTGGAGAAGGTAGCAGGCGAAGGCGGTGGTTGATAGGGATCGAACCCGCAGTTGTGCCGGAACCGTACATCATCCCGTAACCGGTCACACAATGCCTTAAAGGTCGTGATCTGTTCCACAATACGGGCATTACAGCATAAAGCATCGCCCTTCTGCAGTAACCTTTTGACCAGTGCGGGTATCCTGGGATTCAAGCTGCGACATGATGCTCGTCAGATCAATCTGTGCCAGAATCAGTTCCAGTCTTGCCGGTGGTGAAAACCTTTCAGTTTCTTCGAAGGGTAACAGGATTTCTTGTCGAATATGCACAGGGAGGGTTCGTTCCTTTCGCTGTGAAGTGTGTTGGTTCGTCACTTGTATACTTTGACAGAGGAGGGGTGAAACCCTTTTTGCTAGCAAATAAATTGTTCATATTTCGATTTTTAGTAATGTGAAATTTATTCACTTGACATGAATCGGAAAACTATTTAGAATATAGAATAAATTACAAGCAAACCAATGCTGGAGACAGAAGCTTCGTTCTTCCATTCAAAGAGAGTCGGCGTATGCTGAAAGCCGATAATGGAATCTAAGCCCAATCACTCCAGGGGAGCGTTTCTGAATTAGAGTAAGAAACGACGGGTAATCTCGTTATCGATTTAGGTTTGTTAGAACCGATAAAGTGGCTCCTTACTATTCGGAGCAATTAGAGTGGTACCGCGGATCATCCGTCTCTTATTACGAGGCGGATTTTTATTTTTAGGAGGGATTATATGATAGCTTCAGATGTAGAAAACCGAACCTTTAGCTTGGAGGATGTTGGAAGAGACATCCAGGAAGCAAGCCAAAACTTGAATGGAGTGATCAACAGGACCGAGCTTATTTACAGCGATTTTTTCAGCAGCGAATGCCGTAATAAAGTGTATTTGAAACCTGAAAATCTTCAATTTACAGGATCCTTTAAAATCAGAGGTGCCTACCACAAAATTATACGTCTGCCTGAATCAGTTCGTGAAAAAGGAATAGTCGCCTCTTCCGCCGGTAATCATGCCCAGGGAGTCGCTTATTCTGCCAAATCACTGGGAATCTCCTCAAAGATCGTGATGCCTCTTATCACGCCGCTGATCAAAGTTGAAGCTACAAAAGTTCTTGGATCAGAAGTCATCATCCATGGAAATATCTATGATGATGCTTATGGAAAAGCCATGGAAATATCCGAAAAAGAAGGCCGTGAGTTTATTCATCCTTTTAATGACTATGACGTTATTTGTGGGCAGGGAACCATCGGTCTCGAGATTATCGAAGAGCTGCAGGATGTGGATGAGATTCTGGTTCCCATTGGCGGTGGTGGACTAGTTTCAGGTATTGCCATGGCTGTTAAGTCAATTAATCCGAATGTAAGGGTCATAGGCGTTGAGCCAGAAGGTGCCATGACCATGAAAAATTCCCTAAATAATGATAAGGTCTGCGATTTAAGCAGCATTCGCACTTCAGCAGAGGGAGTGGCGGTAAAACGGCCTGGAGACTTAAGCTTCCAGATTGCAAAATGCTTTGTGGATGGGATTGTAACTGTCTCTGAACAAGAGATCATGGAAGCATTGCTTATGCTCATCGATAAACATAAACTGATTGCTGAAACAGCCGGAGTTCTGACACTGGCAGCCTTGAAAAAGTTGACAGTGAGCAACAAAAAAATTGTCAGTATCATCAGCGGCGGCAACATCGATGTAGTCACGATTTCTTCCATGATTAACAAAGGGCTAATCTCCCGCGGACGTATTTTCTGCTTCAGTGTCGATCTGCCGGATGTGCCGGGTCAGTTACTCCACATTTCACAAGTTTTAGCAGATCAAAAAGCGAATGTCATCAAACTGGATCACAACCAGTTCAAAGCCATGGACCGCTATGAAAACGTACAACTGGAAGTAACAGTTGAAACCAATGGCCATGAACATATTAGTGAGATTACCCGTTCCTTGTTTGATAATGGATTTAAGGTGAACCGGGTGTATTAATCCAGCTTGAAGAACCATCATCTTTCTTGCATTTTGAACGGGATATAGCTTTTTCATAAGCTTCCACATGAGTGGCATCGAAGGCGACATTTTGTTTCTGATTAAGCCCAGTTCCATAGCCTTATCCCGTTACTGTTGGAACAATAAATCAGCGATACCGGCTTCTTCCAGTTATTTCATAAATCTTGTGAAAGTAGCTTAATGTGCAATTCACTCGATTGAATGAATTCCACATTACCAATGATTTTGAAAAATCGGTTCAGTTATTATTTAAAATGTTCAGAACCCTTACTTGTTGAAATGCTCCCCTTTGAGTAGACACTTGAAATATTGAAAATTTCAAGGCTAGACAAAGGAGAGCTTTCTAAGGGGAGCTTTATGATGTAAGGATTCTTTAATTAATTGAATGAATTGCATATTTCCACTTTTTGATGAAGCAAAAAAGCCAGCACAAACCAAAACCACCCAAAGCGGCTCTCAGAGAAAATGACTGTCATCAATCAGATCACATCAACCCCTTATTTCCAACACAGTAGACATTAGTTTAAGCAACCTTTTTCGTTAAATCACGTTGATTTACAGCAAGGGTACCGGCCAAGAGCACAACCGCACATAACCTGAAATGATTGCCGGCAGCTGTTCTGCCTTTTGACCGCAGGCTTTCCAGAATCAAATGATTCTTGAAGCGATGATTGCATCTCTCAACACTGCTTCTTAAGTTGTACAGCTCCTTGAACCGTTTAGAAGCACGTGGCAGGCCTGGGTACAGGCGAGGATCCTCATGAATATTAATCTTCAGAGTATATCCATCGTCAGCGTTCGAACACCAGGCACTCCCGTGGGGACAGTCCACCTTTCCCATCACATGAGGGCATCTGAACTTTAACCGGTCACCGTCCCGGCAACAGAAAGTTAACGGGAAACCACCGGAACACATTGGCTGAAAATCCTCTGTCATGGCTGCCGGAGGTGATAGCGTACCCCGTTTGTTGATGGGAATAATGGCCAGCGCTACTTTTTCTTTAACAGTATAGTCATAAATCCCTTTCGTATCATAGCCCATATCCATCACATACGCGGTGGGATCATAGGGAATTTGTTCCATCAATTGAATCGCTATCTGTGAATCATGGATATGAGCCGGTGCTTCCATGATGGAAATGGGTAGTCCCGAAACCGCATCACAGGCCACATGAACCTTCCAGCCGTACTAGAAGAACCGGTTTCCTTCAGGGTTAACTTTCACACTCCAGCTGGGCGAATGATCATCCTTAATGCACTTGGACCGGGGAATCACTTTTTCAAAGGCGTCCAAATGGGTGGCATCGATGGCAACGACATCTTCCTGAATGAGTCCAAGTCCCCTGGCCTTGTCCCGGAACTGCCGGAACAGAATCTCGCAGACATCCGTTTTCTCCAACTGTTTCAGAAACCTGGAAAAGGTAGCCGGCGAAGGCGGTGGTTGATAGGGATCAAACCCACAGTTGTGCCGGAACCGTACATCAATCCCGTAACCGGTCACACAATGCCTTAAAGGTCGCAATACTGGCAATCACTGCATAAAGCATCGCCCTTCTGCAGTAACCTTTTGGACCAGTGCGGATATCCTGGGATTCAAGCTGCGACATGATGCTCGTCAGATCAATCTGTGCCAGAATCAGTTCCAGTCGTGCCGGTGATGAAAATTTTTCAATTTCTTCGAAGGATAACAGGATTTCTTGTCGAATATACACAGTGAGGGTTCATTCCTTTCTCTGTGAAGTGTGTTAGTTCGTCACTTGTATACTTCGACAGAGGAGGGGTGAAACCCTTTTTGCTTCGTAAAATAATTGTTCATTTTTCAAGGTTTTTAACAATATGAAATTCACTCAGATGAGTAAATTTCATATTACAATGATGAATATACAGCTTATTCTCATATCATAAGCAATGATGCTGAAGACAAAAAGCTGGTCTCTGTTATAAGAGCCAGCATTTTTTCAATCCTAAAGTGATTTTATCATTAGGCGGATTAGGCCACGTCAATCCCCGTCGCCATTTCCATGTCGCCAGCTTCTGTTTCTTTAGTTAGTTTGTTTAACCTTCTTTCAGGGGTGGCTTCCCATGGTGGTGTCGATCCTCATCTACCTACCTCCTCTTCCAGTTTTATTAACAAAAGGTCCGAATGTCAACATCAACTTGAAAATGAATCGCGTAATGCTTGGTCTGAACCCATAGAAACTGAAATGAAACTTAACAATTACTCTGGTTCAACATGAAGATAGTTAAAAAAATATTTATTATTTCGTAAGACGTCAACCCATTTTCAGGGTGATCATCTTTATCCCTCTTCCCATGAAACACTTCTATACATTGCGTTGCCTGGATACTTCGACATAAAAAGGGAAATTCCTTTTTGATTATCAAAGAAATTTCCCTTTTTCGCGTTTTTATGAGGTTTTACAGGACTTTGCCTTCAGTTTAACTGGTTTCTTGAAGAACAACTATTTATGGTTTCAGTTAGTGTAGGTTTTTTCTTCAGCTAAAATGGAAATGAAGAATTACTCTATTGAATGACTATAATCAGAAAAGAGATTCGCATATCTGGCTTAACCTATCGATTGATTAAATCACAACGATCACTATAACGCTTTCTCCGTTTTAGAATATTCATGATGTGAAACGTTATTACTCATTGTCTTATGGTAAAGTTTGCTGTCAAGTATGCATTGCATGCTGCGCTCCAGGTGTTTCTTCATTATAACTCGTGCAGATTCGGGATTTCGATCACGTAAAGACTGAATGATGGCTGCATGTTCACTGTGCATACGATTTGTGTCATGGTAACGCATGTCAATTGCCAAACCATTCCACAACTGAGTCAGATAAACTTTTAATTTAGCATTCTCGGCAGCATCCCACAACACGATATGAAATGACTGGTTACATTCCTGTAAACTTTTCATATCATTAATATCAATTGCTCTTTTGTGTTGTTCATGAATGTATTCCAAATGATCAAGATTTTCAATTCGAGTAGCTGCCCGAGCAGCAGCTTCGCATTCCAATAAAATTCTGACTTCATAGTGTTCCTTGATGTAGTCAATGGGTATTTCTCGGACAACAGCACTTCGGTTTGGCCGGAGTTCAACTAAGCCTTCAGATGCAAGAATGTGGATCGCTTCTCTAACAGGCATGCGGGAAACTCCCATCATTTCTGCAATCTTGTCCTGTGTGAGCTCTGTGCCAATCTTAAACATTTCTGTCAAGATAGCTTTTCTCAACTCCGCTGCAACCCTTTCTCGGGCAGGCAGTATTTTTAACGGTTTAATCATCAATTGAACCTCCTTATGAATAGCACCAATACCACTTATCAATATTATCATATAAATATGTAAATGAGAAGGGTTAATCTACCGCAGCAGTTTCCAAAGACAAAGTATTCAGCCAATTCAAAAAGTGTTGACATTGTGGTGTGGTTAAATTATTATGTTATACAAGAAGATTGGATCCTATATCCAATTATACCATTTAATTAAAGGTGCAAACGTTATACTGCAACAAATAATATGATTCTAGATTGAGGTGATGCTTATTAGGAAGATTAAAGTGAAAATATTTAAACTATATTCATTAAAGGAGGGTATTTATGGATTTTAACAAAGGGATCGGCGCTATCACGGAAACTATGGCAAAATTCGTTAATATGGCTGGTAAACGTCTGCCGGATGATGTGACATCAAAATTAAAAGAACTTAGAGACCAAGAGGAGAATGAACTTGCAAAGGTAGTTTATGATTCAATGTTCATTAACCAGGACCAAGCGATTGAACTGGATAGACCATCCTGCCAGGATACCGGAGTGATTAACTTCTTCATAAAAGCAGGATCAAATTTCCCCTACCTGGCCCAACTGAAAAGTATTCTAATTGAATCTGTTAAAATTGCAACAGTGGAAGCTCCTCTAAGGCACAATGCTGTGCAGATATTTGATGAAGTGAATACAGGCAATAACACTGGTGAAAGAGCACCATTTATCCATTGGGAGATTGTCGATGACAGTGATGAGGCAGAAATAGAGGTTTACATGGCAGGAGGCGGATGCAGTCTACCTGGACGGGCGATCACGTTAATGCCTTCAGCTGGGTATGAAGGTATTGTTAAATATGTTTTCGACACTATGGTTGACTGGGGGATTAATGCATGTCCTCCATTATTGGTTGGAGTTGGAATTGCCGGCTCTGTAGAGAACGCTGCTTTACTATCCAAAAAGGCAATTTTAAGACCGATAGGTACGAAGCATCCAAATCTAAAAGGAGCAGAAATGGAAAAAATGCTGGAAGATGGACTGAATAAACTTGGGCTTGGACCACAAGGCATCTCCGGAAACTCAACAGTTATGGGTGTACACATCGAATCTGCCGCTAGACATCCTTCCACAATATCCGTTGCCATCAATGTCGGATGTTGGGCACATAGGAGAGGTACGATTCGGTTTAAGAGAGATACTTCTTACGAAATTATTTCTCATAAGGGGGTTGCTTTATGAAGAAGACCTTAAAAACACCTATTACAAGTGAAGACCTTAAGGATATAAAAATTGGCGATGTTATTTATCTGGACGGTTATCTGATTACTTGTCGCGATGTTGCTCATAGACGATTGATTGAGCTCGGCATTAAGCTGCCTATTGATTTGGAAGGTCTAGCAATTTTTCACGCTGGTCCTATCGTGAAAAAAGAAAATGATAAATATTCGATGGTTTCGATCGGCCCTACCACTAGTATGAGGATGGAAAAGTTCGAAAAAGAATTTATTGAACAAACAGGTGTAAAAGTCATTATTGGAAAAGGAGGAATGGGAGAGAAAACGGCACAAGCGTGCAAAGAACAAAAAGCGATTCATTGTGTTTTTCCAGGAGGATGTGCTGTACTTGCTGCAACTGAAGTCGAAGAAATTGAAGGGGTAGAATGGACAGAATTGGGGATGCCGGAATCACTTTGGATTTCACGTGTTAAAGGATTTGGTCCTTTGATCGTATCCATTGATTCGGAGGGATCGAATTTATTTGAAAACAACAAAATGGTGTATAATGAAAGAAAAGAAAAGATTGTTGCAGAGATATCTCAAAAAGTGAGATACATTAAATAGTTGCGAAGACAGCACATACTACCAGAGAGTTGAAGAGATATGTATGATGACATGTCAGGGTACCAAGGATATAATGGTGACGGATGTTTCATGAACAGTTCATTTTATTGAAATGAAACATAGATATCCAGGAAGTGCTACAAAAAGCCATACAAATCTGGCACAATCTTTGCATTATTTACCAGTATTTACGGGTGTAGTGTTCCAATTATCTGAGACGTCAGATGAGACGTCAGAATACATTCGATGATAATGCGAAAGGAGGGATTCAATAAACCATAAGAGCTTGAAGTAACGACGATTATCTTACTTAAACCATTAAGGGGGAAAAAAAATGTTTAAAAAAAGCTTAGTTTTACTTCTCGCTTTAGTATTTCTCAGTGTATTTGCTCTGGCAGGATGTTCTCCTGGAGCCCCTGCTGCTCCAGAACCCGCTGCTGATGCCCCTGCCGCTGATGCTCCCGCTGCTCCAGAACCTTCCGCTGAAGCTGAATATGTTATCCGGGTAGGCCACACGAATGCTCCTGACCACTACTATCAATGGGGTCTTGAGTATTTTGCTGAAAGAGTAGCTGAAAAAACTGATGGAAGAGTCGAAATACTGGTATTTCCTGCCGACCAACTCGGTGGTCAACGGCAGGAAGTTGAAGGGTTGATGATCGGAACCCATGATATGGTTCTGGTTTCAACGATGGTTTTGTCAAACTTCGAACCCGCCATTGGTGCCTTTGATTTACCTTTCCTGTTCAGTAATCGGGAACATGCCTTTAAAGTGCTGGATGGAGAAATCGGAGATGAAGTTGCAGCAAAATTTGAAGATCAGGGCATCAAACTGTTGGCATACTGGGAAAACGGCTACCGATATATCACCAATTCTGTTCGGCCGATCGTTGTGCCGGAAGATGTTAGAGGTTTGAAAATCAGAGTGCCTGAAAGCCCAGTATTCTTAAGCACCTTTACAGCAATGGGAGCTGCGGCAACACCTATGGCTTTTGGTGAAGTTTTCTCAGCGTTGCAGCTTGGAACGGTAGACGGTCAGGAAAATCCAGCGGGTCATGTTATTCACAATGCCTTCTATGAAGTGCAGGATTACATTTCTCTTACAGGCCACTTTTATACAGCTCAACCATTGGCAATGAGTAAAGATCTTTATGACAGTCTTCCAGCTGATATTCAGCAAGCGATTGTTGAAGCTGCGATTGAAGCAAGAGATTATGAACGCCAACTTTCTGTTGAATCAGAAGAGGACTACCACGAGCAAA
>JAWSUV010000088.1:0-11263 GCA_033549305.1 Bacillota bacterium | reverse complement strand
CTACGAACGGCGGAGATATTTAAAGATATTCTTCAAATAAAGAGATAGGAGGGATTATCGTGACAGGAAAAATCAGTATTGAGTATTGTATTGCCTGAGGATATTTGAAAAAGGCCGTCAGCCTTGCAGAAAGATTGCTGGATGAACACAAGGACAGCCTTGTGGCATTAAGTCTTATTCCCTCGGATGGAGGTGTCTTTGAAGTGAGGCTTGAAGAACGTCTCCTCTTTTCAAAAAAATCTCTTGGCCGTTTTCCAGGAGAAGATGAAGTGGAAGCAGCCGTTCGTGAAAGAATGGCATAGTGAGCCACCGCCAGGATCATCATCTCCTGGCGGTATTTTTGCGGCGCGCTTCTTTTCACATCTCAAACGACTTCTCACTAAAGAAATACGGGATGGTACAAAAAGGTGGAGGAATCGATGATAAATTGTCAACCTGATAGGAGGGATGAGATGTCAATTGTGCTGGCACAGGCAACACGCAATAATCATGTGGAGAACCTTTACAGGGGAGATGCGGTTGTGGTCAACACTGACCAGAAAATCATGATGTTCCTGGGTGATCCTCATAAACTTACTTTCTGGAGATCTGCCGCCAAGCCCTTTCAGGTACTTCCTTTTCTGGAAGCCGGGGGCATGGAGCGTTTTGGGATAACAGACAAAGAGCTGGCATTGATGACAGCTTCTCATGGCGGTGAACCCATCCATGTGGTGACGGCAGCGAACTTGCTGGCAAAAATGGGGCTAAATGAAGAGGCACTGCGCTGTGGAAGCGCACCCCCTATGCATCAGCCGTCCATGATCAACTTATTGAAGTCGAAGAAAGCCTGGACGCCTTTGCATAACTGCTGTTCCGGGAAACATGGAGCCATGATTGCACTGGCGGCGATGAAGGGATATGATCCGGCATGTTATGATGACCTGTCACATCCGGTACAGCAGGAAATACTTTCTGCGATCAGTGAAGTAACAGGGATGGATCCGGAGACCATCGGTATTGGAACCGATGGTTGTGGTGTTCCCATCTATTACCTGCCTATCAGCAGGATGGCACAGGCATATGCTTTGTTAGCAACACCGGACAAGCATCCTGACCAAAAACGAAGAGACGGACTGCGGCTGATTGCAGACGTCATGACACACAATCCCTGGTATGTGGCCGGTACCGGGCGGCTGGATACAATCCTGATGGAGGTTACCGAAGGGAAACTGCTGGCCAAACTGGGTGCTGACGGTGTTTATTGTGTCAGTGTGATGGGAGAAGGGATTGGAATTGCCCTGAAAATTGAATCAGGTGATGTTCGGGTGATTCAGCCGGTGATTGTAGCATTATTGTCACAACTGGGGCTGATCAACGATAATGTAACATTTCAGTTGCATTCTCTTCTGGATTCATCGATTTATAATCATCGCCGGGAGATTATTGGAAGGTTTGAGACAGTCTTTTAGGACTTTTTCGAGTGATAGTGGAATGATGAATTGTGTAAGGAAATGATAAGAAAATGGGTATTGTATCATTGAAACGAACAATGCTGGATTTGTGTTTGCAGGATCCCGATTTAGCGGATGTTTGGAAAATAATTCGGCCTTCAAAACATCGGGAAAGCGGTGAAGATGCATATGGCGGCCAGATTGATGCCTATTCTGATGGCGGCCGCAGTGAAGTGTATTGAGCGGAACAAGAGTGTAAGGACATGGAAGGCTGCGGAGTACCAGGTTCAGAAAGGAGCGTATGAACGTGAGTAAACACATTGATAACCGTGGGAAGGATATATCCAACAGAAAGGAACGGCAGAAGATCCTGAAAAAAATCATTATGCAGCTCCACGACGGCAAAGATCCAGATGAAGTTAAAGAACAGTTTGCCAGCCTGATCAGTGGGGTGGCCGCCAGCGAGATTTCAGAAATGGAGGCAGGCCTGATGGCTGAGGGTATGCCGGTGGAAGAAGTTCAGCGTCTGTGCGACCTGCATGCTGATCTCTTTAAGGGTTCTGTGGAAGAGGTACATACTCTATCCCGGGACGAAGAAAAACCGGGGCATCCGGTTCGTGTACTGAAAGAAGAAAATTTCGCGCTGACGACGCTTTTAAATGACAGCATCATGCCTATGGTCAACAAGCTGGGGGTTCAACCTACGGTAAAAGAAAGATACGGGCTGCTGGAGCACGTGAATCTGCTGCTGGATATTGAGAAGCACTACAGCCGGAAAGAAAACATCTATTTTCCCTATATGGAAAAATACGGTATTTCAGCACCCCCAAAAGTTATGTGGGGTGTGGATGATGAAATTCGAATTCTAATTAAAACCTTTAAGCAGCTGCTTCAGTCTGATCGAGCCACAGGTGAAGAGCTGAAAAAAACTGCACAGGAAATGACAACCAAAATACTGGACATGATTGTGAAGGAAGAAAGCATTATGCTGCCCATGCTGCTGGATGTGCTGACAGAGGATGAATGGCTGGAAATCGCGGATGACAGCGATGAAATCGGTTATTGCATTGTCAGCCCTGAAACGAGATGGACACCCGATCGAAAGACAGGAGAGGAGCCGGAGACTTCAGCTCTGACGGATGGAGTTATTCGTCTGGAAACCGGTTTTTTCACGGTGGACGAATTGACGCTGATGCTGAATACACTGCCCTTTGACATGACATTTATTGATCAGGATGATATCGTTAAGTATTTTTCCCAGTCCACCGAAAGAATCTTCCCGCGCACCAAATCGGTAATTGGCCGATCCGTACAAAACTGTCATCCCCCCTCCAGCGTTCATGTGGTGGAAGCAATTCTGGAAGCCTTTAAGAGCGGCCGGAAAGATCATGAAGATTTCTGGATCCAAATAGGGGAGGCTTTCATCTATATTCGGTATTTTGCGGTAAGAGACAGCAGGGGTGACTATATAGGCACGCTGGAGGTAACGCAGAACATTAAACCCATACAGGGAATAACAGGTGAAAAACGGCTTCTGTCGGAAGATTTTTGAAGGATAAAAGGCACCAGATTTAAGAGGGTGTGCGAACAACATCGGGGGAATCATTCTTTCCGGTGTTGTTTTTTAATGAAAATACCTGGTCAATGCATAAAAGCGAAAGAATTAGGTATAATCTAGAAGGATTGTTCCGGCTCATTGGTGGGCGCGGTAAAAAAACCCTGCAGGGTATTGGAGGTGAAATCATGCAAGCATTACTTTACAGTTTTTTCGCTGGAACATCCACAGCGGTGGGTGCCATCCTGCTGATGTTTTTTGGTATTCCGGGTACAAAAACCATGGCAGCTCTCCTTGGCTTTGCCGGTGGCATTATGGTGGCGGTGTCTGTTTTTGAACTGATGCCGGAAGCTTTGGAACTGGGATCGATGATGGTGCTGGTGGTCGGTTTCTTACTGGGATGTGGCATGATGTTCTTGCTGGATAGAGTCATGCCTCATGCGCATATGTCAAAAAGTGATCACCTGGAAGTCGAAAATCCGGAACACCTGCATATAAAAAGTGGTACGATACTGCGCACCGGGTACCTGATTTTCGCCGGGATAGCCCTTCACAATATTCCGGAAGGACTGGCCATCGGCGCTGGGCTGGAGTCAAGTCCTGAACTGGGCTTAATGCTCGCCGTCGCTATTGGGCTTCACAACATTCCGGAAGGCCTCGCAGTGGCAGGACCGTTGAAAGCAGGTGGACTGAGTAATTTAAAAGTGCTGCTGTTTACACTTGGAGCGGGCCTTATGACGCCCATTGGTACTGCGATCGGTTTACTGATGTTTGGCATTTCAGAAGCGTTTATAGCCGGATCCCTGGCTTTTGCCGCCGGTGCCATGATCTACATTGTCAATGATGAACTGATTCCCCAATCCAACAGTATGCACAGCCATGCTGCCAATGCAGGGATTATCTCCGGTCTTCTTATCGGTTTTATACTCATTGTGTGACCTTGGCAGGACGGTCAAAACAGAGGGAGTTTCAGTGAAAAAATTGTTTCAGCAGGCTGCTCATTCATATGAGCAGCCTTTGATTTTACGAATGCATCTCATAAAACGATTCGAATCTGACCGGTGGGCATATGTTGAAAGCCACATCACTTCCTGCATTTCAATAGATTCATGACGGATTAAGTGATCTTTTCATTTCATTGGCATAAAAATGAGTTGACAAGACAATAATTGTATGATACAAATAAGTAGATAAAGGTGAGCACACCAATCCACAACACTATGTCAATTATACAGTAAAAAAGAAAGGGTAGTGGACTGTAGCTTGACTACGAGTTCATTATACAAGGTGATTAACATGAATCAGGCAGTATTAAAAGGAAAAGCTGTCAGTGTATGTCCACTGGATTCGCCGGACTGTTGCGTGGAAGAAGTGGGTCAGACGGTGCAGCATTTGGTTCGGGTGATGCAGCTCTTTGAACGGGATCAGATTAAGCCTCACGGATTCACCACCTCTCAGGCGTATGTACTCACACAGCTGAACGCAGTGCCGGAGCTGACGATGAATGAACTGAGTGAGAAACTGAATGCCCGTACAAGTACCATGACGCGGATTGTGAATAATCTGGTCCGGGATGGATTTATCCAACGAAAACGGGACGATAGTGACAGACGCATCGTTTTGGTGGCACTGACTTCCAAAGGGAAAAAAGCGGCAACCGATCTGGAATCTGACATCGTCGCCTATTATCAAAAGATCGTTGCCCACCTGCCAGAAGGACGGGTGGAAGAGGTATTGAGAGCGACCGCATTACTGGTGGAAGCTTTTGACAAGGCAAACCCCAACTGTTGCTGATGAATTGGTGTTAAATGTCCGAGGAGGAAGAAACATGAAGCAGCAAAAAATGTCCATTAGAGAATTATTCCGTGTGGCTCGTGGAAAGAAAACCGGCTGCTGCCATCCGGCAACGGATAAAAAGCATCCCTCAGCTGGCAGCAGCTCCACAACTGAAAAGAAGAGTTGCTGCCAGCCTGACAATGAAACGGCATATATGCTTTGACTGGAGTATTTGCGCCCAATAATTGCATAATACAATAAACGCATAGAGCAAAAAAACCATCTGCAGCTTATCCAAGGAGGAATCGGTGTGTCAGAAACTGTTATTTTTGTTCTGAGCTTTGTCATTAATGCTTCAATCGGTCTAGCTCCTTTCTTTTTGCTGAGTGTTTCGGTGGCATCTCTCATCAAAACACTGAGGCTGGAACAGTATTTCGAAAGAGCGTTTCGGGGAAGACAACTGGCGTCCGTACCGGTAGCTGCCGGTACCGGCGCTTTTAGCCCTCTCTGCTCCTGCGGTGTTATCCCGGCCATTGCTGCCATGTTAGCGGCTGGAATACCTTTGGCTCCCATTATGGCTTTCTGGATCACATCACCGCTGATGAGTCCCGAATCTTTTGTCCTGACTTACAGTATTTTAGGCAGCGAGATGGCAGTGGCGCGTCTAGTTGCCACACTGGTGATTGGACTGATTGCCGGATACCTGACCCTTTACCTGATGCAAAGGGGTTTTTTAGAACCTGAGGTATTAAAAGACTTCGGAGCCAACGGAAACATGACGACAGATATGCAGGAAATTGAGCAGACACTTGACAAGCGGCAACTGATTCTGCTGCGTTTTTTCCAGTTTCTAATCAATGTGAAAGACATGGGGATCTTTATAGGCAAATACATTCTGCTGGCATTTGTGCTGGAGGCGTTCATTGTCAGATATGTACCGATGGTATGGGTGGCAGGTATCCTGGGAAGTGGAAATGAAGCCGGTCCTCTGCTGGCGGCGATTGTCGGCGTACCGGCATACGCCAGCAGCATTTCCGCCATGCCGGTGGTACGTGGACTGATGGATCTGGGAATGGATAAGGGAACGGCCCTGGCCTTTATGATTGGTGGAGCGGCAACGTCGATTCCAGCCATGGCGGCAGTCTTTTCCATCGTCAAACGAAAAGTTTTCTTTCTTTATCTGGCTTACAGCATGGTGGGAGCGATTGCCTCTGGATATATCTATCGGTTGATCTGATTGATCTCACTGTGGTGGGCAGAGAGATAAAGTGCTATGATAAAGATATAATATTAACACTATCAGGATAAGAGTGTGTCAAGATGGTTAAGCCGATCCGGCTGACTGAGCAACAGCCAGCCAATCAAGTGTGCTGATGGAATCACTGATGGCTGCTGTTAAAGTGAGTCGGGAGGTATGAGGTGACTTTTACATGTGGCATATAGGGAAGGAGTGATTTCGTGGAGAGATTCACTATCATTCAGGGCGATATTGCACGTCAGCAAGTGGACGCCATTGTGAATGCAGCCAACAGTTCCCTGTTGGGTGGTGGTGGCGTTGACGGCGCTATTCACAGGGCTGCAGGACCGGAACTGTTGGAGGAATGCCGTACACTTAAAGGATGCAATACAGGTGAGGCTAAAATCACCATGGCCTATCATCTCCCATCAAAATATGTGATTCATACCGTGGGACCTGTATGGCGGGGAGGCACGCAACATGAAACAGAACTTCTGGCACGTTGTTATCGGACATCCCTGGAACTGGCTGTCAGCCATGATGTTAAAACCATCGCTTTTCCCTCCATCAGCACCGGTGCTTTTGGGTTTCCGCTTGAAAAAGCCGCTGCCATTGCCGTGAACGTTGTTATGGATTTTTTAAGCCGGGATACTTTTTTAGAGAAAGTATTCATGGTCTGTTTCAGCGGAAAGGATTATGATGTTTATCACGCAGCACTTGAAAGAGAAAGGAGACGGTCATGACCATCGGCGAACTGATCAATACAACGGGAAAGCAACATTCACCCTATATGGGTACTCTGGTTAACCATCTCCCGATGGGGCAGATGGCCCTGTATCGTCTGACGGGCAATACTGAGAAATCCATTGAGTACACCCGGTATTTTACTCAACGATTCAGGATTAATCCGTTTAAAACGGGAGCTGCGCCAATCGGTTCTCTGGAGGAGTGCCTCGGCAATCGGGAAGACTACGAATCCTGTCTCATGGTGGCAGAAGAACAAGCGAAAAAACAAGGCATAGAATCGCTAATCAGTGAAATATTGAATATCTACCCGTTTGGCATGTCCTCGGGACTTTTCCATGTACTGATCCGCCTGGCATACGCGGTGGAAGGCCTCCGACTGGATCCCGTGTTAGAGGCTGAAACGTTAAGAGCATTGGCTTATTACGTTACTGCCTATCGGGAAGCGGGATTACTGGAACGGCGAATTGCCACCGCAGATATTTTTCATGAAATGAATGCTCTGGCAAATCACAGCAGAATCAGGAAGCTTTTAGACGAAAAATCATCCATGGGGCAGAAGTTAAAGGCATTGTATGAGGATGACACCTATCTTCATATGGGATTTCTTCTGTCAGGCAGCGAAACAGAAAAAACCCAGTCCCTTTTAGCGCTCCTTCTGCCAGCCTTTGACCAGACTGTCAGCATTGTTGTATTGCACTGCATAACCGGATTGCATGCTTTGTTGACCCTCAGACCATACTTCCGTGACTTTGAGGAAGCCTTTGATATTTATACTACCTGCTGTTTAACGCATCTCCTGACGGTAGAGAAACTGGATTACCGCAAACAGGAAACAGCCAGCGAATCACCGGACTGGGATGAAATCATTCGCCGCGGAACTGCCTCGCGGGATGTCCATGCCATCAAATTCACCTATACCTGCCATGAATTGTATCTTAGAACGGGAATGGAAAGATTAAAACAGTCAGTGATGCATCAGATTAACAAAAACTGAGTGGCTATAAAAAACCTTTAAAGTTTCATATCACCGGCTTTGATCCACCCATGCCGGCGCATCCATTCAGAGGTGAGCAATGTCAACACTGCCGGGAAAATGAAATGAAGCAGACCTATTTTAAAGAGCACCTCACTGGTGGATCCCATGGCACTGAGGGTTCCAAACTGACCCACCAGACCACTGGTACCCATGCCGGCACCGGTAGGGACGTTTTCCATCTGGAACAGCGTGGTGGACAATGGTCCCAGAATGGCGCCGGCCATTGTTGGTGGAATCCAGATGAGGGGATTTCTGACAATATTGGGGATCTGCAGCATGGAGGTTCCCAGTCCCTGGGACAGTAGTCCGCCCCAGCTGTTTTCCCGGTAGCTGGACACTGCAAAACCAACCATCTGACAACAGCATCCGACTGTAGCAGCACCGGCTGCAGTGCCACTGAGTCCCAGCATAATGCAGAGTGCCGCGCTGGAGATGGGAAGAGTTAAGGTCATACCGACGATGACGGCGATGAGGATTCCCATGGGGATGGGATGCATTTCCGTCACAGCCATGATCAGTATTCCAATCCATGTCATGAAACCGCCAATGGCGGGGCCGACAGCAATGCCTGTGGCCACACCGGCAGCAATGGTCACCATGGGAGTGATAATAATGTCCACCTTTGTTTCTCCCGAAACAACTTTTCCAAATTCAGCGCCTACAACCGCTGCAACAAAACACCCTGCGGGACCGCCCAGCTCATATCCGGCCATGCCGGTGATGGTGGATGCAAAAAGGACAAGCGATGGGGCTTTGAGTCCATAGGCCACGGCGACACCGATGGCCGGACCTGCCATCGCCATCGCTCTTCCACCCAGATGCTGCATTATTGGGAGATGCAATTGTTCGCCAACGACGTTCAATATCAGGCCAACAATGAGTGAAGCAAACAAACCAAGTGCCATGGCACCCAGTGCTTCAATTCCGTAACGCTTCAATGAGAATTCAATGTTTTTACGTTTGAGAAATCCCTCTTTTGGTTTGGTGGTGCGATTTACCCGTGTCATATGAACACCTCCTGAGTGATTTCCATTATACATGAACCATCGGAAAAAATCATGAGGCAGGCGTTCGGTTTTCGAAGCCGGGTGTTACTATAAGTCGTTGTATCATAAAAAACGGACAGTCTGTGATTCGGACTGTCCGTTCTATCGGAAGGCATCCGCGCAGTACCATCGGATCCCTTAATAGACTGTTATTTGAACTGATTAAACCGCTCTTCCACTTTAGCCCAGTCCAGCACGCTCCACCAGGCATCTACATAGTCAGGGCGTTTGTTCATGTATTTAAGATAATAGGCATGTTCCCAAACATCGATTCCCAAGAGAATTTCTTTGCCTTCGGATACGGGGCTGTCCTGATTGGGGGTGGATGTGACAGACAACTTCCCGTTCTCAATGATGAGCCATGCCCAGCCGCTGCCAAACTGTGCTAAAGCCGCTTGTTTCAACTTGTCCTTAAATCCGTCAAGACTGCCGAATGTGTCATGGATCAGTCTTGCCAATTCGCCTGTGGGTTCATTTTTGGGGTTCGGTGACATTAATTCCCAGAAAAGGGTATGATTATAATGCCCACCACCATTATTGCGCACTGCCGTTTGTATTGCCTCAGGCAACTGGTTTAACTGCTGCAGAAGCTCCTTGATGTCAAGAGCCAACAGTTCCGAATGGCTCGTTAATGCTTCGTTGAGCTTGGAAACGTAACCGGCGTGGTGCTTTGAATGGTGTGTTTCCATGGTTAATGCGTCAATATGAGGCTCCAGTGCCTCGTAGGAATAAGTGAGTTCGGGTAACTTAAAAGACATGATACTCCTCCTTTAATCAATCGGCTGATAGCGTAAGGTTTCTATATCATATATATCCATTATTGACAATGATAATCATATATAGAAAAAGACATATTTTTCTGTCATAAGATGACGGGAAAATAAACCTGAAATCCTTTCAAGCCTCTGTCATTCTGGAATCTCAAAGTGGACCCACGGATTTAGTCAATCGAACATAAACGACAAGTGATAGAGGAGGATGATCATGCATAAACCAACGATGGTTGAACTGCAGAAAAAAACAAGGGAAACGTTGACACAAAGGGGTGTACGCTTGAAAGACATTGGGAAACTGGTGCTTTTTCTTCAGCAGCCCTACCAGCCGGACCTAAC
This sequence comes from Bacillota bacterium, assembly GCA_033549305.1. Lineage (GTDB taxonomy): Bacteria > Bacillota > Clostridia > Peptostreptococcales > Tindalliaceae > Anoxynatronum. The sequence goes on along the minus strand of JAWSUV010000088.1, from coordinate 1,324 downwards.
CATGGAAGAATGTTTGGAAAGCATTGAGGCAGTCTTAAATAAACGTGAGGTAGCCCATGCGATCCTGACGGGAGTTGCGCTGGATGAACTGGCGGAAAAGAAGCTGCTTCCGGAACCACTGCAAAGCATTGTGGCTTCAGACGAAGGACTTTATGGCATTGATGAAATTCTGCCGTTGTCCATTGTTAATCTTTATGGAACCATTGGTTTAACCAGCTATGGATATCTGGACAAGGAAAAGGTGGGAATCATTAAAGAGCTGGATGCGAAGAATGAGGAACATGTGAATACTTTCATGGATGACCTCGTGGCAGCCATTGCTGCTGCCGCAGCCAGCCGCATTGCCCATGGAGAAAGAGACTAACCGGGTTTCATCTTCATCATGCAGGCTGCATACTGAGCTTATCGATGGATATAGTCTTTCACTGTATTGCATGGGAAGAGTTGGTCATTCAACACTTTCATTCGCCAATAAAACATGTGGTGATTTTCCATGCAGTGATCGGACCAGCAGGCTGATCATCATTAGAATCAGGATTCCTTTGATCCAGGAGCTGGCGGTAATGGTCCACCAGACGCCCTCTAAACCCAGCAGAGACTCCCGCGCCAGGAAATAGGCCGCCGGCACCCGAAGACCTGTGAATATAATGCTGACGGCTGACGGAGGAATGGTTTTCCGCAGTCCGTTAAACCCGCCGGAGAGCGCAATTTCAATACACATAAACAATTGAGAATAAGCAAGAATTTGAATATAGCGGGTGCCAATTAAAACCGTTTCAGGATCTCTAATAAAGATCATAAACAGATTGCGGGCAAAAAAGTAAAGCAGCAGAGAAGTCACAGCACCGAAGACGCTCATCATGATCCCCGCAGTAATAATCCCCTGGCGGACTCTTTCGGGTTTTCCGGCTCCAAAGTTTTGTCCGGTAAATGAACTTAGAGCGATCGAAAAACCGTAAGCAGTCATATAGGAGATGGATTCGATTTGAACGCCTACTTTCTGAGCTGCAACGGCTTCAGCACCATAGGAAGCGACGATGCGGGCCAGTAGAACAGAAAACACTGAGAACAGGCCGCTTTGTAATGCCACAGGGGATCCTAACCGGGCAATATCTCTCATCAGCGAAAAATGCCACTTTGCTTTGATGTCAAACAAAGCAAAAGGGCGTTTTTTTACGAGCATTCTGATCAACACAACGGTCACAAGCAACTGCGACAGAACGGTGGCCACGGCGGCGCCCCGGACTCCCAGGTTTAAACCAAAAATAAATAGGGTCTACTGAACAACGTTGAAGACATTGAAAATACTGACTCAAAGCCTCTT
>JAWSUV010000087.1:0-11290 GCA_033549305.1 Bacillota bacterium | reverse complement strand
GTCGGAATGTCATCATGGTTCCGGTTTCTTCCGATTCCTCCATTTGGCAGACTTCTGCCAGCGGCAGCCCCTTGGAGTAAGTCTGTGTATACCGGTATCCGTCCCGGTACACTTCCACGTCCAGTCTTTCCGACAGCGCATTGACCACAGAGATCCCAACTCCATGCAGGCCCCCGGAAACCTTGTATCCGTCACCACCAAATTTTCCGCCCGCATGAAGTATGGTTAAAACAGTTTCCAAAGTGGATTTGCCCGTCTGGCTGTGAACCTCGATGGGGATTCCGCGACCATTGTCCGTCACCTTAACTTCATTATCGGCATGGATGGTGACTGTTATTTCACTGCAGTATCCTGCCAGGGCTTCATCGATACTGTTATCCACCACTTCATATACCAGATGATGGAGACCCCGGGAACTGGTGCTGCCGATATACATGCTTGGCCGTTTGCGGACAGGCTCCAATCCTTCCAGCACCTGAATCTGTTCTGCATTATAATTGTTTTGTCGGTTTTCCATCGATTTCCCCCGATTCTATTTCCATCACAGCCTCAATTGTTCCTTGAAAGCGTTTTTTCAGCGTACCCGCAGCAATGGCGGAGACCAGTACCAGCGGTGCCTGGTCTTTCACACTTTTCTTTCTGCCTTTTCTTTTCGCTGCCTTTTTTCTTGTTTTCGACGCAGCGTCATCTACGATCACTAATGACTTGATGCCATTCCACTGCGGGTGTTGTTCCCCAGGGAAAGCCTCAAAAAAAAACTGACTGTTTTCGGCAGCCACCATTTTTCGGGCATCCAAAATCATAATGATGTCTCTTTTTCTCACCAGGAGTCCTTCCCCAATATGTAAATACATGACGTGCCGGCCAGCTCCTTTATTTGTCGATCCGCTTGTTGCACCACTCTATATTATATCCTTATTAATGATTTTTGGGAAGGGATAAGGGCACCCCTGCCGTCAGTTTTCCGTCGTGAATCGTCAAAATGGCGCCTGGATACTCTTCCGAACCAATTCCTGGTATCGGATGTGTTGCCGTTATGATCGTCTGCACCGGCTTCAAATAACTAAGTAAATCCCGTTGCCGTTTATCATCCAGTTCACTGGTCACATCGTCCAGCAGCAGTACCGGATATTCCCCGGTTATCTCTTTCATCCACTCCATCACTGCCAGCTTTAAAGACAATACCACTGTCCTTTTTTGGCCCTGGGATCCAAACTGCCGAACATCCATCCGATTTATCGAAAAAAACAGGTCGTCCCGGTGCGGACCTTTTCCGGTTGTTTGACGAAACTGGTCCTGTTGCCTGTTTTTAGCCAATTCGTGAATCATTCTTTCCACCAGGTTCTCTGTTGTTTCAATGGGCCAGTCTTTTTTTAGAAAAATGCCGGGTTCATATTTCACTGACAGATTTTCTTTGGTTTCGGTTAATTGCTGGTGGATGAATGAAGCCTTTTGGCTGATTTCTGTTAAAAACCGGTGCCGCTGCTGCATCAACCGGACACCATAATCTGCCAGCTGGAAATCCCACACCTGTAACTCTCCTTCGTTGATGTGGTTTTTTTTCAGCAGATGATTCCGCTGTTTGAGAATTTTCTGGTATTGCAGGATCGTATGGTAATACTTAGGGGAAACCTGCATCATTTCGCTGTCCATGAACTGCCGCCGTTCTGCCGGACTGTCTTTGACAATTTTCAGGTCTTCCGGTGAAAAAAGGACCGCTTTAAACGTCCCCATCACATCACTGATCCTGGTTTGGGACAAGCCGTTTCTTTTTACCCGCTTCTTCTGATCTGGACGAAACACCATTTCAATTTCATGGGTTTCCTCCTCCCTGTCGGCCGGATGAGTCAGCAGGCTTATTTTTAAATAGCCATAAGGTTTTTTAAAATAAATCAGTTCACTGTCCCTGCGTGTACGAAATGAACGCAGTGCAGCACAAAGGTACAGGGCCTCCAGTAAATTGGTTTTACCCTGTGCATTCTCCCCCAGAATTAAATTGATTCCCTTATGGAAATTCACCTTCAGTGAATCATAATTTCTAAATTGTGACAATGTGAGTTGTTGCACCATCAACGGTCAGTCACCTCGCTGGTCTTTTAATCCACCTGAATGACTTCCCGGTCACAGATCACCTGGTCGCCAGACCTAATTTTCTTTCCACGCTCTGCGGCAACAGCTCCATTCACTTTCACCATCCCTGTTCTAATCAGGTGCTTTGCCTGTCCGCCGCTGTCAGCAATGCTTACCGCTTTCAACAACTGGTCCAGTTTTATGTAATCGCCTTCGATGGTAAAGTGGATCACGTAAACACGCCTCCTTAGATGTCCTCAGTGGCAGTCATTCTTACCGGCAAAATCAGGTGCAGCCATTCATTTCCTTCGACAGGTTCAATAATCCCCGGATTATTCATCTGGTTGAGCTTTATGTCAATTTCCGCTTCTTCAATAACTCTTAAAGCTTCCAGAAAATAACGTGCATTAAAGGCTATTTCTTTATTGGCCCCCTCCTGATGAACCGGAATTTCTTCATGGACCTGCCCTAATTCTGTCCTGGCAGTAAGCGACAGCTGTCCGTCTCTGATGACCCATTTAATGAGACTGCTTTTCCCCTCTCGTACCATCAGGCTTGCCCTGTCCACACTGGCATAAAGGGTTTCTTTTGGGATTCTCACAACCGTTTCATGTGATTTGGGTAGAATATCCCGAAACTGAATAAACGGTTTGTCAATCCGCCTGGAGATCAGGGTTGTGTTTTCAACAGCAAAAACCACCTGCTTGTCGGTGAGGGATATCTGTAATGGTTTTTCATTTTCCTCCAATATCTGGCTCACTTCAGCCATGGTCTTAACGGGAACGGTAAAAGCCGTTTCCATGTCTGTCTTAATGGGGTGTCGGCGCAGTGACAGTCTAAACCCGTCCACCCCAACCATTTCCAGAAATCCGCCGGTCATTTCACACCGCAGTCCCAGTAACGAAGGTTTCGATTCATCCTGGGAAGCACAAAAAAGGGTTTGCCCTACCATTTTTTTAAAGACATCCTGCGGAAGTTGAAATGACGTTTCCGGATTCACAATCGGCAGCTCCGGAAATTCTTCTCTCTCCAGTAAATGCAGTGTGTAGACAATATGGTCGCAGGTGATGGTCAGCTGCCGGTGTTCTTCCATCGTAAAATGGATTGGACGGCTGGGCATTTTTCGGATAATGTTCAGCAACAGCCGGGCCTCTGCGACAAAAACCCCTTCTTCTTCGATCTCTGCCCGGGTAAAATGTTCGATGCCTATATCCAGATCAGTGGCCACCAGCTTAAGATACTGATCAACGGCTTCCACGTAAATGCCTTTTAACGCGGGCAGGGTGGTTTTACTGGAAACACCTTTCTGGACAATGGTCAAACTTTTGAGGAGTTCTTTCTGATCGATGGTGAAACGCACGGTGGATAACCTCCTTCTTTCATCCGGGAATAAAAGAGACATATAAAAACAAAAAAAATAGTCATAACAGTAATAGGGGCTGTGGAATTGTTAAAAAGACACTGAATGCACTGTAAAATGAATACAAACGCCTGTGACTAACTTTGTTAAAAAAATGTTTTTTTGTCCACAGAAGAAACAGGTTCTATTAAAATGTCTCCAAAGATAAAAAGAGACACATTTCATCCACAGGTTACTAACAGGAAGGTGGGGAAAGATTAGTCGTTCCCACGGAGTTCTTCTTTCATTTTTTCAATCCGGTGCTTAAGGGAATCATCCATTTTCATTTCAGATGAAATTTTTTCATTCGCATGCATAACCGTGGTATGGTCACGGTTACCAAATTCGGTGCCGATTTTAGGAAGTGATAGATCCGTCAGTTCCCGTGTCAGGTACATGGCAATCTGGCGAGGAAAAGCAATGGAGCGGGTTCTTTTTGATGAATCAATCTCTTCCAGCTTGATATTGTATTGATTGGCCACATACTCCTTAATAAACGAAACGGTTATCTGGCGGGAGCGGGTTGAAAAAATATCATTAATGGTATGGCCGGCAGATTCCAGGGTGATTTCATTATTATTGAGAGAACACTGAACCACAATGCGGTTCAGGGCACCTTCCAATTCGCGAATGTTTGACTGGATCCGCTTGGCAATATACAAAAGGACATCATCCGGCACCCGAATGTTTTCCATTTCCGCTTTTTTACGCAGAATTGCAATGCGGGTTTCATAGTCAGGAGGTTGAATATCACCAATTAAACCCCATTCAAAACGGCTGCGAAGCCTTTCTTCCAGGGTGGGAATTTCTTTTGGGGGGCGGTCGCTGGAAATAATAATTTGCTTATTGTATTGATGAAGCGCATTGAAGGTGTGGAAAAATTCTTCCTGTGTCCGTTCCTTATTGGCAATAAACTGGATGTCATCAATCAGTAAAACATCCACGTTCCGGTATTTGTTACGAAACTCAATGTTTCGGTCATCCCGAATGGAATTTATCAATTCATTGGTAAAAGATTCGGAAGAGGAATAAAAAACCTTCATCCCCGGGTTATGCTGCAATATGTAATGACCGATGGCATGCATCAGATGCGTTTTTCCCAATCCCACGCCGCCATAGATAAATAGAGGATTATACGCTTTGGCGGGAGATTCTGCCACCGCGACAGAAGCGGCATGCGCAAATCGGTTGCTGTTTCCCACCACAAACGTTTCAAACACATATTTAGGGTTTAAATTACCGGAGGAAGGATGAATGATGGAGATCGGGGAAACAGGGGGTGCTTCCGTGACCGTGACAGGTTCTGCTGCTTCTTCTCTTTTTTCAGAGATATCATCAGGAGACTGGAACGAAATGTCATATGGGCGGGAAGTCGCTTTCTTGATGGCATTTTTGATCAGCAGCTGATAACGGTCATTAAGAATGTCTTTAATAAAGCCGGTGGGCGCTCCCAGGACAATCCTGTTTTCTCCTGCAACAATCTTTACTGGTTCAATGACACTCATCCAGGTATCGAACCCGACATCACTCATTTCAGGTTTTATGATTTCCAGCGTTTCAGTCCAGATCTGCTGCAGTTGACGTTGATGAGTCATGATGAAAAACCTCCTGTTGTTTCACTGGTGCACAGAAATCCTAAAATGGAGATAAAAAAAAGACGGTTCAATCACTGTGAAAATAGGTGAAAGCAACATCCATTTTCGCAGGAGTTCTGTGACTCTGTTTTATTATATAAAGAGTTGAGGCGGATAGCAAATCGGATTTTATCCACAAAGAAAAAGGGTAATAAAAAATAAGATGATGGCTGAATAGCTGGCATAAAAAGCACTTACACACAACGTTACACACACCCTGTGGATAACCATGAATTTTGCATATATTTTTATTAAATCACAGAGCTATTGAAATTACTTGTTTTAGCAAAAATATAAACCCTTTTTTTTATTCAAATTCAACAACTATCCACAAGGGGATTAATAAATATTTTTTTCCACAAGCTGGGACACAAAGGCTTTCTTGACACCTACCGGGAAAGCCGTTATAATCTATGTGTATTATTGTCTGATTCTTTCCGGACAGATAAATGAAGTGACAAGACGGGAAAAAGGGAGTTAATAAAGGGCGTGCGTCAACACGGATTAATGGTTGCAAAATGAGGGGGTGTTGGAAACATGAAGCGGACCTATCAGCCGAAAAAACGCCAGCGAAGCAAAGAACACGGCTTTCGCAAGCGGATGAGCACAAAAGCAGGAAGAAATGTCTTACAAAGAAGACGTTTAAAGGGAAGAAAGCAACTGACCGCTTAAGGCCGCATGATGTGGCCTTTTTCAGTCTGAAGAGAATCAGCAGGGGAGGAATGCGGTTGAAACAGCCCCTCACATTAAAAAAGAACCGGGAATTCAGAAGGGTATATCAACAAGGGAAATCCGCTGCCAACAGGAACCTGGTACTGCATTACTTAAAAAGCAGCCAACCTGAAATGCGAATCGGCATCACTGTTTCAAAGAAAGTCGGCAAAAGCGTGGTGCGAAACCGGGTAAAACGAAGAATCCGGGAAAGCTTGCGGGAACTGCAGGAACTGCTGCCTGACGGATATGATCTGGTGTGGATTGCGCGGGTCAGTTGTCAGGAAGCGGACTATCAGACCCTGAAAAGTGCCGTGAGACATCTGCTAAAAAAAACGTTTCACAGTGCAGGCAGAAAGGGCCGTCCTGATAAGCTCTCCGGAGAAAAAAGATGACACAACGCTTTAAAACGGAAAGAAGAAGATGGCATGGCAAAAAAAATGATGATAGGCATGATCAGAGGCTATCAGCGATGGATCTCACCACTTAAAGGCAGCAGCTGCCGGTTTTATCCCACCTGCTCAGCATACAGCCTGACCGCATATGAACGGTTTGGCTTTTGGAAAGGAACCTGGCTGACGCTTCGGCGAATCATGAAATGTCATCCCTTTCATTCAGGCGGAGTGGACTATGTGCCGGAAGAAAAGGGTAAAAGAGAAAAAGAGTAATCGCATATTCGACCAGTCAATTGGAATTTTCGCAGGCAGCAGGAACTGGCCGGCGAAAAAGGGAGACACAGGTCTCGTAAAAAAGAATTTTCCGTTTGTGCGTTTTTTGAGTAAAAAAATGAATAAAAACCGAACGATGAGCGGTTTGAATATGAAATCTGGAGGTTATGAATTTGTCTCTATTCGCAGAGCCACTCGGCAGGTTGTTGCAGATCGTTTATGGTGTGGTGGGCAATTATGGGATTTCCATCATTATTTTCACCATTCTGGTGAAAATGGTCATGATTCCCTTGACACTCAAACAGACCAAATCCATGAAAAACATGCAGGAAATTCAACCAAAAATCAAAGAGATCCAAAAGAAATATCAGAATGACAAAGAAAAAATGAATGAAAAGGTAATGGAGCTCTACAAGGAACATAATGTGAATCCTTTTGGAGGCTGTCTGCCTTTGCTCATCCAGTTTCCCATCATCATCGGACTGTTTACAGTGCTTCGGCAGCCGGAAAATTATGGGTTTGCACGGGAAATCGTTGAAGCCAGCTTTCTGTGGATGCCCAGCTTGTCTGCGCCGGATCCATGGATTCTCCCCGTCCTGGCCGGGGCTACCACCTATCTCTCAAGCAAAACCATGTCAGCCACCAAAGGCGGCGGAGCGCAACAGGAAGGAATGCAGAAAATGATGCTGTATTTCTTTCCGATTATGATCATGTGGTGGGGACGCAGCTTTCCTGCGGGACTAACACTTTACTGGGTGGTCAGCAACCTGTTCCAGACGGGTCAGCAGCTGGCGATCAACCGGCCAACCGCTTTATTACCGAACAAGGGGAGTGAAGCTAAATGAAGACGGTGGAAGCAACCGGAAAAACCATAGAAGAAGCTATTGCCATTGGGTTAACAGAACTTGGATGCACTCGGGAAGAGGTAGAAGTGAAAATTCTGGAGGCTCCATACAAAGGCCTTCTGGGAATTATCGGGAGTAAAGACGCCAAAGTGCAGTTGATCAAAATTGAAAAGGACCGGACTGTGGAAGAAACCCGTGCGTTTCTTCAGGATCTCTTTAAATCAATGAATCTGGAGGTAACACTGGACATTGATTATGTGGAAGATCAGATGAAAATCGATTTATCCGGTCCCAATATGGGCATGGTTATCGGGAAAAGAGGGCAGACGCTGGATGCGGTGCAGTACCTCACCAGCCTGGTGGCCAACAAACACCGGGAAAAATACGTCAAAGTCTTCATGGATACGGAGAATTACCGGGAAAAACGGGAACAAACCTTGATCCGCCTGGCGAACAAAATGGCTAAAACCGTTAAAATGACGCGGAAAACAATGATTCTCGAACCCATGAACCCCTATGAACGACGTATCATTCATGCGGCTTTGCAGTCTGATCCACGGGTTCAGACGTACAGTGAAGGCGAAGAACCTTACCGTAAAGTGGCCATTACCCTGAAAAAATAGGGCCAGAAAAACCCAGTGTGGACTGGGTTTTTTTGTTCAAAGAACGTGGAATAAGGAGAGACAGGTCATGTTCAAAGAAGAAACCATCGCTGCCATTGCCACAGCAACGGGAGAAGCGGGCATCGGTATTATCCGGATCAGCGGCTCCCGGGCGCTGGAAAAGGCATGGCCTTTGTTTGAGCCGGCAAAGGGAGACAAACCCCCACACCCGGAATCCCGCCGGATGCTGTATGGGCGGATCCGCCACCCGGAAACAGGGGAACCCATTGACGAGGTCTTAATGGTGTACATGAAGGCCCCTCATACGTACACCAGGGAGGATGTGGTTGAAATCCAGTGTCACGGAGGGGCTGTCTCGGTGCGCCGGATGATGGCCTTGTTGCTGGCCAGCGGAATACGTGCCGCAGAGCCGGGAGAATTCACCAAACGGGCATTTTTGAACGGTCGGCTGGACCTGACACAGGCAGAAGCCGTGATGGATCTCATTAGTGCCCGCACTGAAAAGAGCCACCAGGCTGCCATGGACCAATTGGAAGGATATCTGTCGCGACGGGTGCGTCAGCTGCGGGAAAAGACGCTGGCATTGCTGGCAGAGATGGAGGTCTCCATTGATTTTTCAGAGGAAGAAGATGTGGACACGGTAACCTACGAGAGACTGATGGATCAAACCCGGGCCCTCGTTCATCAGCTGAACCGACTCATTGACTCCTCCCGTACGGGCAAAATCCTTCGGGAAGGCGTCAAGACGGTGATCGTCGGCAAGCCCAATGTCGGCAAATCATCCCTCCTGAATGCGCTCCTGCGAGAAAACCGGGCGATTGTCACAGATATTCCCGGCACCACGCGGGATGCCATAGAGGAACAACTGAATTTGAGGGGGATTCCCATGGTGCTCATGGATACTGCCGGGATCAGGGAAACGGAAGACCTGGTGGAACAGCTGGGGGTGGAACGAACCCGACAGTTATTCAAGAAGGCGGATCTGGTGATCGTGCTGCTGGATGCCTCCACCCATTTAAGTCAGGAAGACCTGGACATTTTCGCGATGGTTCAGGAGAAAAAAACCCTTGTCATCATCAATAAGACAGACTTGACGCCGCAGCTGCGGGAAAATGAGCTGCCGGAATGGGTTGACCGGATGAAGCTTTTAAGACTGTCGCTGCTGGAGGAATCAGGCCTGGATGCGCTCGAGGAAGCATTGTCAGAGATGATTTTCCAGGGAGAGAAGCACGCCGTGGAAAAGGATATGGTTACAAATGTCCGGCATCAGCAGGCGCTGGAAACAGCTAGAAATTCCCTGGAAGATGGACTGGAGACGCTGCAAAAAAAGCTTCCGCTGGATTTCGCCCAAGTGGATTACCAGGCCGCCATGGACAGCCTGGGGGAAATCATTGGGGAAACCGTACGGGAAGATCTGGTGGACTACATTTTTGCGCATTTTTGTATTGGGAAATAGAAGCAGTGGGTGCCGTTTCATGAAGAGCCAGGAATTGATAAAGAGGAGACAGGTTCATGCAATATGAAGCCGGGAAGTATGACATTATTGTGGTGGGGGCCGGGCATGCGGGATGTGAGGCCGGGCTGGCGGCTGCCCGCATGGGGATGAATACGTTGCTGACCACCATTTCGCTGGATGCGGTGGCGCTGCTGGCATGTAATCCATCCATCGGAGGAACCGGAAAAGGCCACCTGGTAAGGGAAATCGATGCGCTGGGGGGCCAGATGGGACTTATTATTGACGAAACGTTCATTCAAAGCAAAATGCTGAACACCGCCAAAGGCCCGGCGGTACATTCTCTTAGAACTCAGGCGGATAAATGGCAGTACCAGCAGGCGATGAAAAGGGTGCTGGAAAAACAGGAACATCTGGATCTGATGCAGGCAGAAGTAGTGGACCTGGTCACCGAGAACAGGAGAGTAACCGGGATTGTTACCCGGACCGGGGCTGTGTACAGGGCAGGGGCTGTTATTTTGGCCACGGGAGTCTACCTGAAAAGCAAAGTATTCATGGGGGAAATCAATTACGAATCCGGGCCGAGCGGTCTTTTTCCTGCTCAATTTCTGTCCGAACGGCTGAAAGCCCTGGGCATTGACCTGCGACGCTTTAAAACAGGCACACCGGCGCGCGTGGATGCCCGAACCGTTGATTTTTCCAAAATGGAACGTCAGGATGGGGATGATGAGATCGTACCGTTTTCCTTTCAGCATGAAACCCTGAAAATTGATCAGGTTCCCTGTTGGCTCAGTCGCACCACGGCAGAGACAAAAGCGGTTATTGAAGCGAATCTGAACCGTTCGGCCATGTACAGCGGTCAGATTAAAAGCACCGGTGTCCGGTACTGTCCATCGATTGAAGATAAAATTGTCAAATTCAGTGATAAGCCCACTCACCAGTTCTTCCTGGAGCCGGAAGGCCGTAATACGACTGAGATGTATGTACAGGGCATGTCCACCAGCATGCCGGAAGAAGTGCAGGTGGCCATGTACCGTACGATGACCGGGCTGGAGAATGTCAGAATCATGCGCCCCGGATACGCCATCGAGTACGATTGCATTGATCCCACCCAGTTGAAGCTGTCCCTGGAAATGAAACAGTGGGAAAACCTTTTTTGTGCCGGTCAGTTTAATGGTTCTTCAGGGTATGAAGAAGCAGCTGCCCAGGGACTCGTCGCCGGCATGAATGCAGTCCTGAAGCTTCAGGAAAAACCCCCCTTTATTCTGGACCGGGCAGAAGCTTACATCGGTGTGCTGATAGACGACCTGGTGACCAAGGGCACCAACGAGCCTTACCGCATGATGACCTCTCGGGCAGAATACAGGCTGGTACTGCGCCAGGACAATGCAGACATCCGACTGACAGAAAGAAGCCGGAATCTTGGACTTGCGTCTGAGGAGCGGTACCGTGTCATGCTGCTGAAAAAAGAGCAGGTGGCAGCTGAATTAAAGCGGCTGCGGGAAACAATCCTTCCCCCGGAGAGAATCAATCCGCTGCTGGAAGCAAAGGACGCTTCGCTGGTAAAAACCGGGCTTTCGCTGTATGATACGTTGAAACGACCTGAAATCAGCTATGCGGATCTAAAGGCGGTGGATTCGGAAAGACCTGCGGGAATCACCAAATCGGTTATCACCCAGTGTGAAGTGCAGATCAAATATCAGGGGTATATCGATAAACAGCTTAAGAGTGTGGACCAATTCCGGAAAATGGAACACCGACTGCTTCCCCAGGAGATCGATTATCACCGTATCGCCGGTCTCCGGATTGAAGCACGGCAGAAACTGGCTCAGCACAAGCCCCTGTCCCTTGGACAAGCCTCCCGAATTTCAGGCGTTTCGCCGGCGG